>NZ_AP022618.1:305136-610272 GCF_010731615.1 Mycolicibacterium insubricum | reverse complement strand
TCAGTCGACGACATCTTGCACGGAAAGTACGTTCCGGTGCGCGACCGTGCACCCCACGTGTCGCAGGCGTTGGCTGAGAAGATCCGAAAAGGCATGGCCCTTGATCCCGCCGACAGATATCTCGCGGCAGCTGACTTCGACAACGCACTCGCGATCGACGACCGCCACCGCATCTTCACCCCCCAGGCTCCGCACAACGACCACCTACGCTGCTGGCACGTTACGGGCCGAGGATCAGATCTTCATGTCTGCATCACCGGACAACCTCGCGCTCGCCGCTACTCCATCGAGACCCGATTCACGAAGTCCGGAAATCGAGTTCGCGCACACTGCATGGACACCACCGAAAGCCAGCTGCCGGGAAAACTCCGTGCTGTCTTCAACACGCTCGCACGCCCCTGATTCGACTCGACTTGACGTCTTCGGCATCCGCGAAGTTGCCCTTGAATGAACCCGTGCACGTTGGCTCCATGCACGTGGAGGACTGCCACCGCCATTAGTTCGACACCGACTCCAAGCGACATCGAGGGCGACGGCGGCAAGGGCTCCCACTGCCAAGAAGAAGCACCAGCCCCCAGCTCGCGGCCTGATACTTCTTTCGGGCAACACGGGCATTCGCCCATACCTGCCGGGCAAGTCGCGCCAAGAAGTCAGCCGTGAGATTTTTAAGTCGAGCGCGAGAACCTACCCTAGGAGGGAACTAACGCGCCATATTTGTAAATCGTGACAAATGCAATTGATGCGCCACGGTAATTGTGGCAGTCGGACCATTTCGGTGTTTACCGAGAATAATGTCCGCCTCGCCCCCGCGAGGGTCATCACGATCAAATGCATCCGGCCTGTGCAATAGCATTACCATATCCGCATCTTGCTCGAGCGAGCCGCTTTCACGCAGGTCAGAGACTTGCGGACGCTTATCCGTACGCTGTTCCGGGCCACGGTTCAGCTGGCTAATTGCGACCACCGGAACGTCCAATTCTTTTGCCATCAATTTAAGGCTACGCGAGAAGTCCGACACTTCTTGCTGGCGTGATTCGTATTTCTTGCCGGACGTCATCAGCTGCATGTAATCCACCACAATGAGCCGTAGGTCGGACTTCTGTGCCAGACGGCGGGCCTTGGCACGGATCTCCATCATGGTCAGGTTCGGCGAATCGTCGATGTACAGCGGCGCCTCGCTGATCTCGCTCATCCGCCGCGCCAGCCGGGCCCAGTCGTCGTCGCTCATCTTGCCCGAGCGCATGTCACCGAGCTTGATTTTCGCCTCGGCCGACAGCAGGCGCATGACGATCTCGGACTTGCTCATTTCCAGCGAGAAGATGACGCTGGCCTGCCGCTGCTTGATCGAGCAGGAGCGCATGAAATCCAATCCGAGCGTTGACTTCCCGACACCCGGGCGCGCGGCGATGATGATCATCTGGCCGGCGTGCAGGCCGTTGGTGATGTCGTCGAGCTCGGTGAACCCGGTCGCCACACCGCGGGCCACGCCGCCGTTGGAGGCGATGGCGTCGATCTCGTCCATGGTCGGCTGCAGAAGGTCCTCCAGCGGCACGAAATCCTCGCTGGTGCGCCGGTCGCTGACGTCGAACATCTCGGCCTGGGCGCGATCCACCACGTCGAACACGTCGGCACCCTCGGCGCCCGCGTAGCCGTACTGGACCACCCGGGTACCGGCCTCGATCAGCCGGCGCAGCAGCGCCTTCTCGGCGACGATGCCCGCGTAGTAGCCGGCGTTGGCGGCCGTCGGGACGGTCGAGATCAGCGTGTGCAGGTACGGGGCCCCGCCGATGCGGCGCAGCAGCCCGCGCCGGTCCAGCTCGGCGGAGACGGTGACGGCATCGGCAGGTTCACCGCGGCCGTAGAGGTCCAAGACGGCGTCGTAGATGCTCTGGTGGGCCGGGCGGTAGAAGTCCCCGGGGCGCAGCTTCTCCAGGACGTCGGCGATGGCGTCCTTGCTCAGCAGCATGCCGCCCAGCACGGACTGCTCTGCCACCATGTCCTGCGGCGGCTGCCGCCCGAAGTCCTCACTCGACGGCGGGGCCTCCCCGTCCGGGTGCCCAAGATCGTCCACTACGGCCATCTCGACCTGCCCCCTTCCGTCAAACGCACATTCGAATACCGCTCGAATCCGACGGTATTCCTCGGGTCCGACAACTCCGCTCGGCGGCGGCCTGCGTACGCGCGCGCTGTAACGCTAGACGTTGCTGGCCCCCGCGCAAATCGACGCTGTGGAGCAACCTGTGGATGCTGTGTGGAAACATCAGGTGGAGCGTGTTGGGCCCTTGGGGAGAACTTGTGTACATCAGTAGAAGTTTTCCCCAAATCCGCAGGTCAACCGGCAATAGGGAAAGTTATGGGCTGGGGATGGAGATCGCTACGGCGTGTCGCATCGGGTTGCCGTCCCGGGAGTGTTGCGTAACGACTCACAGCGCCGCAGGTTAACGGCATGTGTAGTTTGCTCCGGCAGAGCACACCGGTTTCGTTCGCTGAACGCACAGCAAACGCCCCGGTGGAACCTCCAGGGGTTCCACCGGGGCGTTCGGTGTCAGCTGTTAACTCTCCGCGACGCTGTCCTCAATCACCGGCAAGCCTCGCGGTCCGCTTCGCGGCCCGCTCAGCTTTCGGCGACGACATTCAGCCCGAGCAGAGCGTTCAGGTCGTGGTGCAGGCGCACCTCGACCTTGTGCTCGCCGACGGACTTGATGTGCGCCTTGGGCAGGTGAACCAGACGCTTGTCGAGGTTCGGGCCACCGGCCTTCTTCACCGCGTTGACGATATGAGCGGCGGTGACCGAGCCGAAGAGCTTGCCGGAGTCGCCCGAGGTCTTCACCGGCAGGGTCACCGAGCCCAGGCCCTCCAGGGCGGTCTTGATCTCGCGGGCGTGGTCCAGGTCGCGGACGGCCTTGGTCTCCTGCGCCCGACGGATCTCGTCGGCCTGGCGCTGCGCGCCGCGGGTGGCCACGATGGCCAGTCCGCGCGGCAGCAGGTAGTTGCGGCCGTACCCGTCTTTGACCTCGACGGTGTCACCGGCCGAGCCGAGGTGGTCGACCTCGGTGGTCAGGATGAGCTTCATGTTCGTACTTTCGGTATGCGCCGGGCCTGCGTGGGCCTAGCGGGTGGCAGAGGTGAACGGCAGCAGGGCGACCTCGCGGGCATTCTTCACCGCGATCGCGATGTCGCGCTGGTGCTGGACACAGTTGCCGGTGACCCGGCGGGCGCGGATCTTGCCGCGGTCGCTGATGTAGGTGCGCAGCAGCGAGGTGTCCTTGTAGTCGATCTCCTGCCCCTTCTTGGAGCAGAACACGCACTTGCGCGTCTTGACCGGCTTTTCCGGCGCCGGCCGGCGCTTATTGGCCTTGGCCATGAATCTGTCTCTTTCTCAACTGTTTTCGAATACGGGTGGTGTCAGAAGGGCGGTTCGTCGTCGCCACCGGCGAACGAACCGGACGCCGGGGCGTTGCTCCACGGGTCATCGGCCGGTGCCGAGGCCGCAGCAGGCCGGGAGGCACCCCCACCGCCACCGCCACCGCCGAATCCACCGCCGCCGCCACCGCGGCTGGTCTTGGAGACCTTCGCCGTGGCGTACCGCAGCGAAGGTCCGATTTCGTCGACCTCGACCTCGACCACAGTGCGCTTCTCGCCCTCGCGGGTTTCGAACGAGCGCTGCTTGAGCCGCCCGGTCACGATCACCCGAGCGCCGCGAGTCAGGCTCTCGGCCACGTTCTCCGCGGCCTCCCGCCAGATGTTGCAGCGCAGGAACAGCGCCTCGCCGTCCTTCCACTCGCCGCTCTGCCGGTCATAGATCCGGGGAGTAGAGGCGACGGTGAAGTTGGCGACGGCCGCCCCCGACGGGGTGAACCGAAGTTCCGGATCGGCGGTCAGGTTTCCGACGACGGTGATGGTGGTGTCACCAGCAGCCACGGGATCCTCCTGGGATTGGGTGGATGTTCGCTCGCGAGACTAACCCGCACGCGGACCCACCGTCTTGGATCAGTGCTTGTCGGTCCGCATCACCTTGGTGCGCAGAACCGACTCGTTCAGCCCCAGCTGACGATCCAATTCGGCGACCGAAGCGGGCGCTGCCTTGACGTCGATGACGGCGTAGATGCCCTCGGCGTGCTTGGCGATCTCGTAGGCGAGCCGGCGACGGCCCCAGATGTCCACCTTGTCGACGCTGCCACCGTCTTTGCGGATGACGTTCAGGAACGTCTCCAGCGACGGGGCCACGGTGCGCTCGTCAAGAGTGGGGTCAAGGATGACCATGATTTCGTATGGACGCATGGGAACCTCATCACCTCCTATGGTCGTAGTGCGGCCGCGGGGGATTCCGCGGCAGGAGGGTCGCCTGCGTCGGCAACCGGCTCAGGTTACAGGAACGACCCGCGACCTGCGAAATCGCGCAGACCCGCGCTAGCGGTCCGCCGTCGGGCCGACGCCTCCGACCGCGCTGACGGCCAGCGCCTGGTAGTCCTCGTCGGTCGGCGCCTTTGTGGCGACCGGCGTAGGCCGCAGCCGGCGCGGCAGCCACGACGGCGGGTCGTCGGGCGCACCGTCGAACACCCCGCCCGACGGGTCGTCGACTCCCCCGCGCATGCGCACCAGATCCTCCCGCGGACGCCGGATCTGGCGGATGACCAGGTAGCACATCCCGACGACGGCCAGATCGCGCACCAAAACCGTTGTGGTGAACCACTGTTCGGGCAGTCCGTGGTTCTGCACGCCGAACAGGTACATCATCCGCGGCACCCAGACCACGGCGTCGACGGTCATCCAGGCCAGCAGGATCCGCCGGTGCGGCAGCGCCAGCACCGCCAGCGGCACCAGCCACAGCGAGAACTGCGGGCTCCACACCTTGTTGGTCAGCAGGAACGCCGCCACCACCAGGAACGCCAGCTGGGCCAGCCGGGGGCGCCGCGGGGCGGTCAGCGCCAGGTAGCCGATGCCCGTGCAGCAGGCCAGAAACGCCACGGCCACCACGGAGTTGAGGATCACCGGGGGCTCCCAGAAGCCCAGGTGCTGATCGAAACCGCGCCACCCGGTGAAGGATTTGAAGACGTTGTACAGCGAGTCCATATCGTCGCCCCGGCGGGCGTTGAGCCGGAAGAACTCCGACCAGCCCCGCGGATACAGCAGTGCCACCGGCAGATTCACCACCAGCCAGGAGGCTGCCGTCGTAGCCAGGGTCACCCCGGCCGCGCGCAGCCGGCCGGTGCGCAGTGCCAGCAGCACGATCGGGAACAGCAGCAGCGCCGGATAGAGCTTGGCCGCCACGCCCAGGCCGATCAATACGCCGGCCAGCGCCGGGCGCCGGCGGGCCCAGGCCAGCAGTCCGGTCATCGCCAAAGCCGTTGCCAGCGCGTCGAAATTGGTGAAGATCTGGAAGATCAGGATCGGCGAGCCGGCCACCAGGGCGGCGTCCCACGGTCGCCGTCCGGCCAGTCCCGCGCTGGCCCACACCGTCACCAGCCAAGCCAGCGCCAACCCGATCGCGGCGAAGTTGAAGAACATCACCACCTCGGCCACCACCGGCACCGGCGTGATCTTGGTGAGCACCGTGTAAGTCTTGGCCAGCGCCATCGATCCGTACTGGTACAGCCCGGTCAGCACCGGGTATTCCATGTAGCGGATGGCGGTTTCGCCGTCGTAGCGGATGTGCGGTTTACCGGACGCGTCGGTGTCGATCCAGCTCGACTTGTACGGAAACTTGCCCTGGTTCAGCAGTTCCGCGCCGTAGAGCGGCACGGTGTCGGAATAGCAGAGCTCGTAGTAGGCCCGGTTGTTGGCCCAGTTGGCGACCTTCTGGTCGGCGGTGCCCTGTCCGACGGTCTGCAGGCACGGCGATTTGGTGGTCCAGCCCAGCGCCAGGAACACCACCGCGATGCCGAACATCACTCGCAGCGGCGTTAGGAACCGCTGGCGCCCGATGAGCGCGTGCCGGCCCACCGGGCCGCCGATCGTCTGCGACAGCGCAGCGCCGAGCGCATCGGTGCGGCTGGGCAGGTCACGGGTCTGGTCGCTGCGCAGGTCCGCGGCCAGCGGCCGAGGCGAGACGACGGGGCGGTCGGCACCCGTCACGGCGGCGGGGGCGGCAGGTTGGGGTCACCCGGCGGGAGCGGCTCGCCCGGCGGCTCGTCACCCGGGGCACCGTCGGGCGGCGGCTCGACGGGGCCTGGTTCGGGGTTCACCGGCCGCGGCGGCGGGATATACACCGGAACACCGGCGTAACCGCCGATCTCGGTCGGCTTGGGGAAGGTCTCGTTGTCGGTGCCCTTGAGGGCGCCGTCCATGGTGGCCTTCCAGATGTCCGACGGCAGCCCCGACCCGTAGACCGGGCCGCCCCACTTGTTCACCAGTGGCTTGTCGCCGGAGGTGGTGCCCACCCACACCGCCGTCGACAGCGACGGGGTGAAGCCGACCATCCAGGCGTCGCGGTTGGCGCCGGTGTCGCCGAGCTGGTTGGTGCCGGTCTTGGCCGCCGACGCCCGGCCGCCGGCCAGGTTGTGGCCGCGCGAATAGCCCGCGATCGGGGCCATGGCGGCGGTGACATTGTCGGCGACGGCCTTCTCGATGCGCTGATCGCCGGCGTTGTCCTGGGTGCCCGCGTCGAAGAGCACCTGGCCGTCGGAGTTGACCACCTTCTGCACGAAGTGCGGGGTGCGGTACACGCCGGAGGCGGCGATCGTCGCGTAGGCCGACGCCATGTCGATCACCCGGGTCTGGTACTGGCCCAGCACCACGCCGTTGTTCGGCGGGCCGCCCTGGCCGTCCTCGCTGAGGGTGTGCGGGACGCCGGGGAAGCTGGTGGCGATGCCGGCGCGGTGCGCGGCGTCGGCGACGTCCTCCGGGCCGTTCTTCAGCTTCATCATCAGCCGGTAGAAGCTGGTGTTCAGCGACCGCTTGAGCGCCTCGGCGATGTTGCAGGTGCCGCAGCCCTCGCCCTCGACGTTGGAGATCTTGATGCCGTTGACCCACAGCTGCGAGCTGTCCACCTGGTAGCCGAGCCCGATCCCCTGTTCCAGCGCGGCGATCAGCGCGAAGACCTTGAACGACGAGCCGGTCGGCAGGCCGGCCTGGGCGAAGTCGAACCCGTTGGCGTCCGAGCCGCCGTAGTAGGCCTTGACGCCGCCGGTGCGCGGGTCGATCGACACGACCGCGGCGCGCATGTCCGGATCCTGGCCGGACATCGTCGTGGTGACGGCGTCGACGGCGGCGTTCTGCGCCTGCGGGTCGATGGTGGTGGTGACCTGCAGGCCCTCGGTGTTGAGCTGCTGCTCGCTGACGTTGAACATGGCCATCAGTTCCTTGACGACCTGTCGCTCGATCAGCCCGTTGGGGCCGACGGTCTGGTTCTCCTGGCTGGCGCGCTCCGGTGCGATGGTGTCCGGGAACACCTGCTGGGCCCGGTCCTGCGCCGACAGCGCGCCGATGGTGACCATGCCGTCGAGCACCCAGTTCCAGCGCTCCATCGCCCCCGCGTGGTCGACCGCGGGATCCAGGGTCGACGGCCGCTGGATCAGCGCCGCCAGCAGCGCGCCCTCGGAGACGGTCAACTCGTTGACCGGTTTGGCGAAGTAGGCCTGGGACGCCGCCGAGATGCCGTAGGCGCCGCGGCCGAAGTAGATGATGTTGAGGTAGGCCTCCATCACCTGGTCCTTGGACCATTCCCGCGACATCTTGGTGGAGATGACGAGTTCCTTGGCCTTGCGGATCAGCCCGCGGGTACCCGAGCGCGCGTCGCCGACCAGCGCGTTCTTCACGTACTGCTGGGTGATGGTGGATCCGCCCTGGGTGTCCCCGCCGACCAGGTTGTTCTTGAACGCCCGGGCGAACCCGCTGAACGAGAAGCCCGGGTTGCTGTAGAAGTCGCGGTCCTCGGCGGCCATCACGGCGGCGCGCACGTGCTGGGGTACCTGGTCGATGCTGATGTCGATCCGGTTGCCCTCCGGCGGGATGATCTTGGCGATCTCCGACCCGTCGGAGGCCAGGATGGTCGAAATCTGGGCGGTGCGGATGTCACCGGGCTTGGGGACGTCGACGATCGCGTAGGCCATGCCGAAGGTGATCAGCGGCAGCAGCACCACCAGGGCGACCAGCGCCGCGGTGCCGCGGCGCACCCACTTCCAGTTGATCTTGAAAGCGGGGAGTTTGAACCCGGGGGGAACCACACCGGCCCCCCGCGGCGGGCGCCCGTCGCGGGGACCCCGGGCGGGACCGCGACGCGGCAACAGCGGCGGCGCCTCCCCGTGCTCGACGGCTGCTGCGGCGGCACCGCTGTCCCCGTCGGCCGGCGGGCCGTCGCCGGGCCGGCGTGGTTTGGACAGCGGCGTCCCGTCCAGGGCGGCCTTGACGACGTCGATCGGATCGGCCAGATCGCGGTCGGCGCCGTCGGGTGTCGTCGGCAGGATCTCGGTCGGGCGCGGGGAACGACGCTGCGGTGCCCCCGGGGGCGGCGGCAACGACGGGCGCGCGGGCCGACCGGGGTCACCGGTCGTCGGGCCGGAGGCGGTGCCCCCCGGCCGGGTGATGCGGACGGTGTCACCGGGGCGGGCGGCGTCGCCCGTCGTCGGACCCTGGGCGGGGCCGGTCACCGGATCCGGCCGCTGCGGTTCGTTCTCCGGGTGGGGTCGCTGTGGCGGAGTGTTCGTCTGATCATTCACTGGCGGTACGTGCGCCCTTTCGCGCCGCCCGGGTGCGCGGAGCGCCCTTGGGGGATTGGGGCAATCCCAACAGGTATGACTTCACCAGATGATTCCAACTGCAAGTCCGACACACTTCCACGACGTGAACAGCAAACTCCTCATAGCGCGTCGCGAGCAACACCAGCTCTTCGGCGGTGCGCGCTGACCCGGAAACCGGACCCAGATGGTCGCCGAAAACCCAGGACACCAACGTAAGTGGTTCCTTCCGGCATATCGGGCACATCACCGAACTCTGCTTGCCATGGTACTTGGCGGCTCGCAGCAAATACGGATTCGCGTCGCACACCTCGGTGACCCCGGTCCGGCCGGAGTACACCTCGGCCAGCAGCGACCGGCGCCGAAGCGCGTAGTCCACTACCTGCCGTTGCAATCGCACGCCCACCAGAGTACGTCGCTACCCCGATCATCGAGGCGCGACCGGGGCGTGCCCCCTACGATCCATACTTGTGCCAACTCCGCGCACCCGCGCCAAAGACAGCGACCGCAACAACACCTGCGCTGTGCTCGACAGCGCGCTGGCCGACGGCCAACTTTCCGGTGAGGAGCACCGGCTGCGGGTGACCGCCGCCACCACCGCCACCACGCTGGGCGACCTGCAGTCCCTGACCGATGATCTGCAGACCGACAACGCGCCGGTGCAGCTGCCCCACCTGCGCACCCGGCCCCGGGTCCGGCCGCTGCCACCCGGGTGGGGCCTGCGTATCGGGCTGGCGGCAGTGCTGGTGGTCTTCGGGGTCGGACTCGGCTGGGGGATGTACGGGAACTCCAGCTCGCCGCTGGACTTCACCACCGACCCGGGCGAAAAACCCGACGGGGTGACACCCATCGTGCTCACCCCGCCCCGGGAGCTGCACTCCCTCGGGGGACTGACCGGGATGTTCGAGCAGATGCGCAAGCGGTTCGGCGACACCAACGGCTACCGGCTGGTGGTGTATCCGACCAACGCCTCGCTGACCCGGCCCGATCCGACAGATCAGCGCCGCTCGCTGACCGTGTCCTACCGCGGCGGCTGGGGCGACCCGAGCACCACCACCCGCAGCTCCAACGACCGTCTGGTGGACCTGGGCGCCTTCGACTACACGGGGGCTATCGGGATCCTGCGCGGGGCGCCGCAGTCGCTGGGCATCGACTCCGCCGACGTCAAAGACCGCTACCTGATCGTCGAACCATCGGCGGACCCGTCCACGCCGGACGCCGTCGTACTGTCGGCGTACATCTCCACGACCTTCGGCAGCAGCGGCTACATCAGGTTCGCCCCCGACGGCACCGTCCGCGGGATGTACCCGCCGTCCTGAGCCGCGGCAATCTCGCTCTCGCCATCGAGGCAGAGTCCACGCCGAGATTTCACGAAAAATCCCTGCGTACGTTCTGGATGAACGCGAAGGCGGGTGAACGCCGGGCGAATGTCTGCCGACGGCTGCGCCAACCCCGCCTGACCGCCGCGGGGCGCACATTTTGCGCGCGAATATATCGGAGCGATACTATTTGCCGAGCTGTTGATCCGCCGTAACGGCGCAACCCGATTTCCGAGGAGGTGTACGCGTGCTTGAGCTCGCCATCCTCGGTCTCCTGCTCGAATCACCGATGCACGGCTATGAGCTGCGGAAACGCCTCACCGGGCTGCTCGGTGCGTTCCGCGCCTTCTCTTACGGCTCGCTGTACCCGGCGCTGCGCCGGATGCAGGCCGACGGGCTGATCGTCGAGGACGCCGCGCCGCTGGGCACCGTCAAGGTGCGCCGGGCGCGCCGGGTCTACCAGCTCACCGACGCCGGCCGGGCCCGGTTCACCGAGCTGGTCGCCGACACCGGACCGCAGAACTACACCGACGACGGCTTCGGCGTGCACCTGGCGTTCTTCAACCGCACCCCGGCCGACGCCCGGATGCGCATCCTGGAGGGCCGTCGCCGTCAGGTCGAGGAACGCCGCGAGGGCCTGCGCGAGGCCGTGGCCGGAGCGGCCGGGTCCCGCGACCGCTACACCCGCCAGCTGCATCAGCTCGGCCTGGAGTCCAGCGAGCGCGAGGTCGTCTGGCTCAACGAACTGATCGCCGCCGAACGCGGCAACCAGGTAACCCCGGAGCCGATGTGAGCACGGCCCGCCCCCAAGACCACACCCCAGCAATATCCACCAAAGGAGAATCCATGAGTGAGAACACCGTGACCACGTCGACGGATGTGCGGGTCGCCATTGTCGGCGTCGGGAACTGCGCGTCCTCGCTTGTGCAGGGCGTGCAGTACTACGCCGGCGCCGACGAGAACTCGAACGTGCCCGGCCTGATGCACGTCAAGTTCGGGCCGTACCACGTGCGCGACGTGAAGTTCGTCGCCGCGTTCGACGTGGACGCCAAGAAGGTCGGCTTCGACCTCTCGGAGGCGATCTTCGCCTCCGAGAACAACACCATCAAGATCGCCGACGTGCCGCCGACCGACGTCGTCGTGCAGCGCGGCCCGACGCTGGACGGCATCGGCAAGTACTACGCCGACACCATCGAGGTGTCCGACGCCGAGCCGGTCGACGTGGTCAAGGTGCTGCGCGACAACAAGGTCGACGTGCTGGTCTCCTACCTGCCGGTCGGCTCGGAAGAGGCGGACAAGTTCTACGCCCAGTGCGCCATCGACGCCGGGGTGGCGTTCGTCAATGCGCTGCCGGTGTTCATCGCCTCCGACCCGGTGTGGGCCAAGAAGTTCACCGACGCCGGTGTGCCGATCGTCGGCGATGACATCAAGAGCCAGGTCGGCGCCACCATCACCCACCGCGTGATGGCCAAGCTGTTCGAGGACCGCGGCGTCACCCTGGACCGCACCTACCAGCTGAACGTCGGCGGCAACATGGACTTCAAGAACATGCTCGAGCGTGAGCGCCTGGAGTCCAAGAAGGTGTCCAAGACCCAGGCCGTGACCTCCAACCTGACCGGCTCGCTGGCCGGCAAGATCGAGGACAAGAACGTGCACATCGGCCCGTCGGACCACGTCGCGTGGCTCGACGACCGCAAGTGGGCCTACGTCCGCCTCGAAGGCCGCGCCTTCGGTGACGTGCCGCTGAACCTGGAGTACAAGCTCGAGGTGTGGGACTCGCCGAACTCCGCCGGCATCATCATCGACGCGGTGCGCGCCGCCAAGATCGCCAAGGACCGCGGTATCGGCGGCCCGATCATCCCGGCGTCGGCGTACCTGATGAAGAGCCCGCCCAAGCAGCTCGCCGACGACGTCGCGCGCGCCGAGCTGGAGACGTTCATCGAAGGCTAGCCGCTACAACAGCGGGTAATTCCCGTCGAGCATGCGGTGCGGTCGCCCACTCCGGGCGGCCGCACTGTTTTCGTTTGCGGCCCGGCGTATAAAGAGGCGTGCTCTCCGATGACGAACTGCTGGCCCTCGACGAGTTCGCGCTGCTGCCCGAGAACGCCGCCCAGGCCGGACACGACGGGCCGCTGCCGCCGGTCCAGCGGCTCGAACACGGCGACATCAGCGCGCTGGCCTGGGGCGCCGATCCCGCGCAGATCGTGTTCCTGCACGGCGGCGGGCAGAACGCGCACACCTGGGACACCGTCATCGTCGGCCTCGGGCTGCCCGCCCTGGCCGTCGACCTGCCCGGACACGGCCACTCCGCGTGGCGGGAGGACGGCGACTACGGGCCCCGGCTGAACGCGCAGACCGTCGCCCCGGTGCTGCGCGAACTGGCGCCGCGGCCCCGCCTGGTGGTGGGCATGTCGCTGGGCGGGCTGACCGCGCTGCGCATCGCGGCCACCGAGTCGGCCCTGGTGCCCGAACTGGTGCTGGTCGACGTCACCCCGTCGGCACCGGCCCGGCACGAGGAGATGACCAAGGCGCAACTGGGTGCGGTCGCCCTGGTGCAGGGTCAGCGCAGTTTCACCAGCTTCACCGAGATGCTCGACGAGACCGTCGCCGCCGCTCCGCACCGCAGTCGTGAGTCCCTGCGCCGCGGTGTTTTCCACAACGCCCGCCGACTCGACGACGGCAGCTGGACCTGGCGTTACGACTCGTTCCGCACCGGTGCGGGTTTCGAGGGCCTATGGGACGACGTTCCCGCCATTACCATGCCGACGACGTTGGTGCGCGGCGCACATTCGCATTTCGTCAACGACGACGACGCCTCCCAATTCGCCGCGACTGCACCCGGGTTCCGGGCGACGATCGTGGTGGACGGCGCCGGGCATTCCGTGCAGGGTGACCAGCCCCTGGAGTTGATCCGCATTCTGCGCGGCCTGCTGGCCGCCGGGTGAGCGGAACCGGACCGAGATGCCTGACCTCCGAACCCACGCAGCACTGGCCAGTTAGACTCTCAAACTATGGCTGAGAGCGAAGCCGTCACGGCCGTCGAACCGGATCTGGCGGATATTGCCGAGGGTTTGCAGCGAACGCTGACCAAACTGTTCTCGGTGCTGCGCCGCCGCGACGCCAATCGCGCGGCGACCGCCGCTGCCGGCGAACTAACGCTGGCTCAGCTATCCATCCTGGTCACCCTGCTGGAAACCGGCCCGATCCGGATGACCGAACTGGCCGCCCGGGAGCGGGTGCGCACCCCCACCACCACCGTCGCCATCCGCCGCCTGGAGAAGCTCGGCCTGGTCAAGCGCAGCCGTGACCCGTCGGATCTGCGGGCAGTCCTGGTTGACATCACCCCCAAGGGGCACGCCGAGCACCGGGAGTCCCTCGACGCTCGCCACGCCGCACTGGTCACCATGCTGCACGCGCTGGATTCCGAGGACATCACCGCGATCCGCAACGCCATCGGCCCGCTGGAACGCCTGGCGCTGGGACCCGCCGGCCGGGAGTCCTGACCTTCTCCTCAGCCCAGCCAGTCGAGTACGGCGGCCGCCGTCCAGGACTGCTGCATGCTGCCCAGCGGCTCACCGGTGAACGGCTCGTAGTACTCCGCGAAGCTGCCGTCGCTGACCTGGCGTAACGCCTCGCGCTGCAACACATGTGAGCGTTCCGCCCAGCCGCGGCGGGCGAAGGCCCAGGAGAACAGCCAATTCATCACCGGCCAGACCGGTCCGCGCCAGTACTCCCGGGGGCGGAACTCCCGGGACACCGGGGACGCGGACGGGATCAGCGCGTACCGCAGATCCGGATGCCCGACGAACCGCGGCCCCTCCAGCCGTTTCAGCAACACCCGTTCACACTCGTGCCCGAGCGCACCGCACAGCAGCGGCGCGAACTGCGCGAGCGTCTCCGTCGCGATCCACCGCTGCGCACGCACGTCGTAATCGCGTGCCGCACCGGTTCTTTCGTCGCTCATCCCGGCCACCCCGGTCCGGAAGCGCTCGGCCCAGGCGTAGAGATCGCGGATGTCGGCCAGCGGCCGGTTGTGGTCCTCGCCGATCTCGGCCAGCACCGTGCAGGCGACCGAGAAAACCGCCGAGACGAACACGTCCTGCACCGCGAAACTCATCGTCGCCGCCAGCCGCTCGTCGTCGTAGCGGGCGGCCTTCATCTCCTCGATGAGCCACATGTACCGGTCGTATTCGGCGTCGGTGGGCCGCTGCTGCGGATCGGTGATGATGTGGTTGTCCGCGCGTTCGTAGGCCGGCACCTGCCCGGGAATGACGTTGGCGTACGCCCCGTCCCAGCGCGGCGAGTTGTCCATGCCGGACTCCCAGCCGTGGTAGATGGTGATGCGGCCCTGCTGCTCGGGGTCACGGGCGGTGGCCAGCCACCGGTGCCAGCGCACCAAATCGGCCCACCGCCGATCGAGAAACGCCTCGGCCACCGCGCGGGTGGAGCGCCCGCGAGACCGCGCGCGCTCCAGGATCCGTTGCACGGCAATGGCATGCACCGGCGGCTGGGTGATACCCGACGTCGCGCGGGCCGTCGGGGCGTTGTCTGTCAACTCCGAGCACGCCCACCGGTCGGGCCCGGGAAAGTAGCCGTCGACGCCGTTGGCGAAGACGATGTGCGGGATCATCCCGTTGCGCCACTGCGCCGAGAGCAACGTGTCCAGCTCGACGACCGCGCGTTCCACCGATAGCGGGGCCAGACCGACGGCGACGAAGGCGGCGTCCCAACTCCACATGTGCGGATAGAGCAGGGGTGCGGCCGTCGTCATCTCGCCCAGGTCGTTGCCGCGCAGCAGGTACGCCGCGCGGGCCGCCAGCTGGGTCGGGGTGAAACTCGGGTCCGTGGCCACGCTCCTATTCTGCGGCCCCGGCGGCTCCCGCGCCCGCCGACCGGCGGGTTCACTCCGGCGAACTACGCTGCGATACATGCCTACCGCGATGATCACCGGAGCGGCCGGCGGCCTCGGCGCCGCCATCGCCGAAGCCCTGGCCCCCACCCACAGCCTGCTGCTGGCCGGTCGGCCGTCGGCACGCCTGGACGCGGTGGCCGAGCGGCTCGGTGCACCGACCTGGCCGCTGGATCTCACCGATTCGGCGGCCGTCGAGTCGGCGACCGAGGTGATCGCCGAGCTCGACGTGCTGGTGCACAACGCCGGGGTGGCCTACCCGGGCCGGGTCGGCGACACGTCGATCGAGGAGTGGCGGGCGTCGATGGAGGTGAATTTCCTTGGTGCGGTGGGACTTACCCTTGCGCTGCTGCCGGCGCTGCGCGCGGCCTCGGGGCACGTGGTGTTCATCAACTCCGGCGCCGGGCGCACTCCGTCGCCCGGGCTGGCGTCGTATGCGGCGACCAAGTTCGCGCTGCGCGCCTTCGCCGATTCCCTGCGCGCCGACGAACCCGAGCTGCGGGTGACGACGGTCTATCCGGGCCGCATCGATACCGATATGCAGCGCGATCTGGTGGCCTATGAGCGCGGCGAGTATCGACCGGAACGGTTCCTGCGGCCGGAGACGGTAGCGGCCGTCGTCGCCCAGGCCATCAACACCCCGCCGGACGGTGTGGTGCACGAGGTGATCGTGCGCCCCCGCTGAACCCGCCGGGTCAGACCACCAGGTTGACCAGCTTGCCCGGCACCACGATGACCTTCTTCGGGGTGGCGCCGGCGAGGAAGTCGATGACCTTCTCGTCGGCCAGCGCCGCCTCCGACAGGGCCTCCCGGGAGGCGTCGGCGGGCACCGTGATGCGGCCGCGGACCTTGCCGTTGACCTGCACCGGGTATTCGACGGTGTCCTCGGCCAGGTAGGCCTCCTCGGCCACCGGCCACGGCCCGTGCGCCAGCGATTCGTCGTGCCCGAGCCGGCGCCACAGTTCCTCCGCCAGGTGCGGCGCGAGCGGCGCGGCCATCAACACCAGCGGTTCGACGGCACCCGCGGGCGCCCCGTCGGGATAGGCCTTGGTCAGGTGGTTGGTGTATTCGATGAGCTTGGCCGCGGCGGTGTTGTTGCGCAGCCCGGCGTAGTCGTCGGACACCCCGGCGATGGCGCGGTGCAGCGCCCGCAGCGTGTCCTCGCTGAGATCACCGGCCGTGCAACGCAGTTCGCCCGTCTCCTCGTCGACGACGAGGCGCCACAGCCGCTGCAGGAACCGTTGGGCACCGACGACGTCCTTGGTCGACCAGGGGCGCGAGGCCTCCAGCGGGCCCATCGACATCTCGTAGACCCGCAGGGTGTCGGCGCCGTAGTCGTCGCAGATCTCATCCGGTGAGATGGAGTTCTTCAGGCTCTTGCCGATCTTGCCGAACTCCTGATTGACCTCGATCTCCCCGTCGGGGCCGGCGTAGAAGAATCGGCCGTCGCGCTCGACGACGTCGGCGGCCGGGACGTAGGCGCCGCGGTCGTCGGTGTAGGCGAACGCCTGGATATAGCCCTGGTTGACCAGGCGCCGGTACGGCTCGCGGGAGCTGACGTGGCCGAGGTCGTAGAGCACCTTGTGCCAGAATCGCGAATACAGCAGGTGCAGCACGGCGTGTTCGACGCCGCCGACGTAGAGATCCACTCCGCCCGGGTCACCTGCGCCGTGCTCGGCCGGCCGCGGGCCCATCCAGTAGGCCTCGTTTCGGCTGTCGCAGAAGGTATCCGGGTTGTGCGGGTCGACGTAGCGCAGTTCGTACCAGGAACTGCCGGCCCACTGCGGCATGACGTTGGTGTCGCGGGTGTAGATCTGCGGGCCGCCGCCGAGGTCGAGTTCCACCCGCAGCCATTCGGTGGCGCGGCCCAGCGGCGGGGACGGTTCGCTGTCGGCGTCGTCGGGGTCGAACATGGTCGGCGAGTAGTCGGCGATGTCGGGCAACTCCACCGGCAGCATCTCGACAGGCAGCGCGTGGGCGCGGCCGTCGGCGTCGTAGACGATGGGGAACGGCTCGCCCCAGTACCGTTGCCGCGCGAAAAGCCAGTCGCGGAGCTTGTATTCGGTGCGGGCCCGCCCGCGGCCGTCGTCGACCAGCCGCTGCGTCATCGCGGCCTTGGCGTCGGCGACCGTCATGCCGTCAAGGAACCCGGAGTTCACCAGCGGGCCGTCGCCGGTGTAGGCGGCCTCGGTCACGTCGCCGCCGGCGACGACCTCGACGACGGGCAGCCCGAACTCGGTGGCGAAGTCCCAGTCGCGCTGATCGCCGCCGGGTACCGCCATGATCGCGCCGGTGCCGTAGCCGACGAGCACGTAGTCGGCGATGAAGATCGGAACCTGTTGTCCGTTGGCCGGATTGGTGGCGTGGGCACCGAGGAACACGCCGGTCTTGGTCTTGTTCTCCTGGCGTTCCAGATCCGACTTGGCCGCAATCGAACTGCGGTAGGCGGCCACCGCCTGCGCGGGGGTCTGTGCGCCGTAAGTCCAGCGGGCGTCCACGCCGTCGGGCCAGGCATCCGCGACCAGTTCGTCGACCAGCTCGTGTTCGGGCGCCAGCACCAGGTAGCTCGCCCCGAACAGGGTGTCGGGGCGGGTGGTGAAGACCTCGATGTCCCCGGCGGCGGAGCCGAAAAGTACCGATGCGCCGGTGGATCTGCCGATCCAGTTGCGCTGCATGGCCTTGACCTTGTCCGGCCAGTCCAGCACGTCCAGGTCTTCGAGCAGCCGGTCGGAGTAGGCGGTGATCCGCATCATCCACTGCCGCAACCGCTTCCGGAAAACCGGGAAGTTGCCGCGCTCGCTGCGGCCGTCGGCGGTGACCTCTTCGTTGGCCAGCACCGTGCCCAGGCCCGGACACCAGTTGACCATCGAGTCGCTGTGGTAGACCAGCCGGTGGTCGTCGATAACGTCGTGGCGTTCCCCGGCCGTCAGCGCCGACCAGGACCGGCCGTCGTCCAGCGTCCGGGAACCGGACTCGAATTCGGCGATCAGCTCGGCGATCGGCCGGGCCCGGTTGACCGCGGGGTCGAACCATGCGTTGTAGATCTGCAGGAAGATCCACTGGGTCCACTTGTAGTACTGCGGATCGGTGGTGGCGAAGCTGCGCCGCGAGTCGTGGCCCAGCCCCAGCCGGCCGAGCTGGCGGCGGAAGTTGACGATGTTGGCCTCGGTGCGGATCCGCGGGTGCGTCCCGGTCTGGATGGCGTACTGCTCGGCGGGCAGGCCGAACGCGTCGAAGCCCAGGGCGTGCAGCACGTTGCGGCCGGTCATCCGGAAGTAGCGGGCGTAGACGTCGGTGGCGATGTAGCCCAGCGGGTGCCCGACGTGCAGTCCGTCGCCGGAGGGGTAGGGGAACATGTCCTGGACGAACATCTTGTCCGTCGGCAGGGCCGCCGGGTCGGCCGGTGCCAGCGGCCCGACCGGATTGGGGACGTCGAAGGTGCCTTCGTCGGCCCACCGCACCTGCCAGTCCGACTCGATGGCACCGGCCAGCGCGGCGGTGTACCGGAAGGCCGGCACATCGGAGCCCGGTGCGGAAGCAGAAACGGAATCGGTCACCCCGTCAGGGTATAAGGACCGTTACCTTCCTTTCACCACCGCATCTGCCCAGCATCCGGCGGTTCTAACGCAGCGGTATCGGTTGGATCGCGCACCGGTCAGCAGTTGGTTCCATCTCGGTCCCAGCCCCCGGCTGAACTGGTCGAGCACCCGCGACACCAACTACAGTCGAAACCGAGCATGACGGTCCGGTCATCGATCGTGCGGATTTTTCGGAGGGTAACTGTGCGAATTCTCAATGCCCGTAGGTGGCAGTTCATCGCCGGTGGTGCCGCAGCGGTCACCGCGGGCGTCGTCGGTCTCGCCGGTGTCACCACGCCCGCTCCGGTGTGGGCCGATCCGGTGGCACCGGGTCCCGCGCCGGCCACGGTCACCGAGACCGTCACCGTCAACGCGACCCCGAGCCAGAACGCGACACCTGGCCAGAACGCGACTCCGGTCGCCGCCACCCCGACCCAGGCGGCCATCGCGCCGGCCGCTTCCGGCACGCTGGAAGACTACTTCCACGAGCACAACGTGAAGATGGAGCCGCAGCACTCGGCGGACTTCACCGCGCTGTCCATCACCCTGCCGATGCCGGCCGGCTGGAGCCAGGTGCCCGACCCGAACGTGCCGGACGCGTTCGCGGTGATCGCCGACCGCGCCGGCGGCGACGGCCTGTACACCTCCAACGCACAGCTGGTGGTCTACAAGCTGGTCGGCAGCTTCGACCCGCGCGAGGCCATCAGCCACGGCTTCGTCGACGCCCAGAAGCTGAAGAACTGGCAGTCCACCGACGCGTCGTTCGCCGAGTTCAACGGCTTCCCGTCGTCGCTGCTGGAGGGTACCTACAAGGAAAACGACAGCATGATCAACACCTCGCGACGGCATGTGATCGCCACCGCGGGCTCCGACCGGTACCTGGTGTCGCTGTCGGTGAACACCGCCGTCGGGCAGGTGGTGGCCAGCGCGGACGCCACCAACGCGATCATCAACGGCTTCCGGGTCGCCGACCCGACCGCGGCTCCGGCCGCCGTGCCGGCCGTCCCCGGCGCCACACCCGGCGTGCCGGCGGCCTCACCCTCGGTGCCCGCGGCGCAGCCCGGTGTCCCGGCGGCCAACCCGGCCGTCCCGGCGGCAACCCCCGCCGCGGTCCCGGCGGCGGTGCCGGCCCGCTGATCCCGGCCCCACACCGCCGATTGGCCCGCGGTGGGCGCTGCCTCGTAAGCTGAGGTCATGCTGATCGCGGGTGTGTTGTGCCTGATCGCCGCCGTGGTGGCCCTGGTGATCGGCCTGCGGCACCTGCTGGCCCCGTCCGGTGACGCCGCCGCCGTGCAGCGCGCGCTGGCCCCGACTGAGCTGGCCGCCGCCGTCATGCTGCTGGCCGGCGGTATCGCCGCCGTCACCCGCGCGCCGTCGGCGGGCCTGGTGCTGGGGATCTGCGTCGTCGGTGCATTCGCCACCGTCGCGGCCGGCGCCTGGCGAGTGGTGCGGGTGGCCGCCGCCGAGCAGGCGATCGCCGATCGGGCCTCGACCACCAAGGAGGACTCGTGCGCCGGGTCCTGCGCGGGGTGCGACAAGCTCTGCGGGTAGTCGCCCGCAACCGATAGGGCGCTAGTTCCGGCTGACGTCGATGGGATGGGTGGCCAGCAGCGCCAACGGCATGGGCTGGCGGCGCAGCACCCGCGACCACAGGTCAACCCGCGGTTCGACCAGGACATCGGTGGGCAGCGCCGACAGCACGATCCAGTCGTCGCGCTCGATCTCGCCCTCCAGCTGACCGATGGTCCAGCCGGAGTAGCCGGCGAAGATCCGAGCGGCCTCGACATAGGGTGCGACGGCCTCGGGATCGGCATCCAGATCGACCATGGCGATGCGCCCCTGCACGGGCCGCAGTCCCGGTACCCCGTTGGCGTCGGCCCCGGGTCTCAGCGTGGCCAGGCACAGCGCCGAGTCGCGCTTGACCGGGCCGCCGATGAACATGGTCTTCGGTTTGGCGACCAGCCCGGCCCACTGCGGCAACACGTTGTAAACGGCGGTCTCGCTGGACCGGTTCAACACCACGCCGAGGGTGCCGCCGTCGTTGTGCTCGACGACGTAGATCACGCTGCGCCGGAAGGTCGGCTCCATCAGGTCGGTGTTCGCCAACAGCAGCGTCCCGGCACGCACCCGCTGCGCCGCGGGCGCGACGAAGTCCTCGGGGTCTTCCGGCTGGGCCATCTGTCCATAATGGCACCCGGGCCCACGGCTCGCGGCGGTCCGCGCACCCGGAATTAATTTGTAAGGTGAACCCCGCGGCCCGGACCGCCCGTTGGCAACCCCGCCCAACCGGACTCCCGGCAAGGAAGTGGTGCTGTGGTCGACGCCCGAGCGGTTGTCCGGCTCTGGCGTTCGGTGCGGGTCCTGCCCGACTTCCGCCGACTGCTCGGCCTGCGCATCGCCAGCCAGTTCGGCGAGGGTCTGTTCCAGGCCGGGCTGGCCGGCGCCCTGCTGTTCAACCCCGAGCGGGCGGCGTCGCCGTGGGCGATCGCCGGCGCGTTCGCGGTGCTGTATCTGCCCTACTCGCTGCTGGGGCCGTTCGCCGGGGCGCTGCTGGACCGGTGGGACCGGCGCCTGGTGCTCGTCGCGGCGAACGCCGGGCGCCTGGTCATGCTGGTCGGGGTGGGTGTGCTGCTGGCCACCCGGTCCAGCGACCTCGTCGTGCTCTGCGGGGCCCTGCTGATCAACGGCCTGGGCCGGTTCGTCGCCTCCGGTCTGTCCGCGGCCATCCCGCACGTCGTCGCGCGTGAGCAGGTGGTGTCGATGAACTCGGTGGCGACGGCCGCCGGCGCTGTGGCGACCTTCCTGGGCGCCATCGCCATGCTGCTTCCGCGGCACCTCTTCGGTGCCGACGACACCGGAGCGTCGACGGTCATCTTCTCCACCACCGTGCCGATCGGCATCGCGCTGCTGCTGGCGCTGCGCTTCGCACCCCGGGCGCTGGGCCCCGACGACTCCGCCCGGACCGTGCACGGCTCGGTGTTCTACACGGTGGCCAGCGGCCTCTGGTACGGCGTGCGGACCGCCGCGGCCATCCCCAGCGTGCGGGCCACGCTGACCGGGCTGGCCGCGCACCGGATGGCCTTCGGCATCAATACGCTGCTGGTGCTGATGCTGGTCCGGCACGCGGGTGATTCGACGGTCGCCGTCGCCGGTTTCGGTGCCGCGGTGCTGTTCGTCGCGGTCACCGGCACCGGCTCCTTTCTCGCCACCGTGGCGACGCCGACGCTCATCCGGCGCTGGGGCCGCTACCGCACCGCCAACACCGCGCTCGGCGTCGCCGTCGTCGTCGAACTGGCGGGGTTCGGGCTGGCACCGGCGGTGCTGATGGCGTGCGGCTTCTTCCTGGGCGCGGCCGGTCAGGTGGTCAAGCTCAGCGCCGACATCGCCATGCAGCTCGACGTCGACGACGCCCTGCGCGGACACGTCTTCGCTGTGCAGGATTCGCTGTTCTGGACGGCGTTCGTCGTCGCGGTGACCGCGTCGGCGGCGTTCATGCCGGCCGACGGGCACGCGCCCGGGCTGATCGTCGCCGCCGCGGCGATCTATCTGGCCGGGCTGGCCGGACACGCCCTGTCCGCGCCACGCACCCGCTGACGCGGGTCGCTGCGGGCCGCGGAATATGCTCGGCGGATGTCGGACATCGCGGGCATCGTCGCCGACCTGAGCGCCGAGAGCGACGACCTCGACGCACTGGTCGCTTTCCTGTCACCGCAGCGCTGGGCCGAGCCGACGCCGGCCCCCGGCTGGACGATCGCGCATCAGATCGCGCACCTGCTGTGGACCGATCGCGTCGCCCTGGTCGCCGCCACCGATCCCGACGGCTTCGCCGCCATCGTGGCGCAGGCGTGGCAGAACCCGACGGGTTTCGTCGACGCGGGCGCCGAGGAACTGGCTGCGCTGCCGCCGCAGGAGATCCTGGCGGAATGGCGGAGCGCGCGCGGGGCTCTGCACGAGGCGCTGGTGCAGGTTCCCGACGGGCAGAAGATTCCGTGGTTCGGGCCGTCGATGAGTGCGGCGTCGATGGCGACGGCGCGGCTGATGGAGACCTGGGCGCACGGGCTCGACGTCGCCGATGCTCTCGGGGTGCAGCGGGAGGCGACGCCGCGGCTTCGCTCGGTCGCACATCTGGGGGTGCGCACCCGCGACTACGCGTACGCGGTCAACAACCTGACCCCGCCGTCGGAACCGTTCTACGTCGAGCTGGCCGGTCCGGACGACGCGGTGTGGGCCTGGGGCGACCCTGCCGCCGCACAACGGGTGACGGGCTCGGCGGCGGATTTCTGTGCGCTGGTGACCCAGCGTCGGCCGCTGGCGGAATTGGACCTGCGGGCCGTGGGGCCCGACGCACAGCAGTGGCTGGGTATCGCCCAGGCCTTCGCGGGGCCACCCGGCGAGGGGCGGTGAGCGCGAAGCGCGAGGCGCCTCCGAGCCGTAGCAACCTGAGCGAGGGCCGATGAGCGCGAAGCGCGAGGCGGCGACGGTTGTCGTCGTCGGAGCGGGGCTGTCCGGTCTGACCGCAGCCCGTGAACTACACCGCAACGGTGTCGCGGTCCTCGTGCTGGAGGCCGCCGACCGTGTAGGCGGTCGTGCGATGCGCGAAACCACCGCGCTGGGTTCGCAGGTAGATCTCGGCGGCCAGTGGATCGGCCACGACCATCACCGGCTGATGGCACTGGCCACCGAGCTCGGCCTCACCCGGTTCCCCATGCACACCCAGCCGCTGCCGACCATCCTCGACGGAGGCGGTCGGCTACGGACCGTCGGTCCCACCATGTTGGTGACCGGCGTGGTTCTGGCCACCGTCGAAGCCGCCACTCGGTTCCCGACCCCGATTCGATGGAACGATGTGTCGGTTCAATCGTGGCTGCGCGGCGTGCCCGGAACCGCGCGGCGACTGCTGGACGTCCTCGCCACCATCTCCTGGACCGCCGACCTCGACCGGATGTCCCTCTACGCGGCGATCTCCATGCTGCGCGGACAGGGCGGCCTGCGGACCGCTCTGGCAACCCGGGGCGGAGCCCAGGACTCGTTGCTCGTCGAGGCGATCGGCGCAATCCCCGAGGCGTTGGCGGCCGACCTCGGTCACCGGGTCCGGCTGGGGCAGCCGGTCACGTCGATCACCCGCGCTCCCGGCGGGGTGACCGTCCGGACGCCGTCGGCGGAGATCCACGCCGAGAAGATCGTCGTGACGGTGCCGCCGCCGATGGCGGCGCGTATCGACTACCAACCACCCCTGCCGGCCGAACGGACGGAGATCCAGCAGAACACCTACATGGGGTCGGTCTACAAGGCGATCGCGGTGTATCCGCGGCCGTTCTGGCGGGAGCGCCACGGCGCGGAATTCATCGTGCTGGAGCGACCGGGGCGGGCGGTGTTCGACAGCAGTCCACCCGACGGCCCCGGTCACCTGTGCATTCTGGTGGGCGGACCGGAGGCACGCGAACTCGACGGCCTGTCTGCCGACGCGCGCCGGGAGGTTCTACTCGGCGCGCTGGTCCCCTATCTCGGGGCCGACATCCTCGATCCGGCGGGCTGGCACGAGAAGTCCTGGCACCTCGATGAATTCGCCGGCGGCGGGTACATGTCGCTGCCGGTACCGGGCTCCCGGGCCGGGTGTCTCCCCGTCGCTTCGGCTCCTGTCGACGACATCCACTGGGCTGGCACCGAAACGGCGACCGAGCACCCGGGGTATCTGGAGGGCGCCATCCAGTCCGGCCTCCGGGTGGCCGCCGAAATCATCGAAGCCCTCGGCAGCGGTGATGCCAAGCCGGAGGGGTCCCGGACCGGCGAGTCCTGAACCCGGGAACCTCAGCTCACCGGGCCGGCGAAGTCGGCCGTCCCGTCACCGTCGACGTCGACGAACTTGAGATCCCAGCGCCCGTCGCCGTCGGTGTCGAGGAAGCCGAACGCGGAGCCGTCCTCAGCGGTCCCAGCGATCCGATCGGCCAGCCCGTCGCCGTCGTCGTCGAACAGCCGCTCCCCCGCGCGTCCGTCGCCGTCGACGTCGACCGGCCCGACGTCCTCGTGGCTGGAACCGTCGAGCCCGGTCCAGCGCAACGGTGAACCGCGCACGACGGGTTCGGCGGCCAGCGCCCAGGTGCCGGATCCGTCGTCGGTGCACCATCGCGGCGCCGATCCGTCCACGTCGTAGCCGGCGTGGTCGGCCAGCCCGTCACCGTCGAGATCGAGCAGCACATCGTCGCGCAGTCCGTCGCCGTCCAGATCGAGCCCGACGGCGTCGAGGATCCCGTCGCCGTTGGTGTCGATGTCCGGCGCGGCGTCGAAGATCGCGGCCGTACCGTCGTCGGATCCCAGGCAGTAGTCCATACCAGGTTCAGACGCGGCGGAACCCCGTGCGGTTCCGCATGTTTCACGGGAAACAACGAACGGGTCACGAAAGCAGCGGTCAGGTCACGATTCGGTGGTGTTCCACCAGGCCAGCAGCGCGGCCCGGGCCTCGTCGGGATCCAGGGGACCGCGTTCCATCCGTAGTTCCTTCAGGTAGCGCCAGGCGCGGCCCACCTCGGGGCCGGCCTCGATGCCCAGCAGCGCCATGATCTCGTTGCCGTCCAGGTCCGGGCGCACCCGGTCCAGGTCCTCGCGGGCGGCCAGCTCCGCGATCCGGTGTTCCAGCTCGTCGTAGGTGGCCTGCAGGCGCGCGGCCCGGCGCTTGTTGCGCGTCGTGCAGTCCGCGCGGACCAGCTTGTGCAGTCGGGCCAGCAGCGGTCCGGCGTCGGTGACGTAGCGGCGCACCGCGGAGTCGGTCCACCGGCCGTCGCCGTAGCCGTGGAAGCGCAGGTGCAGATACACCAGCTGCGACACGTCGTCGACGACCTGTTTGGGGTACTTCAGCGCGCGCATCCGCTTGCGGGTCATCTTGGCGCCGACCACCTCGTGGTGGTGGAAGCTGACCCCGCCGCCGGGCTCGTGCCGGCGGGTGACCGGCTTGCCGATGTCGTGCAGCAGCGCCGCCCAGCGCAGCACCAGATCCGGGCCGTCGGGCCCCTCCAGATCGATGGCCTGGCGCAACACGGTCAGCGAATGCTGGTAGACGTCCTTGTGCTGGTGATGCTCATCGATGGCCATCCGCATCGCACCCACCTCGGGCAGGATCTGCTCACCCAGCCCGGTACTGACGATCACCTCGATGCCGGCCACCGGGTCCGCGCCCAGCAGCAGCTTGTCGAGCTCCGCCGAGATCCGCTCGGCGGTGATCCGGGAGATCTCCGGCGCCATCTCCTCGATCGCCGTGCGCACCCTGGGCGACGCGGTGAACCCGAGCTGCGAGACGAAGCGTGCCGCCCGCAGCATCCGCAGCGGATCGTCGCCGAAGGACACCTCCGGTGAGGCCGGGGTGTCCAACACCCGGTTGCGCAGTGCGCCCAGCCCGTCGAGCGGATCGACGAACTCGCCCGGCCCGGCGCCGGTGATCCGCACGGCCATGGCGTTGGCGGTGAAGTCCCGCCGGACCAGGTCCCCGGCCAGGGTGTCGCCGAAGGACACCTGGGGGTTGCGGGTCACTCGGTCGTAGCTGTCGGCCCGGTAGGTGGTGATCTCGATCTGCTGGCCGCCGCGAGCGGCACCGACGGTGCCGAAGGCGATGCCGGTGTCCCACTGCGCCTCGGCCCAGCCGCGCAGCAGCTGCTGGACGGTCTCCGGGCGGGCGTCGGTGGTGAAGTCCAGGTCGGTGCCCAGCCGGCCCATCAGCGCGTCGCGCACACTGCCACCGACCAGATACAGCTGGTGCCCGGCCGCGTCGAAGCGGCCGCCGAGTTCCGCCAGCAGTTCGCGGTGGGTGTTCAGCGCGACCAGCGCGCGCGCCAGCAGCGTCGCGTCGGCTTCCGCGGGTGCGCTGTTCTCGGCGTCGGACACGGTCGATCAGCCTAGTTCGCCGGGTCCGGCGACCCCACTTCCGGCGGTGAATTCTCCGATATCCTCGATCGTGCCGGCGGTTCGGCGACGGGAGGCGCTGTGGAATACGTGTTGTTCGCACTGGTGCTGGCGATCATCGTCGGCATCATCGTCGTCCGGCGCCGCCGCCGCGATCCCAACGACCCGAACGCCGACCTCCCCCCGTGCTGCCGGTCCTGATATCGGGTTGACGGCAAGCCGGTAACGGCTCCCGCACGAGGCCACTGCCGCCGATAACCCACATCGCTGACCGCTAATATCGCTTGGGTGTCCGACGGTGAGCAGGCCAAACCGCGGCGACGCCGCGGCCGTCGCCGTGGCCGCCGTCCCGCTGGGTCCCCGGCCCCGGCCGCCGAACAGACCTCGGCGGCACCCGCACCCTCGGCCGAGCCCGCCACCCCCAACGCGCCCGTGACCCCGGGCGCCGGTCCCGCCGGCCGCCGCCGGCCGCGTTCCCGTCGCCGCAGCCCCGACCGGATGCGGACCGTCCACGAGACCTCCGCCGGAGGCCTGGTCATCGACGGTCTGGACGGCCCGCCGGAGGGCCAGCTGGCCGCGCTGATCGGCCGGGTGGACCGCCGCGGCCGGATGCTGTGGTCCTTGCCCAAGGGACATATCGAGCAGGGTGAGACCGCCGAGCAGACGGCCATTCGCGAGGTCGCCGAGGAAACCGGCATCGAGGGCAAGGTGCTGGCCTCCCTGGGCAGCATCGACTACTGGTTCGTCGCCGAGGACCGCCGGGTGCACAAGACCGTGCACCACTACCTGATGCAGTTCGCCGGCGGTGAGTTGTCCGACAGCGACCGAGAGGTCGCGCAGGTGGCCTGGGTGCCGTTGACCGAACTCGGGTCCCGGCTCGCCTACGCCGACGAACGCCGGCTGGCCAAGGTGGCCGACGAACTGATCACCCTGCTGCAATCCGACGGCCCGGCGGCCCTGCCTCCGCTGCCGCGCAGCACCCCGCGGCGCCGGCCGCAAACGCATTCCCGCAGCCGTAACCACCGGCCCGACGACTCCACCCGGGGCCGGACCAACGGTTACGGACCTCCGCAGTGAACCCCGCCCGCCGAACCCGCGTGCTGCGGATCCTGCTCACCCTCGCGCTGGTGCTGTTGCCGGCGGTGGTCGTCGGCCCCGCCGAAGCGCACAATGACGAGACCTCCTTTCTCATCATCGAGCTGGACCGGGTCACCCCCGACATCGTGACGGTCACCGGTGACGCCGACGTCGTGGTGGACGCCACCATCACCAACGTCGGTGACCGGCCGGTGCGCGACGTGGTCGCACGCCTGGAGCGCGCGGCCCCGATCAGTGCGTCCGCGGAACTGCGCACCACCTTCGGCGACGCGGCGACCTCCGCGTACTCGGCGGTCGGGCCGTTCGTCGACGTCGCCGCCGAGATGCAGCCGGGTCAGCGCACCGCGGTGACGTTCCGCTACCCGCTGCGCGCCGCTCCCCCGTCGCTCGACGTGGAGAACCCGGGCGTGTATCCGCTGCTGGTCAATGTCAACGGCACCCCCGACTACGGCGCCCCCGCGCGGCTGGCCGACGCCCGCTTTCTACTCCCGGTGATCGGCGTGCCGTCGCCCGCCCCGGCAGTACTCGACGGCGAAGCCGCCGCACCCGTGCCGCCGATCCCACCGGACACCTCCGCACCGGTGCCTCTGACCATGCTGTGGCCGCTGGCCGACCGGCCGCGGCTGGCCCCGGGTATCCCCGGTGGCACCACCCCCCGGCTCATCGACGACGACCTGGCCACCGAGCTGGCCCCCGGCGGGCGGCTGGACGTCCTGGTGTCCGCGGCCGAGGCCGCCACCGCGCCACCCGCGGACCCCGACGGCCAGCTGGGCCGTTCGCTGTGCCTGGCGATCGACCCGGACCTGCTCATCACGGTGAACGCCATGACCGGGGACTACGTCGTCACCGATTCCCCCGACGGCCGAGGCGCGAGCCGACCGGGCACCGGGCAGGCCGCGGCGGCCGGCTGGCTGGAACGGTTGCGCGCCCTGGCGTCGCACCTGTGCGTGGTCGCCCTGCCGTTCGGCCAGGCCGATCTGGCGGCCGTCCAGCGGGTAGGCGAACAGCGGTTGGCGACCCAGGTCACCACCGGATCGGCCGATCTCGTCGACCGGCTGCTCGGTGTCAGCTCGCTGCGTGAGGCAACCATCTTCGGCGACGCCCCACTGAACCCCGATGCCGTCGCGCTGCTCGGAAGCGGGCCGGCGACGGTCGCGATCGCCCCGGCCGAGGCGGGGGCGGTGGACGCCGCCACCGGCGGCCCGGCCACCGCCGACGTCCGCCCGGCCCGAGTCGCCCCGCGGGTGACCCTGGCCCGATTCGACCCCGCCGTCGCCGCCACGCTGGGTGCGGTCGGGACTCCCGTCACCCCCAGCTATCTCGACCCCAGCATGGCGCTGCCGGCAACCGGGTCCGCGACGGGTCGGCGCCTGGACGCGATGGGCGCGCTGCTGTGGCGCAGCCTGGACCGCACCGTCACGCCGCGCACCGAGATCGTGGTGCCGCCACCCACCTGGGGGGTGGGGCCCGACGACGCCCCCGCGCTGCTGCGGGCGCTGGCCGCCGCCCTGTCCTCGGGCATCGCGGTGCCCCGGCCGCTGTCCAGCGTGGTCGCCGAGACCGCCGGCCTGCCGCCGCAGCCGGAGGCCGAGGTCGAACCGGGTACCCCGGCCGGCCGGTTCGACGACGACGTCACCGCCACCATCGCCGACCAGGACGCCCGGTTGTGGAATCTGACGTCGGCGCTGGGCACCGATCCGCAGTCCGGCCTCACCGGCCTGTCCTATACCGCACCGCTGCGGGAGGACTGGCCTCGCGCATTGAGTCAATCCCGTCCCGACGCCGAGCGCAACGACGCCGCCCGCGCGTCGCTGGGGGTGGTCGGCGCCACCATCGACGACCTGCAGCACGGGGTGACCATCGTCAATCCCGGCGAGTCCTACACCCTGGCCACCGAACGCAGCCCGCTGCCGCTGGTGCTGCGCAACGATCTTGCGGTGCCGGTCCGCGTGCGGCTGCTCGTCGAGGGCCCACCCGGGATGAAGGTCACCGACCTGGGTGAACTCGAGGTCCCCCCGGGCGGTTTTCGGCCGATCCAGGTGCCCATCGAGGTGCACTTCACCCAGCGGTTCGCGGTGGACGTCTCCCTGCAGACCCCCGGCGGGCTGCCGCTGGGCGAACCGGTCCGGTTGTCTTTGCACTCCAACGCCTACGGCAAGGTGCTGTTCTTCATCACGCTGATCGCCGGTGTCACCCTGGCCATCCTGACCGGCCGCCGGCTCTGGCACCGCTTCCACGGACAACCCGACCGCGCGGATCTGGTTCCGCCGGAACCCCATCTGCCCGACCGCGACCGGCCCGACCCCGACGGCGACCCACCGCCGCCCCCGCACACCGACCCAGCCCGCGGCCCGGTCCGGCGCAGCCGGCGACGGCGCCCGAACACCGCCGCCGCTCCCGAGGACGACGCATGACGCCGCAACCACGAACCCCCGACTCCGGGCCGATCACGCAGCGGCGCGAACTGTCCGACGCCGCGGTGGTATCCCGCTCGTGGGGCATGGCTTTCGCCACCCTGATCAGCCGCATCACCGGGTTCATCCGGATCGTGCTGCTGGCCGCGATCCTCGGCGCCGCCCTCTCCAGTGCCTTCACCGTCGCCAACCAGTTGCCGAATCTGGTTGCCGCCCTGGTCTTGGAGGCCACCTTCACCGCGATCTTCGTGCCGGTGCTGGCCCGCGCCGAACGCGACGATCCCGACGGCGGCGCCGCCTTCATCCGCCGCCTGGTGACCATCGCCACAACGCTGCTCGCGGTGGCAACCATCGCGTCGGTGGCCGCCGCACCGCTGCTGGTCGAGATGATGCTGGGCCGCGACCCGCAGGTGAACGAGCCTCTCACCACCGCGTTCGCGTATCTGCTTCTGCCGCAGGTGATCTTCTACGGGTTGTCCTCGGTGTACATGGCAATCCTGAACAACCGCAACATCTTCGGTCCGCCCGCCTGGGCGCCGGTGGTCAACAATCTCGTCGCGATCCTGACCCTGGTGCTGTATCTGGTGGTCCCGGGCGAACTTTCCGTCGACCCCGTCCGGATGGGCAACACCAAGCTGCTGGTCCTCGGCATCGGCACCACCCTCGGTGTGGTCGCCCAGACCGCGGTGCTGCTGGTGGCGATCCGCCGGCAACGGATCAGCCTGCGTCCGCTGTGGGGCATCGACGACCGCCTGAAGAGATTCGGGGCGATGGCCGCCGCAATGGTGCTCTACGTGCTGATCAGCCAGTTCGGCCTGGTCATCGGGAACCAGATCGCCAGCACCGCAGCCGCTTCCGGCCCAGCCATCTACAACTACACATGGCTGGTCCTGATGTTGCCGTTCGGCATGATCGGCGTCACCGTGCTGACCGTCGTGATGCCGCGGTTGAGTCGCAACGCCGCCTCCGACAACGCCGACGGCGTGCTGGCCGACCTGTCGCTGGCCACCCGGCTGCAGATGATCACCCTGATCCCGATCGTCGCGTTCATGACGGTCGCCGGACCGGCGATCGGCTCGGCGCTGTTCGCCTACGGCAAGTTCGGCGGCGTCGACGCGAACTACCTCGGGGTGGCGATCACACTGTCCGCGTTCACCCTGATCCCGTATTCGATGGTGCTGCTGCAGTTGCGGGTGTTCTACGCCCGCGAACAGCCCTGGATCCCGATCCTGATCATCGTCGTCATCACCGCCGTCAAGATCGTCGGGTCGCTGCTGGCTCCGCTGGCCACCGACAACCCGGACCTGGTCGCCGGGTTCCTCGGTGCGGCCAACGGACTGGGGTTCGTGGCCGGGGCGATTCTCGGGCACCTGCTGCTACGCCGCGCGCTGCGCCCGGCGCACGGCCGGCTCTATGGCCGGCAGGTGATGCGCACCGTGTGGGTCACCGTCGGTGCCTCGGTGCTGGCCGGTCTTGTCGGCTACGCGCTGGATCGGGTGACCGGGCTGTCCGCGCTGACCGAACACGGCGGCGGCATGGGCTCGTTGCTGAGGCTGATGGTGCTGGGCGTGGTGATGCTCCCCGTGGTGATCGCGGTCCTGGTGTTCGCCGGGGTTCCCGAGGCACAGGCGGCCCGCGCGCTACTTGCCCGCCGCCTCGGGCGCGGGGCCGCAGCGACCGCGCCCGAACCCGTCGTCGCCTCGCTGAGCGGCGCCGAGTCCGCGTCCTCCCGCGACACACTGTCGTATTCTGACCGCAACCATCCACCCGGACCCGAACAGCCGTCTGCACCGACGGCCGCCGCGGAACCTGGGGCGGCGAAAGGAACCGTGGTGACCGACACTCCTTCGGTTGGTTCTGGGTCTGCTGACCCACAGGCGACCGACCGGGCGTCCGCCGATCCGCAGCCGCCGGTGCCCGAGGAGACCCACCAACTGGCCGGCACCACCGTCGGAAACGGCCGGTACCGGCTGTTGACCTTCCACGGCGGCCCGGCGCCGCTGCAGTTCTGGCAGGCCGTCGACACAGCGCTGGAACGCCCCGTCGCACTGACCCTGATCGACCCCGAACACACCCTGGCCGCCGGTGAACTGCAGGACATCCTCGCGCGCACCCAGCGACTGGGCCGGATCACCGGGTCCGGCATCGCCCGGATCCTCGACGTCACCGAGACCGACGAGGGCGGACTGGTGGTGTCGGAGTGGATCCGCGGCGGCTCGCTGGCCGAGGTCGCCGCCACCGCACCGTCACCGTTCGGCGGGGCGCGCGCCATCCAGGCCCTTGCCGCCGCTGCCGACTCCGCGCACAAGGCCGGCGTCGCGCTATCCATCGATCACCCCGCCCGACTCCGGGTCAGCATCGAAGGCGATGTGGCGCTGGCGTTTCCGGCAACCCTGCCCGGCGCCACCCCGGAGGATGACATCCGCGGGACCGGTGCCGCCCTGTATGCCCTGCTGATCGACCGTTGGCCGCTACCGGAAACCGGCGCCCCGAGCGGACTGCTGCCTGCGGACACCGATGCCGCGGGTGAGCCGATCGAACCGCGGTTGGTCAACCGGTCCATCCCGTTCCAGATCTCAGCCGCGGCGGTACGCGCCGCCCAGCAGTCCGGCGGTATCCGGACCGCGCCGACGATGCTGAACCTGCTGCAGCAGGCGACCGCCATCGCCGACCGCACCCAGGTGCTCAACTCGGTCGCCCCGGCCGCCGACGAACCGCCGCGGCCCTCGGCGCCCGCGGCTGCCCCCGAGGCCGGCCCGGCGGTGCCCGAGGAGGTGCGGCAGCGGCGGCGGCAGATCGTACTGATCGGTGGGGCCATCGGCGTCACCGTGCTGCTGGTGGCGCTGCTGTCGCTGTTCTTCTGGCTCCGGTCCATCCTGGGTGACGTCTACGGCGGCACCGGCAACGACGCCCTGTTCACCAACGCCCCCTCGCTGTCGCAATCAGCGAAGCCGAACGCACCTACCGGCGCGGTGGTCAAACCCGTTAGGGCAACCGTGTTTTCGCCCGAGGGCGAAGCGGATATGCCCGGCGACGCCGACAAGGCGATCGACGGCAACCCCAACTCCGCGTGGTCGACCGACACCTACACCGATTCGACACCGTTCCCGAACTTCAAGAACGGTGTCGGCCTGCTGCTGCAACTGCCGTCGCCGACGCGGGTGGGCACGGTGACGGTGACGGTCCCGAGCACCGGGACCGCGGTGCAGGTCCGGTCCGCGCCGAACTCGCATCCGGGCACCCTGGACGACACCACCGCGCTGACGCAGCCGGTGACTCTCAAGCCGGGCAAGAACGTGATTCAGGTCGATGCCTCCGCGCCTACCTCAGATCTGCTGCTGTGGATTTCGACGATGGGCACCACTGCCGGGAAGAACCGGACCGAGGTCTCCGAGATCGTGGTGAACGCGGCCGGCTGAGCTTCATCCACAGGGCGGGCCGCAGCGAAGTGCCCGACGCGCTGGGCGGCGATAATCTGCCGCCGTGGACCCGATCCCCGGTGAGCGCAGTGACGCCGACCTGCTGGCCGCCCATGCGGCCGGTGACCGGGATGCGTTCGCGCAGCTGTACTTCCGGCACCACCGGCGGCTGCGCCGGTTGGCGGTGAACCTGGTGCGCGACCCGGAGGACGCCGCGGATGCGCTGCAGGAGGCCATGCTGTCGGCGCACCGGGGTGCGGCCACCTTCCGGCAGCAGGCCGCCGTGGGCAGCTGGCTCCATCGCATCGTGCTCAATGCGTGTCTGGACCGGCTGCGGCACAACAGGACCCACAGCACCGAGGTGCTCGACGAGCGGATGTGCGCGGTCCCGGACCGCACCGGCCGCTCGGACACCCGGATCTCGGTGCACAGTGCGTTGATGACGCTGCCCGCCGAGCAGCGCAGCGCGGTGGAGGCCGTCGACATCCAGGGCCTGTCGGTGGCCGGCGCCGCCCGGCTGCTCGGCATCGCCGAGGGCACCGTAAAGAGCCGGCGGGCCCGGGGACGACGGCGGCTGGCCGACGTGCTGCGCGATGCCGCACCGCACCCCCGCTGAACGCCGATCCCGGCCATGGCCGAGACTGCCAGCGTGGCCGAATCCTCCGGCGATACCCCATCCGACGGCGCCACCGCCGCGCACGCCGGGCCGACGCACGCCGCCCGCGGCACCAACGCACCCCGGCGCCGGGCGACCGCCTGGGTGGGGTCGGCCGCCGTCGTCGCAGCGGCGGCCGTTGGGATTCCGATGGCGCTGCGCACGACCGGCGCGTCGATGCACGGCGCCCCCGCCTCCCTGCAACACATCACCGTCGACCCGACCCGGGTACCGCTGCCGATACCGGAGCTGCAGGATCTGCTGGATCAGCCGGCGGATCTGGGCCCGTTGAGTGACGGCCGGCGGCGCGCGGCCTGCCTGACCGGACTGGGCTATCCGAGCGGCACCCCGGTCCTCGGCGGAAGCCAGATCCGGGTCGCCGGGCGTAACGCGATCCTGCTGGTGCTGGCCGGCGACCAGCCGGACAGCTACGACGCCGTCGCGGTCGCGCCGACCTGCAGTGCGGCCGACACCGGCCGGCTCGCGGCCACCGCATTCACCCAACGGCCATAGCCGCAGGCGGCTGCACCGCCCGGCGAACCGGGAACATCACGCCCTACCCTGGTGTTTGACATCATGACCACAGCGATATAGACCGTGCCGACGTGGCTCACGCTAGAGATGTGGCTCCCGCTAGAAAGGTCCCCATGAGCTCCCCCGCCCAGGATCAGATTCACAACGTCATCATCATCGGTTCCGGCCCAGCCGGCTACACCGCCGCCGTGTACACCGCCCGCGCCCAGCTGGCACCCCTGGTGTTCGAGGGCACCTCGTTTGGCGGGGCCTTGATGACCACCACCGAGGTGGAGAACTACCCGGGCTTCAAGGACGGCATCATGGGCCCCGAACTGATGGACCAGATGCGCGAACAGGCCCTGCGCTTCGGCGCCGACCTGCAGATGGAGGACGTCGAGGCCGTCGACCTGACCGGTCCGGTCAAGACCGTCACCACCGGTGCCGGCGACACGTTCCGGGCGCGGTCGGTGATCCTGGCGATGGGTGCCGCCGCACGCTACCTCGGTGTCCCCGGCGAGCAGGAGCTCCTCGGCCGCGGCGTCAGCGCCTGCGCCACTTGCGACGGCTTCTTCTTCAAGGATCAGGACATCGCCGTGATCGGCGGCGGCGATTCCGCCATGGAGGAGGCCACGTTCCTGACCCGGTTCGCCCGCAGCGTCACCCTGGTACACCGCCGCGAGGAGTTCCGTGCGTCCCGCATCATGCTCGAACGTGCCCAGGCCAACGAGAAGATCCGGTTCCTCACCAACACCACCGTGCTGGGCGTCGAGGGCACCGAAACGGTCACCGGGCTGCGCGTGCACAACACCGTCACCGGCGAGGACTCCACCCTCGACGTCACCGGCGTGTTCGTCGCCATCGGGCACGACCCCCGCTCCGAACTCGTCGCCGACGTGGTCGACCACGACCCCGACGGCTACGTGCTGACCCGCCCGGGCAGCACCGAGACGTCCGTCGAGGGCGTCTTCGCGGCGGGCGACCTGGTGGACCGCACCTATCGCCAGGCCATCACCGCCGCCGGCAGCGGCTGTGCCGCCGCGATCGACGCCGAGCGCTGGCTGGCCGAACACGCCGAACATGCCGAACCCGCCGGGACCGATACCGATCTGATTGGAGCCGAGAAATGACCGTGACCGTAACCGACAGCACCTTCCGCACCGAGGTTCTGGAGAGCAGCACCCCGGTACTTGTCGACTTTTGGGCCACCTGGTGCGGCCCGTGCAAGATGGTCGCCCCGGTGCTCGAGGAGATCGCCGCCGACAAGGCCGGGGAGCTGACCGTCGCGAAGCTCGACGTGGATGCCAACCCGGACAGCGCCCAGGCGTTCCAGGTCGTCTCGATCCCGACGATGATCCTGTTCCGCGACGGCAAGCCGGTGAAGCGGATCGTCGGCGCGAAGGGCAAGGCCGCCCTGCTGCGGGAGTTGGCCGACGCCCTCTGACGTCGCCGCGCCGTCGCCCGACGGAGCGCTATTCGATGCGATGTCGTCACCGGTAGTTTCGGAATTTCGCTGCCCGTCTGCGACAATTGCGACTGACCGGCTTGCGCCAACGACAGGCCAACCGGCCGTCCAGCACCCGTGACCGAAGGGCGTGAAATGCCGAGTCCCTCTCGCGGAGACTCCGAGGATCAGTTGCGCCTCGGTGACCGCGGTGCGGCCGTCATCGGCATCCGCGAGGCTCTACTGTCCCTGGGCCTGCTGGACAATCCGGACGCCGAGATGGTCACCGGCCGGCACGTCGCGCTGGACGTGTTCGACACCGAGCTCGACCATGCCGTCCGGGCCTTCCAGCAGCGCCGCGGCCTGCTGGTCGACGGCATCGTGGGCAGCGCGACCTTTCGGGCGCTCAAGGAGGCCTCGTACCGCCTGGGGGCTCGGGTGCTGGCGCACCAGTTCGGCGCCCCGATGTACGGCGACGATGTCGCCACGCTGCAGCACCGGTTGCAGGATCTCGGCTTCTACACCGCGCTCGTCGACGGCTACTTCGGGCTGCAGAGCCACAACGCGCTGATGTCGTACCAGCGGGAGTACGGCCTGGCCGCCGACGGCATCTGCGGGCCGGAAACCCTGCGCTCGCTTTACTTCCTGTCCTCCCGAGTGTCCGGCGGCTCGCTGCACGCGATCAACTCCGAGGAGATGGTGCGCCAGTCCGGCCCGAAGCTGTCCGGCAAGCGGATCATCATCGACCCGGGCCGTGGCGGCAGCGATCACGGCCTGATCATGCAGGGACCCGGCGGACCGATCAGCGAGGCCGACATCCTATGGGATCTGGCCAGTCGGCTCGAGGGCCGGATGACCGCCATCGGCATGGAGATCTTCGTGTCCCGCCCGGCCAACCACAGCCCGTCCAATGCCGAGCGCGCCGCCGTCGCCAACGACGTCGGAGCCGACCTGATGATCGCCCTGCGCTGCGCCACCCACCCGACGCCGACCGCCAACGGGGTCGCCTCATTCTACTTCGGGACCGCCCAGGGATCGGTGTCCACGCTGGGCCGCAATCTGGCCGATTTCATCCAGCGGGAGGTCGCGGCCCGCACCGGGCTGCGGGACTGCCGGACGCACGGGCGTACCTGGGATCTGTTGCGGCGCACCAGGATGCCCAGCGTCCAGGTCGACGTCGGCTATCTCACCAACCCCCGGGACCGGGCCCTGCTGGTCACCCCGCAGACGCGGGACGCCATCGCCGAGGGCATCCTGGCGGCGGTCAAACGGCTCTACCTGCTGGGCAAGAACGACCGGCCCACCGGGACGTTCACCTTCGCCGAGCTACTCGCCCACGAGATGTCGGTCGAGCAGGCCGGGCGCGCCAGCGGCAGCTGACGCCGCCCCCACCGGCTGCTCCAGCCGGGTGCTGTCCAGCAGGCGTTCCAGCGCCGCCTCCACCTCGGCCTTCCAGCCCAGGCCCTTGTCGAGTTCCAGGCGCAGCCGCGGGAAAAACCGGTGCGGAGCCACCACGGTAAAACCCATGCCCCGCAGGAAATCTGCGTCGATCATGCACCGCTCGAAAGAGCAATCACCCAGGGCCGCAACGGCATCCGCCGGCAGGATCCCGGCCCCCGGGCCCTGGTCCCCCGCCGAGACCGCATCGGCCGTGCGCCCGAACGCTTCCAGCGCGCGGACACCGCGACGCATCAGCTCGGAAACCACCGCCGCGATGAGGTCCTGCTGCATGCCGATGTCATCGGGCCCGGCCTCGACGCCCATCGACGTCAGGAGCACCGCGTCGGCGCTGACCGGGCCGGTCGGAAATCGTTGCGCCCGCGGCACCGCGTGCGGCGGTGCGTAGAAGACGTATCCTAGGCACGGCTCCGTTGCGTCGGTGTCGACGGTCAGATCCTGCGACGCACGCCCTCGAACGGCGACCTGGCCACAGGATCCCCACTCCAGCATGACCATCGACAGCCATGCCTCCTTCTCGAACTCCGGATCGGCGAGCTGCTCGTCTTTTCCGACGATGTCTGGATCGACCTCCCAGAACACGCAACGTCGGGCATGCTTCGGCAATTGCTCGAAGGCCTCGAGACGCAGGGGCAGGATACGGGCCGACACCAGAGGTCATACCTTTCTGCGGCACGCGGTGCGGCGCGCCCCGATCGACAGCGGCTCTTCCAGGATAGGAGAGCTGCCCGGACTACGGCCACCGGAACCCCGATCCGGTCCCGAGTTTGGTCACGGGCGATCCCGGCTTCACTCCGGCTTCGCCGGCTTGCCGACCGTCACAGTGACGCAACGCGCCGGTATGCCCGGATGTGCTTCCGCAGGCCACTTTTCGGCCGTCTTCGGTGCATCCGCTTGGCCGGCCGAAGGTTGTCACGCTCACTCCGCCCTCGCCAAACTACGGCTCGGGTCGTCGTTCGCGGTGTTGTCACGCTCACTCCGCCCTCGCCAAACTACGGCTCGGGTCGTCGTTCGCGGTGTTGTCACGCTCACTCCGCCCTCGCCAAACTACGGCTCGGGTCGTCGTTCGCGGCCGGCTAGCGGCCCGCGGCGTCCATCATTTCAACGATGCGCTGGAGGTCGTCCACCGAGCCGAACTCAACGACGATCTTGCCCTTGCGCTTGCCGAGGCTCACCGTGACCCGGGTGTCGAAGGTGCCCGAGAGCCGCTCGGCGATATCCTGCAGGCCGGGCATCTGGATCGGGTTGCGCCGCTTGGGCGGCGTCACCGGACCGGCGCGGTTGGCCAGCGTGACGGCCTCCTCCGTTGCGCGCACCGACAGTCCCTCCGCGACGATGCGGGCCGCGAGTTCCTCCTGCGCCTCCGGGCCGGCTTCCAGCGCCAGCAGCGCCCGCGCGTGCCCGGCCGACAGCACGCCCGCCGCGACCCGGCGCTGCACCGGGATCGGCAGCTTCAGCAGCCGGATCATGTTGGTGATCAACGGCCGGGACCGGCCGATCCGGGTGGCCAGTTCCTCGTGGGTGACCCCGAACTCATCCAGCAGTTGCTGATACGCCGCCGCCTCTTCCAGCGGGTTGAGCTGGACCCGGTGGATATTCTCCAGCAGCGCGTCGCGAAGCATGTTGTCGTCGGCGGTCTCGCGGACGATCGCGGGGATAGTCTCCAGGCCGGCCGCTTGGGACGCCCGCCAGCGCCGCTCCCCCATGACGAGCTCGTACCGGACGTCGCCGGTGACCTCGGCCACGGGCAGTTCCCGGACCACGATCGGCTGCATGAGCCCGAACTCGCGGATCGAATGCACGAGTTCGGCGAGCGCCTCGTCGTCGAACACCTGGCGGGGCTGTCGGGGATTCGGCCGGATTGTCAGCGGCGGCAACTCGCGGTAGACCGCGACCAGTTCCGCGTCGGCGTCCGCGGCTGCGGCATCGGCCGCGGCAGCGTCGGCCCGGCGGGCGGCCTCCGCGACCGGGCCGCCGATGACGACGTCGGCAGCCGCAGCGCCCAACTTTGGTCCGTTGGTCGCGGCACCGCCGTCGGCCGGACCGGTGGGGATCAGCGACGCCAGACCGCGGCCCAGCCCTCCCTTACGGCGTGATGGGGTGCTCATGCCCGTCCCTTCTCTGTCGCGCCGCGTTCGGCGAGTTCGCGCCCGGCGTCCAGATAACTCATCGCACCCCGGGAACCCGGATCGTAATCGATGATCGTCATGCTGTAGCCCGGGGCCTCGGACACTTTGACGCTGCGCGGGATGACGGTCCGTAGCACCTTGTCGCCGAAGTACCGGCGGACCTCGTCGGCCACCTGGTCGGCGAGCTTGGTCCGCCCGTCGTACATGGTGAGTACGACGGTGGTGACGTCAAGGTTCGGGTTGAGGTGCGCCTTGACCAGGTTGATGTTGTTCATCAGCTGGGAGACGCCCTCCAGCGCGTAGTACTCGCACTGGATGGGGATCAGGACTTCACGCGCGGCGACGAGGGCGTTGATGGTGAGCAGGCCCAGCGACGGCGGGCAGTCGATGAACACGTAGTCGAAGTCGGTGCCGGCCAGCTCCGCCAGCGCGTTGCGCAACCGGTTCTCCCGGGCGACCATGCTGACGAGTTCAATCTCCGCGCCGGCCAGGTCGATGGTGGCGGGAATGCAGAACAGCCGCGGGTTGTGCGGGCTCTGCTGGATCGCCTCGTGCAGCCGCACCTCCCCGATCAACACCTCGTACGACGACGGAGTGCCTGACTGGCGTCGCTCGATGCCCAGCGCGGTGCTGGCGTTGCCCTGCGGGTCGAGGTCGATCACCAATGTCTTGAGCCCGTGCAGGGCCAGCGCCGCAGCCAGGTTGACCGCCGTCGTGGTCTTGCCGACGCCGCCCTTCTGATTCGCGACCGTGAACACCCGCAGATGTGGCGGCCTCGGCAGCCGGCGGTTCTTGTGCAGCACCTGCGTGGCCCGGGCGGCCGCGGCAGCGATCGGGGTGTCGAACTCGGATTCCGGCGTCCATGTTTCACGTGAAACAGGGCGCCCTTCCGCGTCGGCTCGCTGGTCGTCGGGGCCGCTCATCGTTCTCTCCTCGCTGTGCGGGTGGGTCTGGGTTTGTCGGCCTGGGCCCGGCGGTGCCGTTCAGCTCGCTCCGCCCTCGCCAAACTACGGTTCGGGTCGTCGCTCGCGCGCCGTTCAGCTCGCTCCGCCCTCGCCAAACTACGGTTCGGGTCGTCGCTCGCGCGCCGTTCAGCTCGCTTGCCAGCCGCGGAGCCGCGGGTGCGGCTGTCGTCGGCGCGGGCGACCACAACGGTCACCGGTGGATCCAGGTAGTCCGCGCCGCAATGCTCTACGACTGCGTCGAGGGCGCCCGCCTTCTGCAGTGCTTTGCGATGTTCCTCAAGTTCGAGTGCAGCCCGCTCGCCCTTGATCGCGAGCATCCGCCCGCCGGGCCGCACCAGTGGCATACACCAGGCCGTCAGCTTATCCAGTGCGGCGACGGCGCGCGAAGTCACCGCATCGAACGGCTCGACCGTCGCCGCCACCTCCTGCGCCCGGCCCCGCAGCACCTGGACATCGAGCCCGAGCTCCTCGACGACCTCCTCCAGGAAGGTCGTCCGTCGCGCCAGGGGTTCGATCAGGGCCACCGAGAGGTCGGGCCGGGCGATGGCCAACGGAATCCCGGGCAGTCCCGCGCCGCTCCCGACGTCCGCAACCCGGCAGTCGGCGTCGATCAGCTCGGCGACCGCAGCGCTATTCAGGACGTGGCGGTCCCACAACCGGTCGGATTCCCGGGGGCCGATCAATCCCCGCTCCACACCCGCCGTGGCGAGCAGCTCGACGTAGCGCTCCGCCAACGCAAGCCGCGGGCCGAACACCGTCGCCGCCGCTTCGGCTGCGTCATGTTTCACGTGAAACATCCTTCCGGTGTTCGGACCCGCGGTCTACGAACTACAGCTATGTAATTTTGAATCAGTCGGCGAGGATGACGACGCGGCGAGCCGGCTCGGCTCCCTCGCTCTCGCTGTGCACGCCGTCGATCCCGGCGACCGCGTCGTGCACGATCTTCCGCTCGAACGGAGTCATCGGCGCCAGGCGCTCGCGCTCCCCCGACTCCAGCACCCGCTGGGCGAGCTTCTCCCCCAGCGCAGCCAGCTCCTCGCGCCGGCGCCGGCGCCAGCCGGCGATATCCAGCATCAGCCTGCTGCGTTCACCGGTCTTCTGGTGCACGGCCAACCGGGTGAGTTCCTGCAGAGCGTCGAGCACCTCACCCTTGCGGCCCACCAACTTGCCCAGGTCTTCACCGCCGTCGATGCTGACGACCGCGCGGCTGCCCTCGACGTCGAGATCGATGTCACCGTCGAAGTCCAGCAGATCGAGCAGCTCCTCCAGATAGTCGCCGGCGATCTCACCCTCGGCGACCAAGCGATCCTCGGTGTCCTCGGATCCCGTCGGCTCGGCCGCCGCGTTGTCCTCTTCCGTGGCGTCCTCCGGCTCGGCCACGCCCTCCGGCGCCTGCACCTCGTCGGCGATTTCGGCTTCAGTCATATTCATCCCATCCTTAATCACGTACTCGCGGCCTGGCCGGCGTCATCTCCACACCGGCCCCGCCGCATCGCTACCCGGTTCGGGTCAACGTTTCTTTTTGCGCTGCGGCCGCGCACCCGGTCGTGGGCTGGCACCCGGACGCGGCTTGCCGCCGCCGGTACTCCCCCCGCTCGAGACATCGTCCGCAGATCCGCCATCGGCCTCCGAAACCTCCGTCGCGGATTCCTCGCTGCCCGCCGACTCGGTGATCTCCCCGGCCACCTCGGTGGCCGCAGCCGCAGCCGCACCGCCCTTTCGCGGCTTCGTGGGCTTGGCGCCCGGAGCCGGGGCGTTAGCCGCCCGTCGCGCGAGTTGCTCTTCCTTCTTCTCCTCGTCCTCCTTGGCGATCTTGCCGAAGACGTAGTGCTGCTGGCCGAAGGTCCAGATGTTGTTGGAGAACCAGTAGATGATGATGGCCAGGGGCAGGAAGGGGCCGCCGACGACGACGCCGAGCGGGAAGACGTACAGCGCCAGCTTGTTCATCAGCGCGGTCTGCGGGTTCGCCGCGGCCTCGGGGCTCTGCCGGCTGATCGACGCCCGGCTGTTGAAGTAGGTGGCGATACCCGCGGCGATCATCAACGGAACGCCGACGGCGATCACCGCGGGCCGGCTGAAGTTGACGAACGCCTCCAGACCCTGGTGCTGGATCATCGTGGCGCCCAGCGGTGCACCGTGGAGATTCGCCGCGAGGAAGTTCTGGACGTCGAGCGCGCTGAAGAAGTAGTTCGGCAGCTCCTTGTTCACTTCGACGTCCAGGCCGAGCTGACCGACGCCGTGCTGCGTCCGGTTGAAGGACCGCAGCACGTGGAACAGGCCGATGAACACCGGCACCTGCGCCAGCATCGGTAGACACCCGAGCACCGGGTTGAAGTTGTGTTCGCGCTGAAGCTTCTGCATCTCCAGAGCCATCCGCTGCCGGTCCTTGGAGTACTTCTTCTGCAGCGCCTTGATCTGCGGCTGCAGCTCCTGCATGGTGCGGGTGGTACGGATCTGCTTGACGAACGGCTTGTACAGAATCGCGCGCAGCGTGAAGACCAGGAACATCACCGACAGTCCCCAGGTGAAGAAGCTGGTCGGGCCCAACCCCGGAATCTCGGAGAAGAGCTTGTACCAGAGCCACATGATCCCGGAGACCGGGTAGTACACGTAGTCCAGGCTGAACCAGTTGAAATTAGACATGGGACTCGTTCCCGTCATCGCAACAGCGATGACCATCGCCGGACGGCACCGAGCGCTCGGGAACCGGATCCCAACCGCCACGGTGCCATGGACCGCACTTGAGCAAGCGAACCGTCGTCAACCAGGTGCCGCGGAACAAACCGTGCGTGGTCAACGCCTCCACCCCGTACTGACTACAGGTGGGAATGAACCGACAAGTCGGTGGCCGCAGCGGCGACACCATGTGCCGGTAAAGCTGAATCAAATAGACCACCGCGCCGACGATCCGGCCGACCGGCCGGGCGGACTCAGCAGTCGGTAGGGGAGACGTCGAGCCGGGAGAAGAACTCACGCCGGATTCCTCCGAGCGGACAGTCGACGCAGTCCGGACCGCAGTTCCTCGCTCAGTCGCGCGGACGCGGCGTCACTGCTGCCGGGCAGCGCGCGGATCACCAGGCGGTCATCGGGGTGAAGTTCGGTGAGCAGTCCGGCGACACAATGCCGCAACCGCCGGGACACCCGATGCCGCTGCACGGCGTTTCCGACGGATTTGCTCACAATCAAACCCACCCGCGGGCCCGGTTCTTCACCGGCCGTCGGGTGGGCGCGATTGATGTGGAGCACCAGATCCGGTTGGCCCACTCGGGTACCCCGTTTGACGGTGTGCCCGAATTCTGCCGACCTGGTCATCCGGTACTGAGCTGGGAGCACGGTCCCCGCCTGCCCGGTAGTGATCAGGCGGTCAGGGAGCGGCGGCCTTTGCTCCGCCGGCCGGACACGATGGCGCGTCCCGCACGAGTACGCATCCGAAGCCGAAAGCCGTGCACACGGGCACGACGACGGTTGTTCGGCTGAAAGGTCCGCTTGCCCTTGGCCACGGCTGTATCTCCTCGTTACCTCTGGCAGCCAACCACCTACGCCGGAGACGACCGCTCAGACCCAGGTGACGCGGCTGCCGTTTCCAAGCTGTGCGCTTCTGCATCACTAACCGGCGCAGTCCCCGGGAAATCCCCGGGTCGCAGCCGTATCACCCATGTGTGGGCGACTGCTCGAGGGTACTGACCGGCGTTGCCCGGGTCAAACTCGATACCCGGGACCTCACGAGTCCCGTCTACCCTCGGAAAACCGGCGCAGCGACCGGGTAGAGCGCGTATCTTCCGATCCGGCGTCACCGCAGAAGTTACCCGATGGTTGGCACCTTGAGATAAACCTGTTAGCTTCTGCCAGAGCGCTTAACGCGAACCCGTCCGAGACAACCTGAAAACCTTGCCAGAATCCTCTTCGATATCACCGGAACCGCAGGTCACACGGCATGTCGCGGAGGTTTATCGGCATCCGCCCCGGGTGATCGACAACCGGCCGGGTATCCACATATCGGACACCCCTCTCTCCACAGCTGTGGATAACGTTGTGGACGAACGTGCCGGTACGGCTACTGTTGAGCACGCAAAACGACCTGGGACTAGGGGGATCTCTCGTGACCAATGATCCCAACCTCAACTTCGCGGCCCTGTGGACCGACGTCGTTGCGGAGCTCAACGGCGACACCGAACCCCACGGTTCGGTCAACGGTGACTCGCCCACCAAACCCCTCACCCCCCAGCAGCGCGCCTGGCTCAAACTCGTCCGGCCGCTGAACTTCGTCGAGGGATTCGCGCTGTTGTCGGTCCCCAGCAGCTTCGTGCAGAACGAGATCGAACGGCATCTGCGTACCCAAATCGTCGAGGCCCTGAGCCGTCGCCTCGGGGAACCCGTCGAACTCGGTGTCCGCATCGCCCCGCCGGATGAGTCCGAGACCGACCGCCCGGATGCGTCGGTCCCGCTCGAGGACGCCGACGACGACGAGGACGGTGACGACACCCTGCTCGACGGCGCCGAGGAAGACTGGCCGAATCATTTCGCGGCCGATCACCGAGCCAACTCCGCCGAGCCCGACATCAACAACCTCAACCGCCGGTACACCTTCGAGACGTTCGTCATCGGGGCCTCCAACCGGTTCGCCCATGCCGCCACCCTGGCCATCGCGGAGAACCCGGCGCGCGCGTACAACCCGCTGTTCATCTGGGGCGAGTCCGGCCTGGGCAAGACCCACCTGCTGCACGCGGCCGGCAACTACGCCCAGCGGCTGTTTCCCGGTATGCGGGTCAAGTACGTCAGCACCGAAGAGTTCACCAACGACTTCATCAACTCCCTGCGCGACGACCGGAAGGTCGCGTTCAAACGCAGCTACCGCGATATCGACATCCTGCTGGTCGACGACATCCAGTTCATCGAGGGCAAAGAAGGTATCCAGGAAGAGTTCTTCCACACCTTCAACACCCTGCACAATGCGAACAAGCAGATCGTCATCTCCAGCGATCGCCCGCCGAAACAGCTGGCCACCCTGGAAGACCGGCTGCGGACCCGCTTCGAGTGGGGTCTGATCACCGACGTTCAACCGCCCGACATCGAGACCCGGATCGCCATCCTGCGCAAGAAAGCCCAGATGGAGCGGCTCGACGTCCCCGATGACGTGCTCGAACTCATCGCCAGCAGCATCGAGCGCAACATCCGCGAGCTCGAGGGCGCTCTCATCCGGGTCACCGCGTTCGCGTCACTGAACAAGGCCCCGATCGACACCGCCCTGGCCGAGATCGTGCTGCGTGATCTGCTCGCCGACGCGGGCACCATCCAGATCAGCGTCGCCACCATCATGGCGGCCACCGCCGAGTACTTCGACACCACCGTCGAGGAGCTGCGCGGACCCGGAAAAACCCGATCTCTGGCGCAGTCCCGGCAGATCGCGATGTATCTGTGCCGTGAGCTGACCGATCTGTCGTTGCCCCGCATCGGTCAGGCCTTCGGCCGCGACCACACCACGGTGATGTACGCCCAGCGCAAGATCCTCAAGGAAATCGCCGACCGCCGTGAGGTCTTCGATCACGTGAAGGAACTCACCACCCGGATCCGGCAGCGTTCCAAGCGCTGACAAATCCGGTCACCGATCACGTTGCCGCGGACGACACGCGACACGACACGCCCAACTTCGGGGTTCCTGCACGCCTCGACGCACAAAAACTTTCGTCACACGGCCAACACCCGTCACGTCCATTGATGTGTACGCGAATGTGGATAACCCTCGAAGCAACCGCCGGATGAACTGTGAACAAACTGCACAACTGCTACCTGTACACAGCCGGCCTCCCTCCCAGGTCTCCTCATCCCCCGCCGATCCACATCCCGAAATCTCCTTCCACCTGGCTAAATGACCGGTTATCCACAGACTCCACAACCTCTAATACTGTTACCGAAATATCTCTCTAAGTTCTTCTCAGAAGTAGGGCCTTGGGGAGAACCATCACGTTGCCGATCCGGGTCTGCTCGCCGGCCCGCCCATCGATTGACCGGAGCCGCTTTCAACTTGCCCGGGAAAGCCTTAGGTTGTTCTTCGATGACCGACAGCCCCGAGCTCGTCGGTGCGGTCTCGCCATGGGGGAATCCCAGCAAGGCGTGCGTTTCGAGGAAAGGGTTCGACCTGACATGCTGGCTGCGTACCTGGTGATTGCGTCGTGACGTCGAGTGTTGGTCTGACCGATCTTCGGTTTCGTCTGGTCCGGGAAGATTTCGCCGACGCGGTCGCCTGGGTTGCCCGTAGCCTCCCGTCCCGACCGACCGCTCCGGTCCTGGCCGGCGTGCTGCTGACCGGGACCGACAATGGCCTGACGATCTCCGGGTTCGATTACGAGGTCTCCGCCGAGGTGCAGATCGCCGCCGAAATCGCCTCTCCGGGAAGTGTTTTGGTATCCGGTCGATTGCTGTCGGATATCACCCGGGCACTCCCGGCCAAGCCGATCGACGTCCACGTCGAGGGAACCCGGGTTCACTTGAACTGCGGTAGCGCCAAGTTCTCCCTGCCGACCATGGCGGTCGAGGACTACCCGGCGCTGCCCAGCCTGCCGGAGGAAACCGGCGTGCTGTCGGCCGAGGTCTTCTCCGAGGCGATCGGCCAGGTCGCCGTGGCCGCCGGCAAGGACGACACCCTGCCGATGCTCACCGGAATCCGGGTGGAGATCGACGGGGACAAGGTCGTCCTGGCCGCCACCGACCGTTTCCGGCTCGCCGTGCGCGAACTCACCTGGTCCACCACCAGCGCCGGCCTCCAGGCCGCGGTGCTGGTTCCGGCCAAGACCCTGGCCGAGGCCGCGAAGGCGGGGGCCGCGGGCACCGAGGTGCACCTGGCGCTCGGAGCCGGTCCCAGCGTCGGCAAGGAAGGACTGCTGGGTATCCGCAGCGACGGCAAGCGCAGCACCACCCGGCTGCTCGACGCCGAGTTCCCGAAGTTCCGTCAGTTGCTGCCGGCCGAGCACACCGCGATCGCCACGGTGGCCGTCGCGGAACTCTCCGAAGCCATCAAACGTGTCGCGCTCGTCGCCGACCGCGGTGCCCAGATCCGGATGGAATTCGGCGACGGCGCCCTGGTGCTCTCGGCGGGGACCGAAGACACCGGCCGGGCCGAGGAAGAGCTTGCCGTCGAATTCGCCGGTGAACCGTTGACCATCGCGTTCAACCCGACCTACCTCACCGATGGTCTCGGTGCGCTGCATTCTGACCGAGTCTCCTTCGGATTCACCACCGCCAACAAGCCGGCGGTGCTGCGCCCGGTGGGCGATGACACCGTGGTGTCGGGCAGCGGCCCGTTCCCCGCCCAGGATTCGGAGTACGTCTATCTGCTGATGCCGGTCCGGTTGCCCGGATAGCCGACGGGTACAGATTTTGTATCTGCGGCACCTGGCGTTGCGGGACTTCCGCTCCTGGCCCACCGCCGAGCTCGAACTCGGCCCCGGGCGTACGGTTCTGATCGGACCCAACGGCTACGGCAAGACGAATATCGTTGAGGCCCTGTGGTATTGCGCGACATTGAATTCCCACCGGGTGGCTGGTGACGCTCCGCTGATCAGGACCGGTGCGGACCGCGCGGTGGTGTCGATGATCGTCGTCAACGACGGCCGGGAACTCGCGCTCGATCTGGAGATCGCGGCCGGCCGCGCCAACAAGGCCCGGCTCAACCGCTCACCGGTGCGACGGACCCGCGACGTCATCGGAGCGCTGCGGGCGGTGTTGTTCGCCCCGGAGGATCTCGCGCTGGTGCGCGGTGAACCCAGCGAACGCCGTCGCTATCTCGACGATCTGGCTACTCAGCTGCGCCCGCGGATCGCGGCGGTGCGTGCGGACTATGACAAGATCCTCAAACAGCGGTCTGCGCTGCTGAAATCTGCCACCGGCGGCCGATGGCACCGGGACCCGTCGGTCATCTCGACGCTCGATGTATGGGACGGACAACTCGCGACGCACGGGGCGGAACTGCTGGCCGCGCGATTGGCGCTGGTCACTGAACTTGGCCCCCAGCTGGAAACCGCCTATCACGGACTGGCACCGTCGTCACGGCCGGCGGCGGTTGGTTACCGATCATCGGTGCCGTCGGTCACCGCGGAGATGACGGTCTCGGACCTGCAGGCCGCGCTGTTGGAAGAGTTGGAGCGCAGGCGCTCGGCCGAGCTGGAACGGGGGCTGTGTCTGGTGGGCCCGCACCGCGACGATCTGGAGCTGCATCTCGGCGACCAACCGGCCAAGGGATTCGCCAGCCATGGTGAATCCTGGTCCATGGCACTGTCGTTGCGGTTGTCGTCGTATCAACTGCTACGCGCGGACGGGGTCGAACCTGTGCTTCTTCTCGACGACGTCTTCGCCGAACTCGACAATTCCCGGCGCCGGGCGCTGGCGGCGGTCGCCGAAGAGGCAGAGCAGGTCGTGGTAACGGCCGCGGTGCCCGACGACATCCCGGACAACTGGGATGCGCGGCGCATCGGAGTGCAGATGCGCGACAATGACGGGGAGAGGATTTCGGTGATGACCGATGACTGATCCGCAGGAACCCGACGCCGGTCCGCCCGCGCATCTTGCCGGGCTGTCCGGAATGGATCTGGTCCGGCGCACTCTCGAGGAAGCCCGAGGTGCGGCCCGTTCGCAGGGCAAGGACGTCGGCCGCGGCCGTACCGGGGCGGTGCCATCCCGTCGTACCCGGGGTAACAACCTGCGGAGGCGCTGGTCCGGGCCGGGACCCGATGCCCGTGACCCCCAGACCTTTGCTGCCGCCACCCGGGACCTGTCGGCCACCCGGGGTTGGGATTCGCGGGTCGCGCAGGGTTCGGTGATCGGCCAGTGGTCCACCGTGGTCGGCGAACAGATCGCCGAACACGCCAACCCGGTTGGACTGCGCGACGGGGTGCTGACCATCGCGGCGGAATCCACCGCGTGGGCGACGCAGTTAAGGATGATGCAGGCGCAGCTGCTCGCCAAGATCGCGGCGGCCGTCGGCGACGGAGTGGTCAAAACGCTGAAGATCAGCGGCCCGGCCGCCCCGTCGTGGCGCAAGGGGAATCGGTCGATGCCCGGCGGCCGTGGCCCGCGCGACACCTACGGCTGACGGGCCCACCAAGGTGGCGACGGGTCGCTTCAAGCGGCAGGACGCACCCGATGTCGAGATATTCGGCTCACGGCGCAATTAGCACGGTGGAAACGCGCCCTGAGAAACGGTGCTGCCGGTGCCTCGCTGTAGACTATCGACAACATTTGGCCCGCACCGGCGACCCGCCCGTGGGCGTTGCGTACCCCTAAGGAGAGCATTCTCATCGTGGCTGCCCAGAAAAAGAATGCCCCGCAGGCATACGGCGCAGAGTCGATCAAAGTTCTCGAAGGCCTCGAAGCCGTCCGCAAACGCCCGGGCATGTACATCGGGTCCACCGGAGAGCGCGGTCTGCACCACCTGATCTGGGAAGTCGTCGACAACGCGGTGGACGAGGCGATGGCCGGCTTCGCCGACAAGGTCATCGTCCGGATTCTGGAAGACGGTGGTGTTGAGGTCACCGACAACGGCCGCGGCATCCCGGTCGGGATGCATGCCACCGGCATCCCCACCGTCGACGTCGTGATGACCGTGCTGCACGCCGGCGGAAAGTTCGAGGAGGGCGCCTACAGCGTCTCCGGCGGTCTGCACGGCGTCGGCGTCTCGGTAGTCAACGCGCTGTCCACCCGGCTGGAAGCCGATATCCGGACCGACGGCTTCGAGTGGTTCCAGACCTACGACAACTCCGTCCCCGGAACCCTGCGTCAGGGCGACAAGACCAAGGCGACCGGCACCACCATCCGGTTCTGGGCCGATCCCGACGTCTTCGAGACCACCACCTATGACTTCGAGACCGTCGCCCGCCGGCTGCAGGAGATGGCGTTCCTCAACAAGGGACTGACCATCGAGCTGACCGACGAGCGGGTCACCCGCAATGAGGTCACCGACGAGGTGGTCAGCGACACCGCCGAGGCGCCAAAGACCGCCGAGGAGCAGGAGGCGGAGAAGGCGGTGCACAAGGTCAAGCACCGGGTGTTCCACTACCCCGGCGGCCTGGTCGACTACGTCAAGCACATCAACCGTACGAAAAGCCCCATCCAGCAGAGCATCATCGACTTCGACGGGAAGGGCCCCGGCCACGAAGTCGAGATCGCCATGCAGTGGAACTCCGGCTACTCCGAATCCGTGCACACCTTCGCCAACACCATCAACACCCACGAGGGCGGCACCCACGAGGAAGGCTTCCGCGCGGCGTTGACCTCGGTGGTCAACAAGTACGCCAAGGACAAGAAGCTGCTCAAGGAGAAGGATCCCAATCTTTCCGGTGACGACATCCGCGAGGGACTGGCCGCCGTCATCTCGGTGAAGGTCAGCGACCCGCAGTTCGAGGGCCAGACCAAGACGAAGCTGGGCAACACCGAGGTCAAGTCCTTCGTTCAGAAGACCTGCAACGAGCAGCTCACCCACTGGTTCGAGGCGAACCCCGCCGAGGCGAAAACTGTTGTCAACAAAGCAGTTTCGTCCGCGCAGGCCCGTCTCGCCGCGCGCAAGGCCCGGGAGTTGGTGCGCCGCAAGAGTGCCACCGACCTCGGTGGCCTGCCGGGCAAGCTGGCCGACTGCCGCTCCAGCGACCCGAGCAAATCCGAGCTGTACGTGGTGGAGGGCGACTCCGCCGGCGGCTCGGCCAAGAGCGGCCGCGATTCGATGTTCCAGGCGATCCTGCCGCTGCGCGGAAAGATCATCAACGTCGAAAAGGCCCGTATCGACCGGGTTTTGAAGAACACCGAAGTCCAGGCCATCATCACCGCGCTGGGCACCGGCATCCACGACGAGTTCGACATCTCCAAGCTGCGCTACTACAAGATCGTCCTGATGGCCGACGCCGACGTCGACGGCCAGCACATCTCCACGCTGCTGCTGACCCTGCTGTTCCGGTTCATGCGGCCGCTGATCGAGAATGGGCACGTATTCCTGGCGCAGCCGCCGCTGTACAAGCTGAAATGGCAACGCAGCGAACCAGAATTCGCCTATTCCGACCGGGAGCGCGACGCCCTGCTAAAGGCGGGTGCGGAAGCCGGCAAGAAGATCAACAAGGACGACGGCATCCAGCGCTACAAGGGCCTCGGCGAGATGGACGCCAAGGAACTGTGGGAGACCACCATGGACCCTTCGGTCCGGGTGCTGCGCCAGATCACCCTCGACGACGCGGCGTCCGCCGACGAACTCTTCTCGATCCTGATGGGAGAAGACGTGGAGGCCCGCCGCAGCTTCATCACCCGCAACGCCAAAGACGTGAGATTCCTGGACGTTTAACCGGGTAACCGCCGAATCCGACCATCGTCGAACCGAGGAATAGATGACAGACACCACGCTGCCCCCGGGTGAGGGGCCGGCCGACCGGATCGAACCGGTCGACATCCAGCAGGAAATGCAGAACAGCTACATCGATTACGCGATGAGCGTGATCGTCGGCCGGGCACTGCCCGAGGTCCGCGACGGCCTCAAGCCGGTGCACCGACGCGTGCTGTATGCCATGTACGACAGCGGATTCCGGCCGGACCGCAGCCACGCCAAGTCCGCCCGATCGGTCGCCGAGACCATGGGCAACTACCACCCGCACGGTGACGCCTCGATCTACGACACCCTGGTCCGGATGGCCCAGCCGTGGTCGTTGCGCTACCCCCTGGTCGACGGTCAGGGCAACTTCGGCTCGCCGGGCAACGACCCGCCAGCCGCCATGCGTTACACCGAGGCCCGGCTGACTCCGCTGGCCATGGATATGCTGCGTGAAATCGACGAGGAGACAGTCGATTTCATCCCGAACTACGACGGTCGAGTGCAGGAACCGACGGTGCTGCCGAGCCGGTTCCCGAACCTGCTCGCCAACGGCTCCGGCGGTATCGCCGTCGGCATGGCCACCAACATCCCGCCGCACAATCTGCGGGAGTTGGCCGAGGCGGTCTACTGGTGCCTGGAGCACCACGAGGCCGACGAGGAGACCACGCTGGAAGCCGTGATGGAACGGGTCAAGGGACCCGACTTCCCCACCCACGGCCTGATCGTCGGGTCCCAGGGCATCTCCGATGCCTACCGGACCGGCCGCGGCTCCGTCCGGATGCGCGGCGTGGTCGAGATCGAGGAAGTCGCCAAGGGCCGCACCGGCCTGGTGATCACCGAGTTGCCGTACCAGGTCAACCACGACAACTTCATCACCTCGATCGCCGAGCAGGTCCGCGACGGGAGACTCGCCGGCATCTCCAACATCGAGGACCAGTCCAGCGACCGGGTCGGTCTGCGCATCGTCATCGAGCTCAAGCGCGATGCCGTCGCCAAGGTGGTGCTCAACAATCTCTACAAGCACACCCAGCTGCAGACCAGCTTCGGCGCGAACATGCTGTCCATCGTCGACGGGGTGCCGCGCACGCTGCGCCTCGATCAGATGATCCGGCTCTACGTCGCCCATCAGCTCGACGTCATCATCCGGCGCACCACCTACCGGCTGCGCAAGGCCAACGAGCGGGCCCACATCCTGCGCGGTCTGGTCAAGGCACTGGACGCCCTCGACGAGGTCATCGCGCTGATCCGGGCGTCGGCCAACGCCGATGTCGCGCGCACCGGTTTGATGGAGTTGCTCGACGTCGACGAGATCCAGGCGCAGGCGATCCTGGACATGCAGTTGCGCCGGCTGGCCGCCCTGGAACGCCAGCGGATCATCGATGATCTGGCCAAGATCGAAGCCGAGATCGCCGATCTCGAGGACATCCTGGCCAAGCCGGAACGCCAGCGGGCCATCGTCCGTGACGAGCTGGCCGAGATCGTCGAGAAGCACGGCGACGACCGTCGGACCCGGATCATCCCGGCCGACGGGGAGGTCAGCGACGAGGATCTGATCGCGCGCGAGGACGTCGTCGTCACCATCACCGAAACCGGGTACGCCAAGCGCACCAAGACCGACCTGTACCGCAGCCAGAAGCGCGGCGGCAAGGGCGTTCAGGGTGCGGGCCTGAAGGCCGACGACATCGTCGCGCACTTCTTCGTGTGCTCGACCCACGACTGGATCCTGTTCTTCACCACCCAGGGCCGGGTGTACCGGGCCAAGGCCTACGAACTGCCCGAGGCGTCGCGGACGGCGCGCGGCCAGCACGTGGCGAACCTGCTGGCCTTCCAGCCGGAGGAGCGCATCGCCCAGGTCATCCAGATCAAGAGCTACGAGGACGCGCCGTACCTGGTGCTCGCGACCCGCAAGGGTCTGGTGAAGAAGTCGAAGCTGACCGACTTCGACTCCAACCGCTCCGGCGGCATCGTCGCGATCAACCTGCGCGACGGCGACGAGCTGGTGGGTGCGGCGCTGTGCACGTCCGACGACGATCTGCTGCTGGTGTCCGGCAACGGCCAGTCGATCCGGTTCTCGGCCACCGACGAGGCGCTGCGGCCGATGGGCCGGGCCACCTCGGGTGTGCAGGGCATGCGGTTCAACGAGGACGACTGGCTGCTGTCGCTGAACGTGGTCCGCGAGGACACCTACCTGTTGGTGGCGACCGCGGGTGGCTATGCCAAGCGCACCGCGATCGACGAATACACCGTGCAGGGCCGCGGCGGCAAGGGCATCCTGACGATTCAGTACGACCGTCGCCGGGGCAGCCTGGTCGGGGCGCTGATCGTCGATGACACCAGTGAGCTCTACGCGATCACCTCCGGGGGCGGGGTGATCCGCACCACGGCGCGCCAGGTCCGCAAGGCGGGACGGCAGACCAAGGGTGTTCGGTTGATGAACCTGGGCGAGGGCGACACACTGATAGCGATTGCACGCAACGCCGACGAGCCCGAGGATGTCGAGGGCGACGCCGACGAGGCGACGAGCTAGCGGTAGTTCGCGCACCAGAGACGAGGGAACAGCGTGACAGCATCGAACGAACCCGGGGGCACCCGTCCGGCCGAGGCGGACGACGCTTCGGCCGCCGGAGGACGGGTGACCGGCGACCGTGCGATGGGTGCGCGACCGGCGGGCTCGGCGGCACACGCCGCCGAGTCGGGCCCGCCGACCGTCCGGATCACCGAGTCCGGCGATCCCCCGCCCTGGCAGCGGGGGGCGGCGCGTGCGCAGACCGGGGGCTCTCGAGCCGCCGGCGAGCGCCCGGCTGAGCGCCCGGCCGGCGAGCGGCCCTCGGGCCGGACGCCGGCGCACGCGGCTCCCACTCCCCCGAACCACGCGGTGTCGGGGACGTCGAGCGAGATCGCTTCGGCGCGGGAAACCGCGGGCGCGCGGGACGCCGGTGCCTCCCGTGACACCCGGGAGAGCCAACCCGCAGACACCACGCCGGAGGCCCCCGCGCACGCCGAGCAGAAGGGTCACGCGGAGCAGAAGAGCTACGCCAGCGAACTCCCGGATCTGTCGGACCCGCGGCCCAAGTCGGCACCGCGCAGCACGACCGGAGACCGGGAGTCGACGGGCAACGGCTCGGCGACCCGGTCACCGGCCCGGGTGACGGTGGCCGGACGCGGCCGCAGCGGACCCGTCCGGGCCAGCATGCAGATCCGCCACATCGACCCGTGGAGCACGCTGAAGGTCTCCGGCCTGTTGTCGGTGGCGCTGTTCTTCGTCTGGATGATCTCGGTGGCCATCCTCTACCTGGTCCTCGGCGGCATGGGTGTCTGGAGCAAGCTGAACAGCAACGTCGGCGACCTGCTGACCAACGCCGGCGGCACCGGCGGCGAGCTGGTCAGCGCCGGGACGATCTTCGGCGGCGCCCTGCTCATCGGGCTGGTCAACACCGTGCTGTTCACCGCCCTGGCCACCCTCGGCGCGATGGTCTACAACATCAGCACCGACATCGTCGGCGGGGTCGAAGTGACCCTCGCGGACCGGGACTGACCAGCGGACTCGGCGGGCGGGGGCACTTGGCCCACCGCAATCGGTTTGGTCGTCACTCGGTCGGTACGGTAATCTCGGCGCGCGGTTGTAACGGGCCTATAGCTCAGGCGGTTAGAGCGCTTCGCTGATAACGAAGAGGTCGGAGGTTCGAGTCCTCCTAGGCCCACCGGCTTTCGCCGGCGGATGGCACCGGTACGAAAGGGCGGACCGTTGAAACGGTTGCTGATCGCAGCGGTTGTTCTCGGCGGGATCGCGATCATCTGGTCGAAGTTCCGCGGTGAGGTGTGGCACGCCATTCCCGACGGAACCGAAACCACCGGGTCGTCCCGGGTCGAGGGGCCTTAGCTCAGTTGGTAGAGCGCTGCCTTTGCAAGGCAGATGTCAGGAGTTCGAATCTCCTAGGCTCCACAGGTGTTTCAACGCCGACCGGGTTGCCGCCGGCCTGGCCCACCGGTACCGCGCGAGATACCGTGGACGCACCATGACACGAGGATCCGTCGCCCAGTCGCTGGGTGCGATAGCGGTCGTGGGTGCGATCGGATTCGGCACCTGGGGCTGCGGTTCCGACGACGCTCCGCCGCCGTCGGCGCCGGAACCGGCCGTCAACTCCGCGCCCGTTCCGGAGCGCACGCGCGATCGCACGTCGGTGACCTTCCCCAGCGCCACCGTGCCCACGCTGCCCTGCAACGAGCCGGTCTGCCTGAGTCCGAGCCCGACGGCCGTGTCGAAATATCCCCGCTGACCAGGCAGGTCCGCGCCGACGCGAGGCCCCCGATGGCCGCCGACGGTCGGTGCAGCCCAGCGCTGTTAGCCTGCGGTGGTGCAGCCGCTGCGAACCTCTCCGGGCAGGCGGGACCGGTGGCCGCTGATCGGTGTCTGCGCCGCCTTCGTCGTCGCCACCATCGCCGGCTTGGCGTTCCACACCTGGGTCGGCTTCCTGGACCTCGAGGTGTACCGGGCGGGCGCCCGCACGATCCTGGCCGGGTATCCGCTGTATGCGACCGACCCGCTGATCGCCGGTCCGCAGGGCCTGGGGTTCACCTACCCGCCGTCGGCCGCACTGGCCTTCGTCCCGCTGGCGGTACTGCCGACGACGGCCGCGCAGGCCCTCTTCTTCCTGTCGTCGCTGGGCTGCCTGGGTGCGGTGCTGTGGATCGTGTGCAAGCGCCTGCGCCCCGAGCTCGACCGGCTGACCACGCTCACCGTGGTGATCGCCATGGTGACGCTGTTCGAGTTCATCGAACCGGTGCGCAGCACGCTGAGCTTCGGTCAGGTCAATCTGGTGCTGATGGCCGCGGTGGTGTTCGACACCCTCACCCGGGCCCGGCACTGGCCGCGCGGAATGCTGATCGGCATCGCGATGGCGATCAAGCTGACCCCCGCGGTGTTCCTGCTGTTCTTCCTGCTCCGGCGCGATTGGCGGGCGCTGGCCACCGCGCTGGCATCCGCCGCCGCGACGGTCGGCGCCGGGTGGCTGATCCTGCCGGCGGACTCGGCGCAGTACTGGCTGCAGACGGTGCGCGACACCCGCCGCATCGGCTCGTCGTGGTTCGCCAACAACCAGTCGTTCAACGGAATGCTGACCCGCCTGCCGCTACCGGAGGCCTGGCAGTCCGGCCTGTGGATTGCGCTGTCGGCGGTGGCGCTGCTGCTGGCGGTGCGGTGGATGCGACGGCTGCTGGAGGCCGGGCAGCCGGTCACCGCCGTGTTGGTCAATGCGGCGCTGGTGCTGCTGGTTTCGCCGATCTCCTGGAACCATCACTGGGTCTGGATCGCGCCGGCGCTGCTGGTCGCCGGCAACGCCGTCGTCGAAGGTGCCCGCAGTCCCTGGTTGGTCGGGACCGTCGCGCTGGCGGTGGTGGTCTTCACCGTCGGGCCGTCCGAGCGAATGCCGATGATGAACGACCGGGAACTCCACTGGTCCTGGTGGCAGCACGTCGTCGGCAACAGCTACCCGCTGTTGGCGTTCGCGGTCCTGGCCGCCGGCGCGGCCGGGTGCATCCCTACGGGTGTGGGTCGACCTCGACGCTGGGCGGCAGCGCCGACGGGTCCGGCTGCATCGAACGACGGATGATGGAGAACGCCACCGCTCCCCCGGCCAGCGTGACCACGGCGATACCGGTGATCAGGCCGATCCGGCGGGCCCGGTGCGACTTGCCGATCCGCACAATCGCCGCGGGCAGTTCCGCGACGGCCTCCTGGGTGGCGGCGATGTCGTCGGACAGAGCCTCCTGGGCTGCGGCCAGCTGGCGGCGCAGGCGGGCCCGCTCGACCTGCAGACGCGCATTGGCCGCCGCGGAGCGGGTGGACGCGACACCCAAGCCCAGCACACCCCGGCCGATGTCGAGCGGACCGACCGCGGTGTAGGCCAGGCCCCGGGCCAGGCGCCGGCCCGGGGTCAGCGATTCGTCAGCGGTGGAACTCATTTGCGCACCTTCCTGCAGTGGGACTGGTTGTCCAGCCTGCCATCCGGGACGCCGATCGGTGGCGGTATCCGGCGCCCCGGATCCGGGGATGCCCGACGGACCTGGCCGCCTCGGCCGGTCCGGGGGGTGGCAGACTGTGAAACCGTGACCAGTCCCATTCAGACCGCAACCGCGACGCTGCACACCAATCGCGGTGACATCAAGATCGCGCTGTTCGGCAACCACGCCCCCAAGACCGTCGGGAACTTCACCGGCCTGGCCCAGGGCACCAAGGAATACAGCACCGAGAACGCCACCGGCGGCAGCTCGGGACCGTTCTACGACGGCGCCGTCTTCCACCGCGTCATCGACGGCTTCATGATCCAGGGCGGCGACCCGACCGGCACCGGCCGCGGTGGCCCGGGCTACCGGTTCGCCGACGAGTTCCACCCGGAACTGTCCTTCGACAAGCCCTACCTGCTGGCGATGGCCAACGCCGGACCGGGCACCAACGGTTCGCAGTTCTTCATCACCGTCGGCAAGACCCCGCACCTCAACCGCAAGCACACCATCTTCGGTGAGGTCGTCGACCCCGAGTCGCAGAAGGTCGTCGACGCCATCGCCGGCACCGCCGTCGACCGCAACGACCGGCCGCTGGAGCCGGTGGTGATCGAGTCGATCACCATCTCCTAGACGCACGCTCTCTCGGAAATACGCATAGTCCGGTCCCGGGGCTGGCCGTTTCGGCCCCGGGACCGTTCATGTCCGAAGGTCTTGCACTGCCCCGCGTCAGTGGCGGGGCGCGGAGTAGCCGGCGGCGGTGAGCGCGTCGAGAACCTCGAGCGGGTCGACGCCCAGATCCCACCGGGTGAAGACGCGCAGCTGATCGTCGGTGGTTTCCAGCTCCAGCATTCGCTGGCTGCGGCCGAGGCGTCGGAACTCGGTGATCCGCAGCAGTGCGAGGTCGGCGCGCGTCACGATGAAGGTGCGAAACCAGCCGCGCAGGGCGAGCCCGTCGTCGGTGATTGCCAGCTTCGGCCGGGCCCGCCAGGTGAAGCACGCAAACAATACGATTCCGGTACCCGCGGTAACGAGCAGTACCCGCCCGGGCAGGTCTGTGACCAGCATCACAGCTGCGGTAAGCAGGGCTGCGCCGGCCACGGCGAGGGTTGCGAGGCTGCCCGTCGTCGGGCCCCACTGAGTTTGCTGGAAATCAGCCATAACACTTCTTACCTTGGCAGATGCGGTTATCCACAAATGCTATCCACAATGGGGATGAACTACACGCGTGTCATTGAGCTGGTCACCGGAGAGCGCCGCTGGTCACCGCGCGTTCACCGATTGGGCACCGAGGCCACGACGCCGATTGTGACGCCGGTCACCGCCACCGCATGGTGAGCAGCAAACCCGTGATCATCATCGCGAAGGCGATCGCGTAGTTCCAGGCGTTGAGATCCGCCATCCACTGCAGGGCGTGCGGAACGTCGTATCCGGTGGCCGCCAGCTGGAAGACGGCCAGCCACAGCAGGCCACCCAGCATCAGCCCGATGAACAGCACCACGAACCAGACGCTGGACGGTCCGCTCTTCACCTTCACCGGGGTGCGGCTCACCGGCCTGACGGTGAAGTCTGACTTCTTGCGGACCTTGGACTTGGGCATGGCTACCTTCGCGGCTGGTGCACGGGGTGCGAGGATGAAATCCTCAAAAGACTATCCCAGTGCCGTCCGGCGCAGGTACAGCACTCCGGAGGACCGATGATTCGCCTGTCGCGCCCCGGCTGGAATCTGGGGGTTCCGGTGGTGTGTCTGCTGGCCGGGCTGCTGCTCGCGGCTACTCACGGGCTGTCCGCGGGCGCCGACATCCGGCGCAGTGACGCACCGCGGCTGGTGGACATGGTCCGTGACACCCAGACGTCGGTCGATGCGCTGTTAGCCCGTCGCGACCGGCTGGCCACCGAGATCGACAGCGTGCACGGCGGCTCCCCCGACGCGGCGCTGTCGGCCATGCAGACCCGGGTCACGGCGCTGGCGCTGGAGGCCGGTCTCACGCCGGTCCGCGGCCCGGGCCTGGTGGTGACACTGACCGACGCCCAGCGCGACGCCAACGGCCGGTTCCCCCGCGACGCCTCCCCCGACGACCTGGTGGTCCACCAGCAGGACATCTCCGCCGTCCTCAACGCCCTGTGGAGCGCGGGCGCCGAGGCCATCCAGATGCAGGACCAGCGGCTGATCGCCACCTCCGCGCCGCGCTGCGTCGGCAACACCTTGCTGCTCAACGGCCGCACGTACAGCCCGCCGTACACGATCTCGGCCATCGGTGACGTGCCGGCGATGCAGGCGGCGTTGGCCGCGGCGCCGCTGGTCACGCTGTACCGGCAGTACGTCGTGCGATTCGGGCTCGGCTACCGCGAGGAAGCCCGCGGCACGCTGGAGCTCGTCGGCCACACCGGTCCGGTCCAGCCGTCCCACGCCCAACCGATCGGGCCCATCCCCTACTGACCGCGACCGAACCGGACGGTTCGCGCCGGATAACCGGTTGGCGGCGCCGAGTAATCTCGAGCCGTGGAAATTCTCGTCGTCGATAACTACGACAGCTTCGTCTTCAACCTGGTGCAGTACCTCGGGCAGCTGGGTGTGACGGCGCAGGTCTGGCGCAACGACGACGAGCGGCTGACCGGTGAGGCCGCGGTGACCCGCGTTGCCGAGGAGTTCGACGGGGTGCTGCTCAGCCCGGGGCCGGGTACCCCGGAGCGCGCCGGAGCCTCCATCGCCCTGGTGCGGGCCTGCGCGCAGACCGAGACCCCGCTGCTCGGCGTGTGCCTGGGACACCAGGCGATCGGTGTGGCCTTCGGGGCGACCGTCGACCGCGCCCCGGAACTTCTGCACGGCAAGACCAGCACGGTGTTCCACTCGGACACCGGTGTGCTGGAAGGACTTCCGAATCCGTTCACCGCGACTCGGTATCACTCGCTGACCATCCTGCCGGACACCGTGCCGGCCGAACTGGAGGTCATCGCGCACACCGAGGGCGGGGTGATCATGGCGGTCCGGCATCGGAGCCTTCCGATCCACGGTGTGCAGTTCCACCCGGAGTCGATCCTCACCGAGGGGGGCCACCGGATGCTGGCCAACTGGCTCGGCTACTGCGGGCAGCGCCCGAGCGAGGCGCTGGTCGCCGAGCTGGAGACCACCCTGGCGGCCACCGTGCGGGACGCCACCGCGCGCGCCTGACCCGGCCGGCTCCGACTCGGCGGGTGCCGAGCCGTCTGGGACCGAACAGCCGGGGGAGCGGAGCTAGGAGGCGAACGTCGCGTAGATGTTCGCGCCGAAGTTGACGCCGGCACCCGCGGGCGGATTCTGCGTCACCACGGCGTTGGTCTTCTGCCCGCTGTTGGACACGTCATTGCCCTTGTCCAGGCTGCCGGTCCAACCCAGGGCCCGCAGCAGCGGCTCGGCGTCGACCCAGAACCTGCCGGTCAGATCCGGCATGACGAACTGGTTACCGCGGGAGATCTGCAGCTCGATCACGGTGTCCAGTGGGACGTTGGATCCCGCAGGCGGGGTGGTGCCGACGATCTGACCGGCCGGTGCCGGGTTGTCGACGGGAACCTGGGTTGTCCGGGTGAACCCGTACACCGTCAGGTTCTGCTGGGCGACATCCGCCGTCCGGCCGCGCAGATCCGGCACCTCCTTGGTGGCCGGGCCGGTGCCGATGTTGATGGTGATCTCATTGGTGATCGCCGAGGTCTGCTCCGCCGGGGGATTGGTGTTGACCACCTTGTCCTTGAGCTCCGGGGTGGACGGCACCTCAGCCCGGGTGAACCGGGTGAAACCCTTGCCCTGCAACGCCTGTACGGCCTCGGCGTAGGTGCGCCCGACCAGATCGGGCACCTCCTGCTGCTGCGGCCCGGTGGACACGTTGATGGTGACCTCGCTGCCCGCGCGCACCGAGGTGTTGGCCGGCGGGTCGGTGTCGATCACCTGGTCGGGAGCCTGCTTGTTGTCCGGCTTCTGCTGGATGGTGATCTTGAAACCGAGGTTCTGCAGGGTGGCGGTGGCCGCATCGCGGCTCTGCCCCTGGACCTGGGGGATCTGCACCTCGCGGGTATTGCCGCCCAGCACGTTGATCCCGAGGGTGACGACGACGGTCAGCACGGTCAGGATCGCGACGCCGACCAGCCAGCGGGTCACCGACTGGCGGCGTGCGGCCGACGTGCCCTGCCGGGGCAGCTCGTCGGTGCGTTCGGCGAGCACCGACCGTGCCGGCGACGGTGCGGACAGGATGGAGGACCGCTCGGCGTCGGTGAGCACCTTCGGTGCCTCGGGCGCGTGGCCGCTGTGCACCCGGATCAGGTCGGCGCGCATCTCCGCGGCCGTCTGGTACCGGTTCTCCGGGTTCTTCGCCAGTGCCTTCAGCACGATGGCGTCCAGATAGGGCGAGATCTCGGGATTGCGGTGCGACGGCGGCACCGGATCCTCGCGGACGTGCTGATAGGCCACCGCGACGGGGGTGTCACCGACGAACGGCGGCTCCCCGGTGAGGATTTCGTAGAGCACGCAGCCCAGCGAGTAGACGTCGGAGCGGGCGTCGACGGACTCGCCGCGGGCCTGCTCGGGGGACAGATACTGCGCGGTGCCGATCACCGCGGCGGTCTGGGTGACATTGCTGGAGTCGGCCAGCGCCCGCGCGATACCGAAGTCCATCACCTTGACCGCTTTGTTCTTGCTGATCATGATGTTGGCCGGCTTGACGTCACGGTGGATGATGCCGTGCTGGTGGCTGAAGTTCAGCGCCTGGCAGGCGTCGGCGATGATTTCGATCGCCCGCTGCGACGGGATCGGGCCCTCGGTGTGCACGATGTCGCGCAGGGTGACCCCGTCGACGTACTCCATCACGATGTAGGGCAGCGGCCCGGCCGAGGTCTCGGCCTCCCCGGTGTCGTAGACGGCGACGATGGCGGGATGGTTCAGCGCGGCCGCGTTCTGCGCCTCGCGGCGGAAGCGCAGATAGAAACTCGGGTCGCGGGCCAGGTCGGCACGCAGCACCTTGACGGCGACGTCGCGGTGCAGGCGGGTGTCGCGGGCCAGGTGGACTTCCGACATACCGCCGAAGCCGAGGATCTCGCCGAGCTCGTAGCGGTCGGACAGGTGCTGGGGCGTGGTCATGTCGCTATCTCGTCGGTGCCGGGGTGCAGGAGCGGCACCGCAGTTGCCAGGAGCAGGGTGCTGCCCTGCTCAGGATGCCCGGTCGTCCAACCCGACGGGTGCGCGGGCGCGGGTTCGGACGTCTGAGGGGGAGGCGTCTCGGTCTGGGTGACGGTGGACCGGTTGCCGCCCTGCTCGCCCTGATTGCCCTTGAACTGCGCCAGGATGATCACCGCGATGATGATGGCCAGCGCGCCGAGCACGCCGGCCGACCACAGCAGAGCCCGCTGACCCGAGGAGAATCCGCGTTTGGGCGGGGGAGCGGGCCGGCGCGCGCTGCCGGCTCCCGAGCGCGGCCGCATCGCCGTACTGCCGCTGCGGGTGTCGGCCACCGGCCGGGCCTCGGCGACCGCTCGGTGCGGGCCGCTGCCCGGGATGGCGGCCGGCGTGGCACGCCCGATCGCCGGGGCGGCGTTCGTCCGCGGCGGACGACGGCCGGCCCGCACGGCCGCGACCGCGTCGGCGAAGCTGCCGCCGTTGCGGTAGCGGGCGCCCGGGTTCTTCGACAGCGTGATCTCGATGAGTTCGCGGACGTTGGGCGGCAGGTCGGCGGGCAGCGGCGGGGGCGGCTCCTTGATGTGCTTCATCGCCACCGTCAGCGCGCCGTCGCCGGTGAACGGTCGTCGGCCCGACAGCGCCTCGTAGCCGACCACGCCGAGGGAGTAGACGTCGGAGGCCGGAGTGGCATCGTGTCCGAGGGCCTGTTCGGGGGCGATGTACTGGGCGGTGCCCATCACCATGCCGGTTTGGGTGACCGGGGCGGCGTCGACGGCCTTGGCGATGCCGAAGTCGGTCAGCTTCACCTGGCCGGTCGGGGTGATCATGATGTTGCCCGGCTTGACGTCGCGGTGCACCAGGCCGGCGGTGTGCGCGACCTGCAGGGCGCGTCCGGTCTGCTCCAGCATGTCCAGGGCGTGCCGCAGGGACAGCCGGCCGGTGCGCTTGAGCACGGAGTTCAGCGGCTCGCCGTTGACCAGTTCCATCACCAGATAGGCGGTGCGGCCCTCGCCGTCCATATCGGTCTCGCCGTAGTCATGCACGCCGGCGATGCCCGGGTGGTTGAGCCGCGCGACGGTGCGGGCCTCGGAGCGGAACCGCTCGACGAACTCGGGGTCCGAGGAGTACTCGGCCTTGAGAACCTTGACGGCGACGCGCCGGCCCAGCCGGGAGTCGACGGCCTCCCAGACCTGGCCCATGCCGCCGGTGGCGATCAGACGCTGGAGCCGGTACCGGCCGGAGAGCGTCACTCCGACGCGGGGGCTCACGGCTGCGCTCCCGAGCGGGCGGGTCCGCGGCGGTCGGCCATGAACTGATTCTGCACCGAGACGGGTCGGGCGTGCGGCATCGTCGTCAGGCGCGGTGCGGCGATCCTGGCGCGGTGTCGACTCCGCGGACTCATGGTCCGTCCCTCCCCTGGCGCGTTCATGTTCCTCCCTGCAGTGCCGCCGCGATCACGGCACGGCCGATCGGTGCGGCCACCGCCCCTCCGGTGGCCGACAGTCGTTGGCCGCCGTCTTCGACCACCACTGCCACCGCGACCTTCGGTGCCCGGGCCGGCGCGAACGCGATGTACCAGGCGTGCGGTGGGGTGTGCCGCGGATCGGTTCCGTGTTCGGCGGTGCCGGTTTTGGACGCGATCTGGACACCCGGGATGGCCCCGGTTTGCTGGGTGGACTGTTCGGCGGCGACCATCAAATCAGTTAGCTTAGTCGCGACATCCGGAGAAACTGCACGCCGCTGCTCGGTCGGGGTGGTGGCCTGCAGGCTGACCCGGTCGGGACCCTTCAGGTCGGCCACCAGATACGGCTTCATCATCAGCCCGCCGTTGGCCACCGCGGCGGCCACCTGCGCGTTCTGCAGCGGGGTCAGTGCGACGTCCTTCTGGCCGATGCTCGACATCGCCAGCGCCGCGGCGTCCGGGATCGCCCCGACGGTCGAACCGGCGACCTGCAGGGGAATCGGCTCGGTGGGGGAGTCGAGCCCGAAGGCGGTCGCCGCCCGGCGCAGGGCGTCGGTTCCGAGGCGGGTGCCCAGCTGAACGAAGGCGGTGTTGCAGGACTTCGCGAACGCGTCGTGCAGCGACGCCGTCGGGCCCGGACCGCACGGGGTTCCGGCGAAGTTCTCCAGGCGAGAGTTGGAGTCGGGCAGCTGGATGGACGGCGCCGAGGTCAGTTGCTCGTTGACGGAGATCCCGGACTCCAGGGCGGCCGCGGTCACCACCACCTTGAACGTGGACCCCGGCGGGTAGGTCTCGGCGATGGCCCGGTTGGTCATCGGGGAGGCCGGATCTTTCTGCAGGGCTTCCCAGGCGGCGGACTGCTCCGCTTCGTTGTGGGAGGCCAGCGGATTGGGGTCGTAGGACGGTGAGGACACCAGCGCCAGGATCTTGCCGGTGGACGGCTCGAGCGCGACGACGGCGCCCTTGCACGGGCCGTTGCAGCCCTGCTGCATGGCCTGCCAGGCCGCCTGCTGGACCTCCGGCACGATCGTGGTGTCGACGTTGCCGCCGCGCGGATCCCGGGCGGTGAAGAAGTCCACCAGCCGCTGGCCGAATAGCCGCTGGTCGGAACCGTTGAGGATGGCGTCCTCGGCGCGTTCCAGGCCGGTGCTGGAGTAGCTGAGCGAATAGAAACCCGTCACCGGTGCGTAGACCAGGGGATTGGGGTAGGAGCGCAGGAACCGGTAGCGGTTGTCGGTGGACTCCGAGTACGCCATCAGCTGCCCGCCGGCGGTGATCTGCCCGCGCTGGCGCGAGTACTCGTCGAGCAGCACCCGCTGGTTACGCGGATCCGCGCGCAGCCCGTCGGCGTTGAACACCTGGGTGAAGGTGGCGTTGAGCAGCAGCAGGACGATCAGTCCCATGATCATCAGGGCGACGCGACGCACGGCGGTGTTCATGTTCTGCCCAGCACCTCGGTCGGGGCGGCCGCGATGGGCGTGGCGGCCGGGGTGCCGACCTCACCGATCGGCCGGCGGGCGGCGTGGCTGATCCGGATCAGGATGGCCAGCAGCAGGTAGTTGGCTACCAGTGACGAGCCGCCGTAGGACATCCACGGCGTGGTCAGCCCGGTCAACGGGATCAGCTTGGTGACGCCGCCGACGACGATGAACAGCTGGATTCCGACAGTGGCGGCCAGGCCGGCGGCCAGCAGCTTGCCGAAGCTGTCGCGGACCGCCAGCGCGGTGCGCAGCCCGCGGACGATCAGGATGGCGTAGAGCATCAGCACGCCGGCCAGCCCGACCAGGCCGAGCTCCTCACCGACCACCGCGATGATGAAATCGGTGCTGGCGGCCGGGACGGTGTTGGGCTGGCCGTTGCCCAGTCCGGTGCCGAACACCCCGCCGGTGGCGAAGCTGAACAGCGACTGCATCATCTGGTAGCCGCTGTCCGGATCGGCGAACGGATCCAGCCAGTTCTGCACCCGCACCCGCACGTGGTTGAACAGGTGGTAGGCGATGATGCTGCCGCCGGCAAACAACGCGAGGCCGATCACCACCCAGCTGAGCCGGTCGGTGGCGATGTACACGACGGTCAGGAACGACGCGTACAGCAGCAGCGAGGTACCCAGGTCCCGCTCCAGCACCATCACGCCGACGGCCAGAATCCAGGCGGCCAGCAGCGGCGCCAGGTCGCGCGGGCGGGGCAGATCCATACCCAGTACGTGTTTGCCGGCACTGGTGAAAACGTTGCGCTTGGAGACCAGCACGGCGGCGAAGAAGATCAGCAGCAGAATCTTGGAGAACTCGGCCGGCTGGATGGAAAAGCCTTTGAACTGCACCCAAATCTTGGCGCCGTTCTGTTCGGAGTAGAGAGCGGGGAGCAGCGCCGGCACGATCAGCAGGATCAGCCCGGTGAATCCGCACACGTACCCGTACCGCGCAAGTTTGCGGTGGTCGTTGAGCCGGACGAGCACGACGACGAAGCCGGTCAGCCCGACGGCGGTCCACAGCAGTTGGTGCCCGGCCGTCGGGTTCGCCGTCGGGTCACCGAGGTCCAGCCGGTGGATCAGTACCAGGCCCAGGCCGTTGATCGCGGTGACGACCGGAAGCAGCACGGGATCGGCGTGCGGGGCAAACCGTCGCACAGCCAGGTGAGCCGCGCCGAAGAGCACCAGGAAGGCCAGCGGGAAGGTGATGATGTTCGGGCCGAGGGCCCGGTCCTGGTTGAGTTCGACGTTGAGCAGGGCGACGGCGGCGAGCACGGCGGCCAAGCACAGCAGCACCAGCTCGGTGTTGCGGCGGTTCGGTGGGGGCGGGACGACCGCCACCGGAGACTGCGGCTCGGTAGTCACGCCGCTTCCCGGCAGGTGGTGCCGGGGATCTGTGCCTGGCGAACCGGGTTCTGTGTCGAGGGGGCCTGGGGGAAGTGCGGCACCGTCGGCGGCACGTCGTGGTGCTCTTCCTCGGCGGCGCTGTCGGTGGTGGTCGTCGCGGCCGGGGTGCGGGGCGCCGGCGTGGTCTGCGCGGGTGTGGCGGTGCCCGGGGTGGCGCTCGGGCTCGCGGTGACGCTGGGCGCCGGGGTGGCCGTGGAGGCGTTCGGCGCGGGTCCGGGCAGCGGGCCGGTGGGGATCGGGCCGCCGTAGGAGGTGTCGCAGACCGGCAGCACGGAGTTCTTGGCCAGGTCTTGGAGTTGCTTGATGGCGTCGTCCAGCGATCCGGTCGGCAGGCCTTGGTTGACCCCGTTGCGGGCGTCGGGCTTGAGGTCGTCGGGCGTCATCAGCGCGCAGCCGGGGTGCGTCTCGCCGTAGCTGATCTGGGATTCCTCGTTGGAATCGTTCAGACAACCCTGCAGGTAGGGCGACTGCAGGCTGATGCCGAGGAACGAGCCGGGGACGCCGCGCATGACCGAGACGGTGCCTTCGTGGGTGGCGACGTAGTAGTTCATCCGGATCACCGACGTCGCCGCGATGCCGGCCAGGATCAGCAGCACGACGAGCGCCGCGGCTATCAGGAACCGACGCCGCCCCCGTGGTTTGCGCGGGGGCGGTTCGGGGGTCGGTACGACGCGTTTGCTCGGTGGCTGCCGCTGATTGATCGCGGAGGCACGGCCGGCGGCGGTGTCCGGCGGCGCCGAGTCCCGGTCCTCGCCGGACACCGCGCCGGCCAGGATCGGCTGCGTCTGGCTGCCGAAGTCCTCGTCGACGACGTCGGCGACCACAACGGTCACATTGTCGGGACCGCCGCCGCGCAGGGCCAGCTCGATGAGCCGGTCGGCGGCCGCCGTGACGTCGGGCGTCTGCAGTGCCTCCCGGATGGTCTCGTCGCTGACCGGATCGGACAGCCCGTCCGAGCAGAGCAGGTAGCGGTCGCCGACGCGGGCCTCCCGCATGATCAGTGTGGGCTCGACCTCGTGACCGGTGAGCGCCCGCATGATCAGCGAACGCTGCGGGTGACTGTGCGCCTCTTCGGCGGTGATCCGGCCCTCGTCGACCAGGGTCTGCACGAAGGTGTCGTCCTTGGTGATCTGGGTCAGCTCCCCGTCGCGCAGCAGGTAGCCGCGGGAGTCGCCGACGTGCACCAGGCCGAGCCGGTTGCCGGCGAACAGGATGGCCGTCAGCGTGGTGCCCATGCCCTCCAGCTCGGGCTCGGCCTCGACCTGCGCGGCGATCGCGGAATTGCCCTGATGGACCGCGGCGTCGAGCTTGGACAGCAGATCGCCGCCGGGCTCGTCCTCGTCGAGGTGTGCCAGACCGGCGATGACGAGCTGCGAGGCGACCTCACCGGCGGCGTGGCCACCCATGCCGTCGGCCAGCGCGAGCAGCCGGGCGCCGGCGTACACGGAGTCCTCGTTGTTGGAGCGGACCAGACCTCGATCGCTGCGCGCCGCGTAGCGCAATACCAGCGTCACGGGCGCAGCTCGATTGCCGTCTTGCCGATACGCACCGGCGTGGCGAGGGGAACCCGTACCGCCGTTGTCACTTTCGCCCTGTCCAGGTACGTGCCATTGGTCGATCCTAAATCCTCCACGTACCACTCCGAACCGCGTTGTGCGAGCCGCGCGTGGCGGGTCGAGGCGTAATCATCGGTCAACACCAGGGTGGAGTCGTCCGCACGGCCGATCAGCACCGGTTGGGACCCCAGGGTGATCCGGGTTCCCGACAGCGCGCCCTCGGTGACCACCAGGTACCGCGCGGTGGTGCGTTGCTGGCGGGCCGGCAGCAGGGAACCGCGCAGGGCGAGTCCCCGTCGCACCATCACGGAACCGGCGGGGGCGTAGATGTCGGTGCGCAGCACCCGCAGCACCTGCCAGATGAACACCCAGAGCAACAGCAGGAAACCGGCGCGCGACAGTTGCAGCACGATGCCCTGCATGCGTCGTCCTCCCGTCCTGCGTGTGCGCCACATCCGGCTGCGGCTCGGTCACGATACTTCGGCCCGCGTCCGGAGTCCGGAGGATCCCGGTATGTGGCGTCAGTGGACGCGGACGACGATCTCGGAGTGGCCCAGGCGGATCACGTCGCCGTCGGCCAGCTGCCACTCCTGCACCGGCGCGTTGTTCACCGTGGTGCCGTTGGTGGAGTTGAGGTCGGCGAGCAGTGCGACGTGGCCGTCCCAGCGGATCTCCAGGTGCCGCCGCGAGACGCCGGTGTCGGGCAGCCGGAACTGGGCATCCTGGCCGCGGCCGATCACGTTCGCGCCCTCGCGCAACTGGTAGGTGCGGCCGCTGCCGTCGTCGAGCTGCAGGGTCACCGTGCTGGCACCGGCGGACGGGGCGCCGTAGCCGCCCTGGTCGTAGCCGCCTTGTTCGTAGCCACCGGCCGGGTAGTCGCCGTAGCCGCCGGAGGACTGGCCGTACTCGGGCTGCGGGGGCTGGCCGTAGCCCTGCTGACCGTAATCCGGTTGGCCGTAACTCTGCTGGCCGTAGTCGGCCTGAGGGGCCTGGCCGTAATCGGGCTGGCCGTAACCGCCCGCGGGTGCCTGGCCGTAGTCCTGCTGGCCGTAACCGCCGGCCGGGGGCTGGCCGTAGTCGGCTTGGGGTGCCTGACCGTAGTCGGGCTGCTGGGGTGCCTGGCCGTAGCCACCCGCCGGGGCGGCTCCGTAGCCGCCCTGGTCGTAGCCGCCGGACTGCTGGCCGTAGTTCTGCTGGCCGTAGTCGGGCTGCTGGGGTGCCTGGCCGTAGCCGCCTTGGTCGTAGCCGCCGGACTGCGGACCGTAGCCGCCCTGCGGCGCGGCACCGTAGCCCTGCTGGGGTGCCTGGCCGTAGTTCTGCTGGCCGTAGTCGGGTTGCGGGGGCTGGCCGTAGTTCGGCTGGCCGTACCCGCCCTGGCCGTAGTCCTGCTGAGGTGCCTGGCCGTAGTCGGGTCCGGGCGCCGGATGGCCGCCGCTGGCCTGGCCGTAGCCGCCCTGGGGTGCGCCGTACCCGCCGGCTGGTGCCTGGCCGTAGCCACCCTGAGGCTGTCCGTAGCCGCCCTGCGGCTGGTCATAACCACCCTGCGGTGCGCCGTAGCCGCCGCTGGGTGCCTGGCCGTACCCGCCCTGGGGCCCACCGTAGCCACCCTGCGGGGCGCCGTAGCCCTGGCCGGGATCGCCGCCGGCAGCCGGGGCGCCCTGCTCGCCGTAGGGTGCCCGCGGATCCTGGCCACGCTGGTCGTCGGGGCCGCGGGTGTAGTCGAAGTAATCCCCGCCCTGCCCCTGGTTGCCGCGGTAGCTCGGATTGTCGGTCATCGGTGGTACTCCTGGTTCTGCCGTCAATGCCTGGTCTGATTGTGCTGGGTCGGGTGCAACTACGCTACGGCCAGGGTGTCGGGTGGCGTCGGGGTTGACGACCCCGCGTGCCCGGACCTGCCCGGTGTGCAGCTGTGCAGATCGGTCGAATCTGACGACCACCTCACCATACGTTTGCCATCCCTGTTCCCTGAGAAAACCCAACAGATGCCTGGCAAAAGTATCCGAAGTGAGATCGGGATCGGCCAGCGTCTTCTGATAGTCGGGCTCACTGAGGGTAATGATGTAGTCGTTGGGGGCCAGTGGCTGGCCGCCGTGCAGGGTACGGACGCCGTCGGTGGCCTCCCGGCGCAATGCCGACTCGATTTCCTGGGGAACGATGGAGCCGCCGAATACCCGGGCGAACGCGTCGCCGACGGTGGACTCGAGCTTCCGATCGAGCCGCTGCACCAGCCCCATCGTCACCTCCTGCCCCACGCGGATCGGTTTCCGCAGCAGATCGCCGCGTGTCGCAACACTGTGTTGATACCGCTCAATGGTAAGTGCCGACCGACCCGGGTGGGCACCGGCAATATTCTGAGAATCCGATTCGTACAGGTCAGAGGCCTGTGGATACTGCTGTCTGTACCCCCGACCTCGCATTTGGGAGGTCGGCAGCCACCCGTGATAGGCTGCCCCGCGTCGCTCGGGCGAGTGGCGGAATGGCAGACGCGCTGGCTTCAGGTGCCAGTGTCCTTCGGGACGTGGGGGTTCAAGTCCCCCTTCGCCCACAGATTGCGGTTCTGCGGAACCGGACACAGAGGTCACGGACTCGAAAGAGGTCGTGACCTTTGTGTTTGGTGGCTTAGGTCCCGGTTGGGCCGGGCGGGCTGCCCGAGTTCTGCCGAGGGCGTGCGACGGGATGGCCGCAGGCCGGCCAAAATAGATTGCGCTGATTTTTGCCGGCGCGTTGACTGCACCGCATGGATGCACTGCGCGAACTGACCCGTAAGACGGATAGGGGAGGGGACCGCGCCCTGCTCGACGAGGTCTTCGACCGGTGCCTGGTGGGCACGCTGTCGACGGTGTTCGACGACGAACCGTGGGCCATCCCGATTCTGGTGGTTCGCGACGGCGACCGGCTGCTGCTGCACGGGTCGACCGGGGCAGGGGCGCTGCGGCACGCCGCGGCCGGGGCGAAGGTGGCGGTCAGCGCCTACCTGCTTGACGCGCTGGTGATCGCCGAGGCTCAGATAGACCACTCGGCGAACTACCGATCCGCGGTGGTGCGTGGGGTCTGTGAGGTGATCGACGGCGACGAGCGCGCGACGGTGCTGGACCTGTTCACCGGCACCTTGATTCCGGGACGCGATCTCGAATGCCCGCCGCACACCGCTCGGGATATCGCCCAGACACTGGTGCTGGCGCTGCCGATCACCGACGGCCGCTGGATTTCAAAGGCTCGTCGTGGTCCGGCCGCGCCGTCGGAAACCGCGTGGACCGGAACCATTCCGGTGAGCCGGAACTACGGTGCACCCCAGTCGAATTCCCCGCTTCCGATACCGGTATCCGTCGAGCGTCTGGTGGCCGGGCAGTAGCGGCCGGCTCACGCCGGGGGAAACACCCGGGTTGCCGGGGGCGGATCGGCGACGATCGCCGGAAGTATGAATGTCTCCAGATAGCGGCGGGCCACGTCGGGATCGCCGGTGCCCGGCACCGTCTGCAGCAGCAGGCCCAGTGCGGTGGCGATGATGAACTGCGCGACGTCGTAGGGCTGTAGCCCGGGCCGGAACACGTTGGCGTCGGTGGCGATGATGCCGGCGATGGTTGCCTCTACCAGCTGGGTGAGTGCGGGATCTTCAGCGATCAACACGACGACGGTGTCATCGGAGGCCTGCTCGGCCATGGACTGGAGTAGCGGGTCCTCGACCAGTTCGGAGGCGACGATGACGAGCGCCTCGACCAGGATGGTGATCAGCCCGGCGCCTTCGGGCAGTCGGGGGAGCATCGCGGCGATGTGCCGTTGGGTGATGCGGTTGACCATCGCGGCGATCAGCGCTCGGCGGTTGGGGAACTGCCGGTAGATGGCAGCGCGGGAGTAACCGGCGTGCCGGGCGATGTCTTCCATCGTGGTGACCCGGTAGCCCTTGGTGATGAACAGTTCCTCGGCGGCGTTCATCAGCACGGTCTTGGCCTGCTCGGCGGAAATACCGCCACCGGCGGGCCGGCCCCGGGGACGGCGTTGGGCTGTTGACACGGGCGTTCGTCCTGCTCGGGAGTGCGGTTGCCACCAGTATGCCGGAGCGGTGTGGGATACCGGCGTAGCCAAAAAAGAAACATAACTATCGATTTGTGTAATTATTTTCGCAACGGGCGCCGCCGGCCAGTTGGCACGACGCCGAAGCCCTCGGACAGGAGCCGCACCGATGACCCCTTCTCGACCTGTCACCCGTCCCACCGCCGTGATCGGCCTTGCGCTGCTGACCGGTGGCCTGTGGCTGGGAGTGGGTGGTGCCGTCGTCCCGACCGCATCGGCTGATCCCGGAGACAACGCGTCGTCTCATTCCCGACCGGACCACTCGCCGCGGCGGCAGGCGGCTGATCGTGCGCCGTCGTCGCGAGGCGGTGACGGTTCGCAGGGCGACCGGGGGGCGGCGCGGGTGGTGGGTGAGCGGCCGTCCGCAACGACGGCCGGCACCGGCGATGCCGTCAGGGAGTCGAACACCGGGCCGGACCGAGTTCGGCCGAACCGGCGGGGCGTTTCCGGGAGCACTCAGGCCGGTGCGACGAGGCCGTCGTTCGACCGCCGGATCGGAGACGGGCTGCGTCGGTCCGCGAAGGGCGGGAGTGCCGTCGGCGTGGATGGCGCCGATGGCGGTGCCGATGGCGGCGGCGGCCGCGGTTCGGTGGGCGTCCGCGGCGGGTTGGACGGCGGAGGCAGCTTGGGCAGCGTTGGTGACGGAGTGGACGGCGCCGGTGGCGGTGCCAACCTGGGCCGCCATGCGGACAAAGTCCGTCCTGAATCGCCCGCGCCGTCGGCGGAGGAGTTCAAGGCGCAGTCGATCACAGAGCATCCCCCCGCGTCCTCGGGAGTCGAGACAACCGACTCGGGCGTCGAGACGGCCGGGTTGCGGATCCCCGCGGGAGTTCTGAAACTACCTGCGCCGCAGGACCTCATTGCGCAGATCCCCGTGACGCTGCCCGGCAGCGGTGTGCCCGAGGAGACGATCGAGCCGGGATCGTTCACCGAGCAGGCCGAGGCCCGTGGCCGTGAGCTACTGGTGGCGCTGACCGCACGGGTGCCGGGGGATCGGACGCAGCGGGCAACCGTGGCTTCGGCTTCGAGCGAACCCGCGGCCGGTGAAGCGGAGAACGGGGAAACGGTCACCGGGCAGGCAACGCCGGTGAAAACGCTCGCCATCGTCACCACCGATGCCACGGCCAAGCCGGAGCCGGCGTCCCTGGCCGGCAACAACGCCGTGCCGACCACCGCGGCCCTGGCTCAGCTCACCTCCCAGCTGAGGACGCTGGTGACCGACACCTCTGACGCGGCCCATGTCTTCGCCACCACTGTGCGGGCCACGGCCATCGGCGTCGCCACCTCGCTGAGCCAGGGCGTGGACACTCTGCGCGACGCAGAGTTGGCCGGACCGGTCAACGTCGTCGGCTCGGTGGTCTTCTCGTTGCTCGGCGCGGTGCTGCAGATCTTCTCCGGGCCGCCGGTGCTACCCGCCGGCAGCAATGTGACGGTGCGGACCTCGACGCTGGTGCTGCCGGATTCCGGCAAGACGGTCCGCGCGGACTGGTACTTCCCGGACGAGGTCGACGAGAACACCCGGCTGATCTATCTGCAGCACGGGTTCATGGCCACCGGGCCGATGTACAGCTACACCGCGGCGTATCTGGCCGAGAGCACCAACAGCATCGTCGTCGCACCGTCGATGTCGTCGAATCTGTTTGACCCCAAGGCTGAATGGCTCGGAGGCGATCCGCTGCAGCAGGACGTGGCCGATCTGTTCCGAGGCGATCGGCCGCAGTTGACGGCCAGTGCCGCCGAGGCCGGCTACACCGGGGCGCTGCCGAAGGACTTCGTGCTCGTCGGGCATTCACTGGGCGGCACGCTCGTCATGGGTGCCGCAGAAAAGATGGACGATGAATCCATCGGGAACCTGAAGGGCGTCGTCCTGCTTGATGCCGTCGACATGGACAACGCCATCCCGGATGGGTTGGACAGACTCAGCGGAGACGATTACCGGCCGGTGCTGGAGATTTCGTCGGAGCGCTACACGTGGAACCTCGACGGAGTGGTGGGAGATGAGCTGCAGGCCGCGCGCCCGGATTCCTTCAACGGAGTGGTGCTCGCCGGCGGTCGACACATCGATGCACTGCAGGGCGGCAACCCGATCCTGCAGGTCGCGGAGTACATCGTCGCCGGTTTCTCGAAGCCCGAGAACATCGATGCGGTGAAAGTGCTCGCGAGTAGCTGGATCAACGACATGTACGACGGCACCCCGCCCAGCTACAACCCGGCGGGGCCTGCGAGCGCGACCCCGCTGGACCAGGCCTCGGACAAGACCGTGATCGCAATGCCGTGGGATCCGATCGCAAAGGTGATTCTCGACGTGCTGTTCCGGTTCGCGGTCTACCAGCCGTTGGTGGCCGATAACCCCGAGGCGGTGTCGCCACTCATCGCCCTCCGGTAGCGACACAGCGGCAGCGGGCAAAAGCGCTTGCCGACCCACGGGCGGCGTGTCAGCCTGGTCAGCGACCGAGCCTGAAAGCGCTGGGGGAGTTGCTGGTCGGTGTCGTCGAGCGCCCCGACGGTGCGGAGTCGGCAGACAGATTCACCGCCCGGTGTCTTGGCGTGACCGACATCGGAAACCTTGTGGATGAGGAGCACGAGCTCACACCGGTGGCGCAGGTGACCACCGCATTGGTGTTGGCCGAGTGGATCGATGCTCACGAACAGGCCTGCGAGGTGGGAGCAGGCCAGTACAGCGCTCCACCGAGGTGGACTCAGACCGAAATCGGCGGCCGCGCGTTGCGGCATCCGCAGTGCCTGCGCGCCTTCTTCCCGGCCGGGACGGTGCTCGCGGATGTCGGGTGCGTGATCGGGATCGACATTCGGCGAGGGCTGATGAGCGACCTCTCGGTCAGCGTGTACGTCAGGCCCGAACATCAGAGCGGGGCCCGCGAAGTACTCGATCGACTCGCAGCGCGGGCCGATGAGCAGCTGTTGACCTCGGTGGTAGAGGAAGCCGAGAAGTTGGGCGGTCCGGTGCTATTGGTGTTGGAGGATGTCGACCTGTGGTGCGCCGACCGGAGGGGCGGCAGGTCGGGACTGTCGGAGTTGTTGCAGGCCATGGACATCGCCGCGGATGCCCGCATTCTGACTTTGGCGTCTACCAACGATGCCACCACCTTGGATCAGGCGGCGATCCGGACGGGACGTTTCGACGCGATTGTCGAGGTCGGCTTCCCAAGTCGCGCCGCCGCCGCCCGCATCCTGGCGAGTCTCGTTGCGGGATTGCCTGGTGGATCCGGAGTGGATACCGCGACGGTGGTGGGCCGGCTGCCCGAACAGATCAGCGGTAGTGATCTGCGTGAAATCGTCAGGCGTGCAGTACTTTCCGTACCTGATGGCGAGCCGATCAGCACCGACGGACTGTTGGCCGAGGTCGGTAGTGGTCGATACCGGGCTGCCGTGCCCGACGGTCTGTACCTGTAACGACGGTTCGTTAACTCCGCAGTGTTCCGGTGGTTCTGGGTCGGTTGCGGTATCGGGTGAGCAGGCGCCCCGGGTGGTGGTAGTTGTTGACCCGCGGTCCGTCGGTGTCGAGTTTGGGGGGTGGGACCCATTCGACGAGGCCGTCTTTGCGCAGGCGGACGGTCCAGCGGGTGGCGGGGTGTCCTTCAGTCATCCGGTGGTGGCCCGGACAGGTTTGGGCCATGGCGTCGACGTTGGTCTGCCCGACACCGCGCCAGGGGTCGCAGTGGTGGATCTCGCACCGGTAGCCCGGCGTGGTGCAGGTGGGGAATGTGCACCCGAGATCGCGGGCGTAGAGCACGATCCGCTGCCCGGGACTCGCGGTGCGCCGCGACCGTCCCAGATACAGGGGGATGTTGGTGTGGCGATCGAACACCGCCAGGTAGTGATACGCCTCGCGGGCTTCGCGGATCACATCGGACATCGGGAGCACGGTGCCCCCGGCGGTGATCCCCACCCCGACGGCATCGGTGAGATCTTGCAAGGTGGTGGTGATGACGATGGTCGCCGGCAGGCCGTTGAGTTTGCCGAGGCTTCCCGAGGCCAGGACCGCGCGCCCAGCAGCCAGCAGCGCATCATGGGTGCGCTGCTCCACGCTGCGTTTATCCCCGTCGATGTGTTCCTGGGTGGGGGTCCCGTCGACGCAGGGATCCTTTTGGGTGGGGTCGCACATGCCCGGCGCCCCGAGTTTGGCGCAGATCGCTTCGACGGTGGCCCGCCACTGCGGGGTCACCCAGCCGGTGAGTTTGCTCATCCCGTCGACGCCTTGGGGGCCGATGACGATGCCGCGCCGACGTGCCCGGTCCTCATCGTCCAGCGGCCCGTCGGTGTCGATCATCGACGCCAGCCGCAACGCCAACGCGCGCAGGTCTTCAGGCGTGGTTTCGGTGGCGTAGCCGGCCAACTCGGCTTCCACTTCCGCGCGCAGTTCCGGTTCGACGCGCTGGGGCAGGCGGGCCATAAAGTCGGCGATGACGGTGACGTGTTCGCCGCTGATGCGGCCTTCGGAGACCGCGGCGGCGGTCGCCGGGAGTTTCGGGGGCAACGCGGCCCCGGTGATGGGCAGCTGGGGGGATAGTAGGGCGGCGGCGCGGAGCCGGGTGTGGGTGGCGCGGCGGCTGATCCGCAGCCGGGTCGCGATCAGCTCCACCACGCTTTTGGCGCCGAATTCCCGGGGGCTGAGCCGGGCGAGGCGCGCCATGACCCGGTGATCGGTGACCGCATGGGCCCGGGCCACGGCCTCCAACCGGCCCGCCACCGCCAGTACATCGGTGTCCGACAACGCGTCGAGGTTCAACGCGTCGAAGTCGGAGGCGGCGGCCTCCAGCCGGCTCAGCGCGGCAGCGACGGTCCCGCGATCCGCCAGCCGGCCCACCCCCGGCTCCGGGAGCCCACATCCGGGAATCCCCTCCCCGGGAACCGTCGTCGAACTCATACCCAAACGCTAGTTCGAGCCACTGACAAAAACGCCGGTCAGGCCGACAAAACAGACTCCCAAACTCTAAGAATTCAATGAGAAAATATCCACGGAAGCCGTCCCCGTCCGGCGTCGTTTTCGCTAGGCCGCCGACAGGGACGTGCCGAGCACATTGGTTCGGCAGAAAACCACCAGGGGGTTCACGATGGTCAAGATCACCGCTGCGCGCTACGCCGCCGCTCTCGCCGCCGGGGCACTGCTCGTGTGGGCGCCCATGGCGCACGCCGACGATCCGGTCGACAACGACACCGCGCAGCAGGGTGAGAACGAGCAGCCGGAAGACAGCCAGGGCGATCAAGGTCCCGGCGTCGCCAAGGACGTCGTCGACAAGGTCGGCGACGCCGTGAAGGATCTGAAGTGCTGACGTTGGGACGGGGGCGTCGGCGTCAGGCCGCCTCGGCGGGGACGAGCTTGTTGACGACGACATTGCCGAGCACGCCGGCGACGATCATCCCGATCCCGGCGGCGTCGGGCAGAGCGTCGGTGACCCAGCCGAAGATCCCGGCGATCAGCACGAAGGTCGGGAGCCAGTCGAAAAGCTTCGCGATCGGCGGCGCCGGTTCCTGCTCGCCGCGCGCGGCTGCATCCTTGGCGCTTGCATGGTCGGGATAGAACTCGGTGAACGACACCGCGAACAAGATCGCCGCCAGCTGCAATACCCAGCCGGTCCAGAAGTTGTCCGGCTGGTACAGGACCGCGTCGCCGACCAAGCCGACCGCCGCCGAGAAGGTGAAGGCCATCGCCCATACCGTCGAGATGACGTAGTTGATCCGGATGAATAGCGGTGAGTCCCAATACTCTTGGGGAGCTTGCTCTTTCGCGTACGGCAGGGTGAACGGTCGGCGGACGACGATGGTGGCGATGACGAACAGTGCCAGCGCGACGTTGGTGAGTTCGCCGGCCCACAGTTCCAGCCAGGAAATCACTCCGGGGGTCGCCACCAGGCCGACGATGGCCAGTGCGATGAAGAACAGCGCGCCGAACACTTCCAGTGTGTGGATCGAGATGCCGCGCCGCCGGGCTAGCCACAGCGTCGCGAGGGTCAGTCCCAGCGCGGTACAGACCGCGACCTCGAACTTGCCGGGGCTCGACAGCACCGACATCAAGACCCAGGGGGCGATACCGGAAAGCGGTGAGCGTAGGTAGCCGTCGATGAAGCCCGTCATGGACGGAAGAGTATCGAGGATTGCACGACACCGGGGGCTGATGCGACCCGCCGCGGTGTCCCGGGGTGCATGACGCCGAGCGTGGGACCTCCTGACCCGACGGGTTGATTCCGGCCCACGGTCGACGCGGCTCGCGTCGACGCCGCCGCCCGGGCCGTCGCATGCGAGACTCGGCGGGTGACTGAGCCTGTTGCCGCGATCGGCGAATACCGGGTGATTCGCCTCATCGGGTCGGGCGGCATGGGCGAGGTGTATCTCGTGCAGCACCCCCGGCTCCCGCGCCGCGATGCGGTGAAGCTGCTGAACGCGGCCGTCAGCGGCGACGAGAAGTTTCGGGCCCGGTTCGACCAGGAGGCCAGCCTGCTGGCGGGGTTGCGGCACCCGAACGTCATCACCATCTACGACCGTGGCGAGTACGACGGGCGGCTGTGGTTGGCGATGGAGTACATCGACGGTTCGGACGCGGCGCAGATGCTGCAGCAGCACGGACCGCTGCCGCTGGGCCTCGTCATTCCCGTCATCGAAAAGGCTGGCGCAGCACTGGATTACGCCTACGCGCAGTATCAGATCACCCATCGCGACGTGAAGCCGGCGAACATCCTGCTGGCCTTCGAACCGGGTGGCCAACTCGCGACGGTCAAGCTCGCCGACTTCGGGATAGCGAAGGTGGCCGACCAGGGCACGGCGCTGACCTCGGTGGGGATGACGATGGGCACCGTCTCCTACGTCTCGCCGGAGGCCATCGAAGGCCGCCCGCTGGACAGTCGGGCCGACCTCTACTCGTTGGGCTGCACGGCCTTTGAGCTGATGACCGGACAGCCGCCGTATGCCGGGGACTCGATGTCCACGGTGCTGATGGCGCATTTGACAGCGCCGATCCCATCGGCGTCGGCGGTGAATCCGGCATTGCCGGCCGGCGTGGACGAGGTGTTTCGCCGGGTGCTGGCGAAAGACCCGGATCAGCGGTATGCGACCTGCGGTGAGTTCGCGGCGGCGCTGCAGGCCGCCGCCCAGCCGTCTGCGCCCGCCGTCGGGGTCGGTCGGGAACCGACGCCGGCAACGGTCCCGGTGACCCGGTGGGCACCGCAGACCGCGGTACTGCCACAGCCCATCCCGGCGCCCGCCCCGCAGCCGGTCACACCGATGCCCGCCGCGGTGCCGCAGCGCAGTCCGGTGCTGTTGATCCTGCTCGGCGTCCTGGCGCTGGTGGCGGTGGCTGTCGCCGCCACGGTCGCGATCATGGGTCAGCGGGGCGGTGGGAACTCGACCGCGGGTCCCCGTGGAGGCTCTGTCGTGAGCAGTGCGCCGGCCGTGAGCACCAGCGCTTCGGCCCCGGCCACGGGAATCGGCTTCGATGAGATGCAGGCATTCGTCACCGGCTACTACGCGTTGCTTCCGGGTCGCCCGGAGGACGCCTGGCCGAAGCTCGACGCGGGCTACCAGCAGCGTGCCGGATGGAGCGGCTACCGCGACTTCTGGGCGTCCATCCGCTCGGTGTCGGTGACCGCGGTTGCTCCCGACGGGGACCAGCGCGTCGTCGCTCATCTGGAGTACGTGAGCAACGACGGGCGGGTGTCCAGCGAGAATCGGTGGTTCCGGATCATCCGTCGCGACGGCAGCCTGTTGATCACCGATTCGGATATCGACAGGTAGCGATCCCCGAATCTCCTGCACGCGCGCCAATGTTCGGCGGCGCATGCCCATTCGGGTCCGGGGCCCGCGCGGTGGTTCACCAGCGCAGACCGCCGCGGATGACCCGAAGGTCACCCGCGGCGGGTCTGCGGGAATCAGCCGTCGGCGAGGACGCGGTGCAGTTCCTTCTTGGCCTCGGTCAGGGCCGCGAGGACCTTGCCGCGGGTCTCGGCCAGCTTGGCCTTCTGCTCGTCGGTCCCGGTGAAGGCGATGGTGCGGGCCAGCCCGGCGACCTCGAACAGCTCCTTGCGGATCTTGAACACGTCGGCGAACTTGCCGGCCTTCTTGAAGAACAGCTGTGCGGTCTCGCTGGTGACGCCGCGGAAGGCCAGGAGCTGCCTGCCGAGATCGGTCAGTGAGGCCACCCCGTCGTCAACCGTGACCAGTCCGCGCCCGGCGAGCAGGGCGATGGCCAGTTCGACGATGTCCTCCGGAGGGTTGAGCGCGCCGTCGGTGGCGGCCGAGACGCGCTCGATCACCTGGGCGGCGGTGGCGGGGCCGTCGAGCAGAACCGCGGCGGTGCCGAACGCGGCGCGCTTGAGGAACCAGGGTCCTCTGCCGGCACCCGGACCGCCGAAGCCGCCCCCGCCGAAGCCTCCGAACCCGCCGGGCCCGAACCCACCGCCGAAGCCGCCGCCGAACCCGCCGGGCCCGCCGAATTGCTGTCCGCCCCAACCGGGTCCGCCGTTGAATCCGTTGAAAAACATCCTCGTGTCCCTTCGCGTAGATACCGGGCCAACCCAGTGTGGCGAGCCCATCTATCAATTTCCTTGATACGCACGGTCGGTGTAGGTGTCAAGGAACCTGATATGTGAGGCGGCTGTGAACGATCGGCGTGTCCACCGGGGATACGCACGCGCGAGATACGCACGCGCGCGGGAAGCTCGCGGGAAGGGGGTGCGGCGTGTCGACCGGGGACGCGCACGCTCGCAGGAAAGGAGGTGCGTGTCACGATATGGGGCATGACCGGCGCCGACGACGAGCCACTGGGCTTTCTGCTGTATCGGGTCATGGCTGCGCTACGGCCGCAGGTCACCGCCGAACTGAGTCCGCTGGGCATCGGGCTGCCCGAGTACGTGTGCATGCGGATTCTCGCTCTGAAGCCGGGTCAGACCAGCGCCGAGCTAGCCCGCGGCACGCAGGTTTCGGCGCAGGCGATGAACCAGGTGCTGCGCGGCCTGGAAGAGCGCGGCGCGGTCACCCGACCGGTCACCCCGGCGACCGGGAAGGCGTTGCCGGCCAGGCTCACCCGGGACGGCACGACGCTGCTGAAACGGGCCGAGGCGGCCATCCGGGTCGCCGACGAGCGGGTGCTGACGGGCCTCGGCGACGACCGCCGCCATGAACTCAAGCAACTTCTCGGCGAGGTCGGGATCCCGTGGCCGACGGGGTCCGACGACACCGCCAACTGCCGTCGGGACTGAAGCCGGGACCGCCCGCGACCCTGACCGAACCCGCGAATCAGCCGATCGCAACCCCGACCAGATGTCCGACCGCGAAGGTGACCAGCAGCGCGAGCCCGCCGCCGACCATGTTGCGTAGTACTGCTCGCCGCGGATTTGCCCGACCGAGGCGTGCCGAGACGACGCCGGTGACGGCCAGCGCCGCCAGCACCGTGACGGCGGTGATCGGGATCCGCGCCGTCGCGGGCGGCCAGAGGATGGCGATCAGCGGTAGCAATGCACCGATGGTGAACGAGAGCGCCGAGGAGAACGCCGCCTGCCACGGGTTGGTCAGTTCCTGCGGGTCGATGCCGAGCTCCGCCTCGGCGTGTGCGGTGAACGCGTCGTGCGCGGTGAGCTCCTGGGCGACGGTCCGCGCAGTCTCCGGTGACAACCCCTTCGCCCGGTAGATACCGGTCAGTTCCTCCAGTTCGGCGGCCGGTTCGGTCCGCAGCTCGCGGCGTTCCTTGGTCAGCAACGCCTTCTCGGTATCCCGCTGGGTGCTGACCGACACGTACTCACCCAGTGCCATGGAGACGGCCCCGGCGAGCAGGCCGGCAACGCCGGCGGTCAAAATGGGACCGCGATCGGCGCTCGCCGCGGCGACGCCGACCACCATGCCCGCCGTCGACACGATGCCGTCGTTGGCGCCGAGCACGCCGGCGCGAAGCCAGTTCAGCCGTGCCGCAAGGCCTTCGGTGTGTGGCTCAAACGGATGCGAGGTGGCGGTCACGCTCCTGACCATAGAGAGCTCGCGGGGGCCGCGCCAGCAAACTTAGCCTTGGCGAACCCGCTCGTCGGCGAGCAGGACATCACGGATGTCGGACACCGTGTGGCGTTGCCACAGCGCCTGGACCGGGACCAGCAGCGGTGGCTCCAGCTCGACGACGCGGACGCGGCCATTCATGACCGGCCCGGGCTCGGCCGTCACCAGGGCAATCGCTCCGGTGGTCAGCGGAGCGGCCACCATCGCCGCACCCTGCACTCGGCTCACCACGAAGTCGGGTTCGAAGCCGCAGCGTCGGCAGGCGGCCATCAGGAAGTCGCTGAAGAAGGACGCCCCGGGTGGCGCCCACAGCACCAGTCGGTCGTCCGCGAGGTCGTTCACGGTGATGTGCGGAGCTTCCGCCAGTCGGTGGGAGGCGGGTATTGCGGCGCGGATGCGGTGGTAGCCGATGACCCCCGCGGCCATATCGGCGCCGTCGGCAACGCCGCGGCGCAGGCCCAGGTCCAATGTGCCGTCGAGTATCCCGGCGATCAACTGATCGGGATAGCACTGACGCAGGGTGAACGACATCTCCGGGAACGCGGTGATCGCCGGTTCGATGAGCGTGTACACCTGCGCGCTGTCCAGTGCGGGGCTGTGTCCGACCGTCCATACTCGAGGGCTGGCCGCCGCGGCACGGACCCGCTGGTCGACGGTGCGGGCGGCCGTCAGCAGTGGCCGCGCCTCGGCGAGCAGTGCCCGTCCGGCCGGGGTGAGGACCGCGCGGCGCCCGGTGCGCACGAACAGGTCGACGCCCAACTCCGTCTCAAGCTGACGCACCGAGGTGCTCAGCGCCTGTTGACTGAGGTGCGCGGTGGTGGCAGCGGCGGTGAAACCGCCCGCCTCCGCAACCGCGGTGAAATGCCGGAGGCGGCGAAGATCGGCGACCATGACAACAAATACTAATTGTGAGAAAACGTGAATCAACTGTTTCTGTTTTGTGGATGAACGGATTAACGTCCGAGCCATGAGCGAACTCAAAGGAAAGTCTGCCGTCGTTGCCGCCGGCGCGAAGAATCTCGGCGGTCTGATCAGCACCGAACTGGGCCGTGCCGGTGTCAACGTCGCGGTGCACTACAACAGCGCGGCGAGCGAACCCGATGCGGACCGGACCGTCGAAGCGGTGCGGGCCGCCGGCGCCGAGGCGATCAAGGTACGGGGCGATCTCACCAGGCCGGAGAACATCGCCGCACTCTTCGATGTCGCGGCCGGCGCGTTCGGGTCGGTCGACATCGCGGTCAACACCGTCGGCAAGGTGCTGCGCAAGCCGATCCTGGAGATCGCCGAGGACGAGTACGACGCCATGTTCGACGTCAACGCCAAGGCCGCATTCTTCTTTCTGCAGGAGGCCGGCCGGCGGCTCAACGACGGCGGTTCGGTGACCACGATCGTGACGTCGCTGCTGGCCGCCTTCACCGACGGCTACTCGTCCTACGCTGGGTCCAAGAGTCCCGTCGAGCACTTCACCCGCGCCGGCGCAAAGGAATTCGCCGACCGTGGCATCAACGTCAACAACGTTGCCCCGGGACCGATGGACACGCCGTTCTTCTATCCGCAGGAGACCCCGGAGCGGGTGGAGTTCCACAAGTCCCAGGCGATGGGCAACCGGCTGACCCGAATCGAGGACATCGCGCCGTTGGTGGTGTTCCTCGCCGGTCCGGGACACTGGGTCAACGGGCAGACGCTGTTCGTCAACGGCGGCTACACCACCCGCTGACCACCTCCACCCAACCGCCGCGGGTCACTACAGTGAAACGTGATGGCAGAACGGGTGTGGACAATCGGGCACTCGACCCGCGAGTTCGGGGAAGTGCTGGCGATGTTGCGCGCCAACGACATAACGCTGCTCGCCGACGTGCGGTCCTACCCGTCGTCCCGGAAGTTCCCGCAGTGGAACCGGGACGCGATCATCGCCGAACTGCCCGATGACATCGAGTATCGCTGGCTGCCCAAGCTGGGTGGACGACGCCACACCCCGGTGGGCGTCGCGAGCCCCAACGGCGCGTGGCGGGTCAAGGCGTTTCGCGACTACGCCGACTACATGGCAACCCCGCAGTTCCGGGAGGGTCTCGACGAGCTGCTGGCGATGGCTGCCCGTGAGCGCCCGGCGATCATGTGCAGCGAGGCGGTGCCGTGGCGCTGCCATCGCCGGTTGATCACCGACGCACTGATCGTCGCCGGTGTCGAGGTGATCGACATCCTTTCGCCCACCTCGACCCGGCGGGCGGTACTGGACGAAAACGCGCGCGTCGACGGTTGGGACATCACCTATCCGCCGGTGCGGGCGGCAGACTAGCTCGCGGCCCACTCCTTGGCCTGGTCCAGTTCGTCGAGGGTGAAGGTCTTCATCTCGCCGGGGATCATCCAGGCGAGGGCGTGGATGGTGTGGGTGACCCAGCTCAGGTTCGTCACGATGGCGATTCGCTTGAACTGGGCGTGGTGCTTGATCAGCGCGCCGAACCCGACGCGCATGTCTTCCACCAGACCTCCGTGGCCGAAGCCCGCGTAGTCGTCGTTGATCACCTCGACGAGCCGGAACTCGTCGCCCTTGAAGGCGTCCTCCAGGGTCGGCACCACCGCGAGGTCGTCGCGGCTGAGCTTTCCGGACACCGAGATCCCGGCGACTCCGGCGGGCATATCGGACAGCAACTCGATCATCGGATCTCCTTCGGCAGAGCGCGGTGAGGCAGTCTCGACGGTACGCCCGATCCGGGCCGGGAGCCGCGCCGCTCTCGGGTGCCTGAGCTGGTGTCATACGACCGGAGGCGCTCGGGCCGGGTTCTTGTAGTCCGAACGGATGAACTTGTTAGTCAAGCTGTTTAAATCCATGGCTTTCCGGGCAACGATTCGGCAACGTTGCGGTCACGGCAACGCACCGTTGCCACGAGCCAAGGGGGAAAATCATGAAAAAGTTGGGAATCGCTGTTATGGCCGTCGGCGCGGCGCTGACCGGCTGGGTCATCTCGGCTCCGGTCGCTTCGGCCGAGTGCATGGGAACGAACATCACGGTGCTGGGCAACGGAGGCGGCCGGTGCGACCACCCGTCGGATCAGCCCGACGGCAGCTTCATGCGGTGCGAGAGCGTGACGGTGTTCGGCATCGGCGGCACCAACTGCTACCGCGTCGCCGCCGGAACCCCGTAGCCGTCCCCGGCCGGACAGCGACGGTCTCGGCCCGGGCCCGCTGGTCGCCGCGGATATCAGCGCATCGACCCGAAAGCCTTACGTTCGTGCTTGACTCTGTAACGCGATGCCGGTGAAGCGTCGCATCCGCAGAAGCGATCACAGTGAGGTGGCCATGGCGACAAGTGTCGAGATTCCGGCGGGCCCCGACGACATCACCGCGACCTGGTTGACCGAGGTGCTCGGCGCGCCGGTCACCGCGGTGACGGTCGAAACCGTCGGCACTGGACAGACCGGGGCCACGTACCGGGTCCGGCCGCAATACGCCGATCCGTCCGCCGAGCTGCCGAGCACGCTGGTGGCCAAACTGGTGTCCCAGGACCAGGACGTCCGGGCCCGGGTGACCCTGGGATACCGGGCCGAGTACATGTTCTACACGCATGCCGCCGCCACCTTGGCGGTGCCGCTGCCGCCGTGCTATTTCTGCGAGATCGACCGGGACGGACTGGATTTCGCCATGCTGCTCGGAGATCTGGCACCCTCGGTGCAGGGTGACCAGATCCGGGGGTGTTCCATCCGGGAGGCCGAGCTCGCCGTCGTCGCACTTGCCGGACTGCACGGCCCCCGGTGGGGCGACCCCGAGTGGCTGACCTTCCCCGGGGTGACGATGCCGCGCCCGGACGCCGACTTCGCCGCGGGCCTGCAGATGGCCGCCGTCGCGGCCGCCGAGACCACCCTCGGCGTGCTCGGAGACCGGATGACGGCCGCCGACCGCGACACGCTGACGGCGACCGCCGAGCACACCCGGGACTGGCTGATGTGCGAGCCCGAGCGTTTCGCGCTGCTGCACGGCGACTACCGGCTGGACAATCTGCTCTATGACCCCCAGCGAACCCGGGTGACGGTGGTGGACTGGCAGACACTGTCGGTCGGACTCCCCGCCCGCGATCTCGCCTACTTCCTGGGTACCGGACTCCCGGTGGAGCAGCGCTCCGGCGCCGAACGCGAACTGGTCGAGGCCTACCACCGGGCGCTGATCGGCTACGGCGTGACCGGGTACGACGCGCAAAGCTGTTGGCGCGACTACCGTTTGGGTCTGCCGCAGATTACCCTCATCTCCACCTTCGGGGTGGCCTTCGCCGCCTCGAGCGAGCGCGGCGACGACATGATGCTGGCGATGCTGTCTCGGGGCTGCGCCGCCATCCGCGAGCTCGGCACCCTTGAGCTGATCGACGAGATGACGGCGACGTAGCGGTCCCGGAGCGGCGCGCAGGCTCGGCGCGAGGCTGGGGAACCGGCGGTGGCGGGCGTCAGGCGGCGGGGCGGCGCACCGGCAGGTGGAACACGATCGCCTGCGCGGGTGCGGGGCCGCCGCCGCGGCGCAGCAGGGCGTCGTTCTCCGGGATCTCGCGCGGGGTGACCTCGCCGGCGGCAATGCGCCGCAGGTGTGCGCGGGCCCGGTCCAGCTCGCGGCGCTGCCGCCACTGGTTGCCGGGCAGCTTGATCCCCGCCCACACTCCGAAGGCCTCCCCGCCCTCCAGCGCATAGCGCGCGCACCGGCGCTGCTGCGCCAGCGGACAGCGCCGCAGGCACAGCGTGCGGGCGGTCAACGCGGCGGCTTGGTACACCCGGGCCTTGGAGGTGCCGTCGGTGCTGTCGTCGTCGCAGTAGCCGAACCACAGGTCCGGATCCGTCGTGCAGGGCGGAAGCTCCATGATCTGATCCCTCCTCCGATTCAAAACGATGACAATATCGTATACATGGAAACGGCGCGAAGGCAAGAGAAACGACGATCAAACCAGATATCCACAGGCGGATGAACCGGCTGTGTACCATTCGGGCATGGTCGGAGTACGCGGATGAGCCGGGAATCTGCCGGCGCCGCGATCCGGTCCCTGCGGGAGGCGCGGGGATGGTCGCTGGCCGAGCTGGCGGCAGCCACCGGGGTCAGCGTGATGGGGTTGAGCTTCCTGGAGCGCGGCGCCCGTAAGCCGCATAAAAGCACAGTTCAGAAGGTAGAGAACGGCCTCGGCCTGCCGCCGGGCAGCTACGGTCGGCTACTGCTCTCCGACGATCCGCAACGAGAACTGGCCGAACTGACCGGTGTGCCGGCCAAGCCGAAAACGCCCGGGCCCGGACCCGTTGTGGTGGACCGCAACGCCGACACGGCGGTGTTCGAAGGGTTCGCCGAAGCCCAGCTGGAAACGCTGCGCGCGGTGATCGCCCGACTGCCCGCGAGCACATCAAACGAATATGAGACGTATATTCATTCGGTGATCACCCAGTGCGTGAAGGCCGAGCTACTGGCCGCCAATTCGTGGCGGGTCGCGGTGAACGCGGGCGCGGCGCCCGGCGGTGCGCTGCTGGACTCGCTGCGCGAACTCGAACACACCCGCGCCGAATTGCTCGCCCGGCTGCCCGGTGCCCTTGCCGCCCAGTTCGACCGCGCCTGTACCGAGTCCGGGCTGCCGGAAACCGTGATCGCCGCCCTGCTGGGCATCGACGCCGACGAACTGTGGGACATCCGCATCCGGGGCGCGGTGCCGGCGGGGGCGCTGGCCCGGGTCCGGGCCTTCGTCGCAGCCCACGCCGGCGACCGGAGCGTGGGCGAAACCAACTGACGGGGACGAACTGACGGGGAGGTGCCGAGGATGTCGGAGCTGGAGCTGCTGACCCGGGCGCACGCGCTGTTCCTCGGTGAGTCCGCCCCGATGGCCGTCGGCGCGCCCGATGCCGAGAAGGCCGTCGCGGCGCTGGGCGCCGGCGCCGATCGGGTAGCCGTCACCGCCGGTTACCGGCGCACGATCACCGACGCCCGCACCGACTTCTGGCGGGCCGGGGTGACCGACGGCACGGCCCACACCCGCCTGGCCGACGCTCACGCCGAGCACGCCGAGGCGCGCACCGCAACCGGTCGGATCCTCGCCGAGGCCAGAGCGGACCAGGTGCCGACGTCGAATTCGCCAGTCGCGCAACGAGAGGCGCTGCGACGACGGATCCGGCGCCTGCGCGCGCAGCACCGGCATGTGCTCGCCGCCCGCAACAACGCCCGGCGTCGGGCCGCGGCACTGCGGGCCCTGCGCTACCTGGCGCAGCGCCGCGGGCGCACCGGGCTCAAGCTCACGCTTCCGCAGGGGGCCCGCGCGGCGGCGGTGCGCTCGGCGCTGTCCAGGCTGGGCCGGCCCTACGTGTGGGGCGCCACCGGTCCGGACACCTTCGACTGCTCGGGCCTCACCCAATGGTCCTACCGGCAGGCCGGGATCAGCCTGCCGCGCACCACCTACGAGCAGATCAACATCGGGATCCCGGTTGCTCGCTCCGACGTCCAGCCCGGCGACCTGGTGTTCCCCAGCACCGGGCACGTCCAGATGGCGATCGGCAACGGCATGGTGGTCGAGGCGCCCGAGCCCGGTCGCAACGTGCAGATCAGCAGGCTGGGATCGGCGATCGCCATCCGGCGCCCCGGCTGAGCGCCCCTTTGGCATCGGTTCAGAATCCACGTCGGTCGAAACGCGCGTGTCGTCGGCGTGAGGTCTGGGTCAATGGCCGGGAGCGGGAGTGCGGCCCGAGGGTGCGGGAGTGAAGTGTGCTCGGGGGCGACCGGGAGTACGGTGAGGCCATGTCGGACCAGCGGGGCCGGGCCGCCGGGGTACTGAGCGACGCGCAGTCCGTGTTGGCGCGCCGGGACGCCGAACTCGCCGCCGCCGACGCACGGCTGCGCGCGACCCTGCGCGATGCGCACGCCGCCGTCGACGCCGCACTGCGCCGACTCGACGGCATCGATGAGGAACTCGACGCACTGGTGGCCGCCGGTGACCGGGTGGGCGCCGATGCGCCCGAGCAGGCCGCGGCCACCCGTCGGCTGCTGATCGGAAAGCTGCGCGATATCAGTGCGGTCGTCACCGACGCGCAGTCCGCCGGCGAGGCTAAAGCTGCTGTGCTGAAGGAACTTTCCGAGATCTATCGGCAGAGCGCCGGGTTATCCACAGACTGACCCCGGGTTGAATTGGCACCTTGAGGCAGCGGCGGTAGCGTCCGCGGCGTGACCACTTTCGCCGATGTGCTCAGCGTCATCGGACACGTCGCGCGGTGTACCGGAGACCCCGAGGCGTGGCGATCGGGACTGGATCCGGCGCAGACCGACCTGACGGCGCTCGGCCAACGACCGGAGGCCTGGGAGGGCGTCGTCGAGGCGATCCGGCGCAACCACCCCACGCTGTTCGACCCGGACAGCCACGCACCGATCGGACCGGGCGACGGCGCGGGGGCGTCGGCGATAAACCTGGCCGAGACCGCACTGGCGAACCAGAACTCGGCGGTCGCCCTGCTGGACCTGCACGTCGTCACCGCCATCCTCAGCGCGCACGCCGTCACCGCAGACGGCACCGCCGCGCTGGACAGACTGCAGGCCGACGTCGAGAACGCGGTCCGAACCCGCACCGACCTGGACACCCCGGCCGGCGCCCGGGACTTCCAGCGGTACCTGATCGGCAAGCTACGCGAGATCGGCGCGGTGATCGAAAATGCGAGCCTGGACGCGGTATCCCGCGCAGGGCTGGCCAGCGCCTGGTCGGCCCTGTACCGCGCCTCGGCGACCCCGCCGTCGGACCCGTCCGCAGCAGGCGCGACGACTCCCGGTACGGCAACCCCGGGCGCGACGAGTCCCGGTGCGGCCGTGCCAACGTCCGGCGGGGCGACCAACCCCGCCGCCCCGCCGCCCGCGGAGGCCTACGGCGTCGGCGACCCGGCGGACCCGTATCTGGACCCCTACCTCGAATCCCCGGCGACGACTGCACCGGCGAGCGCCGAGCCCGCCCAGAGCGCCCCGGCCGCAGGCACCCCCGTCGGGACCACGCCCGTCGGGCAGAGCGGCGGCACACCGGTCACCCTGCCGAGCCTGCCGACGCTGTCGATGCCGGCGGTCGGCAGCGGGGAGAGCGGACTCGGGACCTCCCCGACCGCGGACAGGTATCCGCTGGCGTCATCGGAGAGACTGCAGGATCTGTTCGCAGATCCCAACGACCCGAGGACCGCCGACCCGGATACCGACCCGGACCCCGGTGGGGCCGAGGACGCGAACCCTGAGACCGGACCGAGCGCCGGCGACGGGGCGCAGGCCGAACCCGCCGGGGTCACCCTGCCCGACGGCGACGTCGTCACCGTCGCCGACGGTCGGATAGCGGCCGCGCTCACCGCGACGCTGGCCGGCACCCCGATCACCGACGCGTTCCGCCAGCAGGGCATCGTGGTGCCGGCGCCGGACACCCCGATCGAGCACCCGCTGGACCCGGCGAAGCTGCAGTCCGGGGACATCGCGATGTTCACCGACCGGCTCGCGGTCGCCCTCGACGGGAACCGCGCCTGGTTCGACGGCCAGTTGCAGCCGATCGCCAACGTCGGCGGCCCGAACTTCCTGGGTTGGCAACCGCTGATGGCCGAGGACGCTGAGAGAGCGCCCGCCGCAGCCCAACCCGGACAAACCCCTGCACCCACCCGCCCGGCCACCTAGGGTCGGACATGCCGAAAGGAAACCCGCGATGGCCGACAACATCGACGTCGATCCCGCCCAATTGCGCGGTCTGGCCGCCCGGCACGACGAGGCCGCCGATCAGCTGCGCGCAGTGCCGGAAAAGCACGGCGACATCCAGTGCAGCATCGACTCCCTCGGCCCCATCTTCGGTGAGTTCCGGGAAGCGGCCCGGGACCTGTTGGAGCAGCGCAGAAAGTGCTATCTGGCCCAGGCCGACGAGCACCATCAACTCGCCCAGCATCTGCACGAGGCGGCCAACCTCTGGGAACGCAACGAGGCCGACGGCGCGGCCCGGCTGCGCGCGCTGCTCGAGGACCGGCCGTGATCGGACCGGATCCGGCGTTCGACGCCCCCCATCCCAGCGGACACATCCTGTTCCGCAGCACCCGGGGCGGCTACCTGGACAGCGTCATCCTGACCGAGGGTGCGCTGCGCACCGATGCGGCCAGCCTGGCGGAGGCCATCACCCGGGCCGGGCAGGTCTCGCACCTGATGGCGGTGCTGGCGGTTCGCGAGGAGATCACCGCGGCCGGCCACACCCCGTCCGACGAACTACCGACCCCGGCCCACCTGGCGACCGCCCGGGAACACCTGCTGGAGCATCGGCTCAAACGCGCCGAGCGCCGGGGGTAGCACCGGGCGACACGATTTCCGGCACGAAATCAGCAGGCGGCTCAACGGGATTCGCGCCGAACAGCGCCCGGGCGCGGGACAGCAGCGCGCGCACCTCGTCCAACTGCTGCTGTAACGACACCTCGGCCATCACCGCACGGTACTGCCCGGCACCGGGTCGCACAATTCAGTTGTCCCAACCCCTTGGGAGTACGCCGGTTCGGTCGTACGCTCGAGCGCGGGGGGTGAGGATGAGGTGACGGTCAACGACCCCGGCGAGGACCGGGCCCTGGTCGAGGCGGTACTGGCCGACCTGACCGCGGCCGCCGACCGCTGGGAGGCCCTGGTCAGCGAGGCCGAGCACATCACCTACACCGCCGACCTCGGCGACGTACGCGCCGTCGTCAACGCCGACGGCCGGTTACTCGAACTGGTCCTGGGCGCCCACACGGTCACCGAATACACCCACGACGAACTCGCCGACCGGATCAACAGCGTCTTCGCGGCACTCCGCGACGAGGCATACGCCGACAACCTGGCCCGCTACGGCAGCGAACTGCAATGACCCTCCGGCCGGCGGCGCGACATCGGCCCGGACTCCACGGGCGGATGCCATGCCGCTGAACCTCTCCAACCGAGACCAGAACTCCGGACACCTGTTCTACAACCGGCGGTTGCGCGCCGCCATCACCCGGTTCTCCGTCCGGATGAAGCACGACGACCGCAAGCAACAGGCCGCCCTGGCACTGGGCATGTTGTTCGTGCTGATCGGCGTGGGCTGGATGGCGCTGCTGCACGTCCTCAAACCGGCGGGGCTGGTGGGGGAGGCCAGCATCGTCGGAGACCGCCGGACCGGAGCGGTCTACGCGCGTATCGACGGGCGGCTGCATCCCGCGCTCAACCTCACCTCGGCGCGGCTGGCCACCGGCAGCTCGGAGGCGCCCACCTGGGTCAGCGCCTCGGAAATCGCCCGCCACCCGACCGGCCCGATGATCGGAATCCCCGGTGCCCCCGAGGAACTCGCCGTCACCCGCGGAAACTCGGCGTGGACGCTGTGCGACACCGCACCGGGTCATGGCTCGGCGATCCGGGTGACCGCCATCGCGGGCACCCCGACCACCGGCGGCCGTGCCGACGAGCTGGCCCCCGACCGCGCCATCCTGGTCAGCCACGCGGGAGCCACCCACGTCGTCTGGAACGGGCAGCGGTCCCGGATCGACCCGACGGACCGAACCCTGACGTTCAACCTGGGGCTCGACCCGGGGGTAACCCGGCCCATCCCGATCTCCACCGCGCTCTACGACGCGCTGCCGGCGACCGAGCCGCTGATCGTGCCCGTCGTGCCGGGCGCGGGCACCCCGTCGCGGTGGTTGGACGGCACCCCGGTCGGTACTGTCCTGGCCACCCACGACGCCGGCGGCACCCCGTCGGGCTACCACGTGCTGCTGGCCGACGGGGTCCAGTCGGTCAGCCGATTCGTCGCCGACCTGTTGCGCACCGCCGTGCACCAGGGCAGCACCGCGCCGCAGCCGATCTCGCCGGACAGGTTGATCGGGCTGCCCGCCGTCGACGCACTCGCGGTCGACTACTACCCGGATCGACGCCTGGAGTTCGTCGACACCGCCACCAACCCGGTCACCTGCGTGTCCTGGGCGAAGCTGGCCACCGACCGCCGGTCGGTCACCCGGGTGCTGTCCGGGCGGGGATTGCCGATCCCGCAGTCCCAGGACCCGCGACTGGTGTCGCTGGTACGTGAGGACCGGCGACCCGACTCGGTGGAGGCGGACCAGACCCTGGTGCTGCCGGGTGCGGCGAACCTGGTGGCCAGCACCAGTGCCGCACCGGAGACCGAGACTCGGGAGAGCCTGTTCTGGATCTCCCCGCAGGGGGTCCGGTTCGGCATCGACTGGGATGAGGCGACGCTCTCGGCGCTGGGTATCGACGCCGGCGACGTCGTGCAGGCACCCTGGCCGTTGTTGCGCACCTTCGCCGCGGGACCGGCCGTCACCCGGCCGGCGGCATTGGCCGCCCGGGACGCGATCGGCGGCGGCTGACGTGTCGAAGCGCGGATACGTTCGTCCGCAACGGATTCCACCGCCGGTTCTGCCTCCGGCGCGGGTGGCCGTCGCCGCGCCGCTGGCCCTGCCGGAGCGGGAACCCCGAAACATCCTGCTGATGATTGCCATCCCGGCGCTGCTGGTCGGCATCATCGGGACCCTGGTGGTGATGTACGCCTCCGGCGTGCGATCGCTGCAGTCGGGCTTCTTCCCGATGATCGGTCTCGTCGGATTCGGCGCCATGATGTTCAGCGGCCGGCTGGGCCGCGGTCGCCGGATCGGCTGGGGAGAACTGGAGCGGCAGCGCCGCGGATACCTGCGCCAGCTCGACGATGACCGCGACGAGATCCAGCGCGCGGCCGACCAGCAGCGGCGCGGTCAGCAGTTCGTCCACGCCGACCCGCGCACACTCGACGCGGTCATCGGCAGTCCGCGGATGTGGGAGCGGCGCCCGGCCGACCCCGACTTCCTGGACGTACGCATCGGCATCGGGATCCAGCAGGCCGCGGACTCCGCGGTATCGCTGCAATGGCCCGAGGTGCCCGTCGGCGAAGAACTCGAACCGGTCACCGGCGGCGCGCTGCGCGATTTCATCCTGGAGCAGAGCAGGATTCGCGACATCGGCAAGGTGCTCAGCCTGCGGTCGCGGCCCGGATTCTCGGTGATCGGCGACGATGCGGCGCAGCGGCGCGCGGTTGCCCGGGCCGCGCTGTGCTCGGTGGCCGCCTACCACAGTCCGGCCGAGGTGAAGATCCTGCTGGTCACCCGGCACCCCGAGCACTGGGCGTGGCTACTGTGGCTGCCGCACAACCAACACGACACCCGCTTCGACGCCTGCGGACCCCGGCGGCTGGTGTTCGCCTCACCGGGTGAACTGGAGGAGGAGCTCGACGCCGAACTGCACCACAAGAGCCGCGGTCCGTGGAGCCCGCCGAGTACCGCCAGTCCGGTGTCGATGCCCTCGCCGATGGCCCGGGGAACCGACCGCCCGCGCCCGCACTGGCTGATCGTCGACGACGCCGTCACCGCCCCGGACGCTTGGGAGGGGGTGACCGGCCGGATGGGCATGTCCGGCATCACCGTGCTGCGACTGGCCGCGCGGCCCGGCGTCGGCGTCGGATTCTCCTGCGACGACGAGCGATTCGAGCTGCACGACGGTGTGCTGCGGCACGGCGGATCGTTCTACGCCAAGCCCGACGAGCTGTCGGAGTCGACGGCCGCCCGGTATGCGCGCGCGTTGGCGCGCTGGACGCCACTGGGTGCCGGCGAACAGGCGGAGACGCCGGGCCAGGGCGCGGAGCTGCTGCGGGCCCTCGGTATCACCGACCCGCGCCGGCTCGACATCGACCGACTGTGGGCGCAGCGGCGCGGCCGCGCCGACCCGCTGTGGGCGACCGTTCCGGTCGGGGTGAAACCGGGCGGCGAGCTGCAGAACATCTCGTTGCGGGCCAAGGACTTCGGCGGATACGGCTTCCACTCGGTGGTGATCGGCACGTCGGGATCCGGGAAGTCGGAATACTTCCTGGCGCTGTGCAACGGGATCGCACTCACCCATTCGCCGGAGACGTTCAACATCATCTTCGTCGACATGAAGTTCGAATCCGCCGCCCAGGACCTGGCCGGGCTGCCGCACGTGGCCGGTTCGCTGTCGAACCTGGGTAAGGACGACCGGCATCTGGCCGAGCGGATGCGCAAGGCCGTCAACGGTGAAATCGCCCGTCGTTACCGATTGTTCAAACAGGCCGGAGCACGGGACGCCAACGAGTACGAGGAGATGCGGCTGGCCGGCCGGGATCTGGAGCCGGTGCCGATCCTGCTGGTGATCATCGACGAATACCTGGAGCTGTTTCATCACCACCCGGACTGGATCGACCTGGTGATCCACATCGGCCAGGAGGGCCGCGGCTGCAACGTCTTCTTCACCCTCGGCGGGCAACGCCTGGACCTTTCCTCGCTGAGTAAGGCCAAGAGCAACATCGCCTTTCGGGTCGCCCTGCGCGCCGAGACGGCCGAGGACTCCCGCGATGTGATCGGCAGCGACGCCGCGCTGCACCTGCCGTCGCAGGACAACGGGTACGCGTTGCTCAAGGTCGGTCCCCGGGAGCTCGAACAGTTCCGCTGCTTCTACGTGTCGACGCCGTTCGTCGTGCCCAAGGCCGACTGCGGCCCCGCCACGGTCGACCTGTCCCTCGACCGTCCACGGGCGCTGACCTGGCAGCACCAGCCACTGTCGGAGGCGGACGCCGCCGCACTGGCTGCCGTCGACGTCGAACCCGAACCCGATGAATTCCTGTACCACGACGACGGTTTCAAGCGGATGAAGCTGCTCGAGGTGATCCGCGACGCCCTCGTCGCGCATCCGGCCCGGGCGCCCCACCGGATCTGGCTGCCGCCACTGGAAGCACCCGAAACCGCCGACCGGCTGGTTCAGGCATGGCGGGGCAAACCGTGGCAGCAGGACTACGGCGACAACCCGGGACTGGTGTTCCCGGCCGGCATCGAGGATCTGCCCGAGGATCACACCCAGCGGGTGCACGTCGTCGACGCGGCGATGGACAACGTGATGGTGGTCGGCACCACCCAGCGCGGAAAGTCCACCGCCCTGATGACCCTGATGACCACCGCGGCGCTGATGTACCGACCCGAACGGATCACCTTCTACGGCATCGGCTCGGCGCTGTTCCCGGCCGAGGAGCTGCCGCACGTGGCGGCGGTGGTGTCGATGACCGACGCCGAGGGCGTGGCGCGGACCCTGGCAACCCTGGAGGCGCTGCGAGACGCGCGGGAGGCGGCGTTCAAGGCGTTCCAGATCGACATCGCCGAGTTCCGAGACCGGCGTTTCGGGCGGGACGCCGACAGTCGGGGCACCGATCCCGATGACCACTTCGGCGACGTGTTCCTGGTGGTCGACAACTTCGGCGACCTCTACGAGAAGGACATGGCAACCGGGGACCGGGTGATCGCCCTGGCCCGCCAGGGCCTGTCCTACGGCATTCACGTGATGAGTAGCGCCGGCGGTTGGCTGGTCGGGCAACGTCAGGCGCTGATCAACATCTCCAACGCCCGGATCCAGCTGCGGCTGAGCAATCCCGACGAGACCCAGATGGGGACGGGGATCGACCACCGGCGCGCCGCCCGACGGGTACCGGACCGGCCCGGATTCGGTGTCACCGCGGGCGGGCACGAGTTGCTGATGGGCCTGCCGGAGATCCTCGACGCCGGCGGCAACCGGCTCTCCACCCGCGACACCGGCCGGGCGATCGCCGAGTTGACCGGGGTGGCGCGGGTCGACACCCTGGCCCGGCTGCCGCAGCGGATCGCCCTGTCGTCGGTGCTGACGGCGTTCGACGCGACCCCGGGCGCCGCGGACCCGCTGAACCTCCCGTTCGCGCTGGGGGAGCGGGCGCTGGCGCCGGTGGTGCTGCCGGCCGCGGTGCTGCCCAACCTGCTGATCGTCGGGCGCCAGGGCTGTGGCAAGACCACCGCGCTGGCGGCGATCGGCCAGGCGGCGATGTCCCGGCTGACCCCCGACCAGCTGCACATCACCATCATCGACCCCAAGACCAGCCTGATCGGCCGGGTCCAGGGGCCGCACGTCACCGGCTACGCGTACACCGCCGACGACATCGACGAGGCGCTGGCCGGACTGGCCGCGGAACTGACGCTGCGGCTGCCGCCGTCGGGCCTGAGCCAGGAGGAACTGCTGAACCGCAAACCCTGGACGGGACCGCACCACCTGGTGCTCATCGACGACGAACAGGAACTGCGGGCCGCCGGAGTGGTGCTGGGCAAGGCCGCCGCCAGCGCGCCGCTGTGGCCGTTGATCGAACGCAGCCGAGAGATCGGGCTGCACGTGGTGGCGGCCCGGCTGCCCGGCAACTGGGCCGCGGCGGCGGTGATGAATCCGTTGGTCGCCCGGTTGACCAGCTCGCGGGCGCCGACGCTGTTCATGGACAACGACCCCACCACGGTGAAGGTGTTCGGCCGGATCAGCGCCCAGCAGCTGCCGCCCGGCCGGGGCCAGCTGGTGACCGTCGAGGGGGAGATCGAGGGCGTGCTGGTCGGGCGGCCGGACTGAGCCGCCATCGCTCGGTGCGCAGGCGCCGCCTCGATCGTTGGTGCAGACACCACGCTGCTGCCCGCCGGGTCCTCGCCGGCGTGTGGACTGTCTCGACGGCCGGGGTCGGGCAGGCGCGGTGGAGACCGACGCCGGGGCGCTTCTACCCGGCGTCGCGGATGGCCTCGGCCAGAGGCTCCAGCACGGCCGGCGTGTGCGGGGTGGGGAGGTAGACGATGGCCAGGTCGAGACCCTCGGCGCCCAGCGCCAGGGAATCGTCGACCACCTTGGCGTAGTCGAGGTCCGCGTCCAGGCGCACGTGGGCGCTGAGGGTGATCTCGGCTGGGTCGCGGCCGATGTCGGCGCAGGCGGCCGCCAGCACGTCGCGTTTGCGGGCGAACTCTTCCGGGCTGCCGCCCATGAAATTCCAGTGATTGGCGTAGCGCGCGGTCAGCGGCAGAGTGCGCTTCTCGCCGCTACCCCCGATGCAGATCGGCGGGTGCGGTTTCTGCACGCCCTTGGGTTCGTTGCGAGCGTCGGTGAGTTGGTAGTACCGGCCATCGAAGGTCGTTGTTTCCTGCGTGAGCAGGCCGAGAAGAACCTGGCAGGCCTCCTCGAACCGGTCGAACCGCTCCCGGATCGAGCCGAGCTCGATGCCGTAGGCGCCGGACTCCTCCTCGTTCCAGCCGGCGCCGATGCCCAGCTCGAGGCGACCGGCGGAGACAATGTCCAGCGCCGAGGCCATATTGGCCAGCACTGCCGGGTGCCGGTAGTGGATGCCGGTGACCATCACCCCGATCCGCAGCCGGGTAGTGGCCTGGGCCAGGGCGGCGAGAGTGACCCAGCCCTCCAGACACGGCCCGGTGGGGTCGGAGAAGATCGGATAGAAGTGGTCGAAGGTCCAACCGGATTCGAAGACGTCGATGCCGTCGGCGGCCTGCCAGACGGCCAGCATGTCGGCCCATTCGGTGTTCTGCGGGGAGGTCTTGAAGGCGAAGCGCACGTCTGCCGATGCTAGCCGCCACGCCCACCTCCCGCCGCATGGTCGGCGTGACGGGCTGCGGTGCCGAACCGCATTTCGGCTATCTGCGCCGTCGGTTCAGATCCCACGCTGCCGAACCGGGCAGATCTGCCGGCGTGGTGTCTGGATCAACGGGGTGGGGTGTTTAGGGGGTGCGGCCGTAGATGGCGGTGAACCAGATGTGGGCGAGGGTGTCGACGACCTTCTCGTCGGCCACGGCGGGCGGCTCGTTCGCCAGCGCGCCATACATCGCACGTTCGTTCATCAGGTTCAGCGACACTGCGATATCGACGGCCGGAAGGGTCGTCGGCGCGTTCCCGCGTTCGCGTTCGGCCTCGATCAGCAGCGCGGTGTAGTCGACCCAGCGCTGCATGAACCCCGACCAGACCACCTGGAACTCCGGGTGCAGCGTTTTGGCGGCGGCGCCGGCCAGGGTGACGGCGCGGTGCTTGCCGAATGCGGTGAAGAAGGCACTGATTCCGGTGCGGAGGGTCACCAGCGGATCGCCGAGCTCGACCGAGCCGACCAGCGATTCGAAGATGGTGTCGGCATCGGACATCATCTGCTCGAACAGGGTCAGCAGCACCGCGTCCTTGGACGCGAAATAGAAGTAGAAGGTGGGACGGGACAGCCCGGCGCCTTTTGCCAGGTCATCGACGGAGATATCGGTGAACGCCCGCTCGCGCAACAGCCGTTCCGCGGTATCGAGGATGGCCCGCTGGCGCTCGTCGCCGGTGGGTCGGCTGGAGCGCCGGGCGCGCTTGTTGTCGAGGGTGGTCACGGCTCTACCTTAACCCGATGTTGAAAAATTCAACAGAGTGTTGACTAACTCAACATCGCGTCGATAACATGGCGGCATGACTGAACACGTTGATGTGGTGATCATCGGGGCGGGAATCTCGGGCATCAGTGCGGCCTGGCACCTGCAGAAGGAATGTCCCGAGAAGAGCTATGTGATTCTGGAGCGCCGCGACGACCTCGGCGGCACCTGGGACCTGTTCCGCTACCCGGGCATTCGCTCGGACTCCGATATGTACACCCTCGGCTTCGGCTTCAAGCCGTGGACCTCCGCCCGCGGCATCGCCGACGGTGGTGCGATCAAGAACTACCTACGTGAGACCGTCGTCGAGAACGGCATCGACAAGCACATCCGGTACGGCCAGAAGGTGCTGTCCGCGGACTGGTCGGACCCCGACAACCAGTGGACCATCAGCATCGAGGCCGACGGCAAGGCCACGGAGCTCAACGCCTCGTTCGTGATGGTCTGCTCCGGCTACTACAACTACGACGAGGGCTACCGGCCGAAGTTCCCGGGCGAGGAGAACTACCGGGGCACCCTGGTGCACCCGCAGCACTGGCCCGAGGACCTGGACTACCAGGGCAAGCGGATCGTCGTCATCGGCTCCGGCGCCACCGCCGTCACGCTGATCCCGGCGCTGGCCAACTCCGGAGCCGGCCACGTCACCATGCTGCAGCGTTCGCCGACCTTCGTCGGTGTGCTGCCGGGCGTGGACCCGCTCACCCAGCGCACCCTGAAGTACCTGCCGACCGGGCTGGCCCACCACATCAACCGCCTCTACAAAGTGGGCTTCTCCACCGCTCAGTACCAGCTGTCCCGGCGGTTCCCCGGCTACATGCGCAAGACCCTGCTGACCATGGCCAAGCACCGGCTGCCGGAGGGCTACGACGTGAACCGGCACTTCAATCCGCGGTACAACCCGTGGGATCAGCGGGTGTGCCTGGACCCCGACGCCGCGCTGTTCAAGGCCATCAAGCACGGTGACGCCGAGGTGGTCACCGACACCATCGAGACCTTCACCGAAAAGGGCGTCAAACTGGGCTCGGGTGAGGAGCTGGAAGCCGACATCATCATCACCGCGACCGGCCTGAACATGCAGCTGGGCGGCGGTGCGAAGGTGACCCGCAACGGTGAGCCGGTCAACCTGTCCGACTCCGTGGTGTACAAGGGCGCGCTGCTCTCCGGCGTGCCGAACGCCTCGGTCACCGTCGGCTACCTCAACTCGTCGTGGACGCTGAAGGCCGACCTGGTCTCCGGGTACGTCTGCCGCCTGCTCAACTACATGGACGCCCACGGCTACAACAAGGTCGAGGCGCAGGTGCCCGCCGACGTCCAGGCGCAGCCCTTCACCACGGACTTCAACTCCGGCTACCTGCTGCGGGCGATGGATGATCTGCCCAAGTCGGGAGACCGCGGACCGTGGAAGTTCCGGCAGAACTACCTGCAGGACTACAAGGTTCTGCGGATGGACAAGGTGGACGAGGGGTCGCTGCACTTCAGCCGGAATCGTGCCCCGGAGCCGGTGACCGCCTGACCGACGAGCGGCGTTTTTCCGCGAGGAGAGGTCAGGCGCAGCAGCACCGCCTGACCGACGAGCGGCGTTTTTCCGCGAGGAGAGGTCAGGCGTAGCAGCACCGCCTGACCGACGAGCGGCGCCAGAACGCGAAAACCGCACGTACCCCGTTGGGGGCGTGCGGTTTTCGCGTCGGCGGGGGTATCCCGATTAGAGCACGACGATGCCGTCGTCATCGCTGTGCAGGATCTCGCCGGGGATGAAGGTGACGCCGCCGAAGCCGATGGGGACGTCACGCTCACCGGCTCCGGTCTTGGTGGATTTGCGCGGGTTGGTGCCCAGCGCCTTGATGCCGATGTCGAGGGTGCGCAGGGTGGGGGCATCGCGGACTGCGCCGTTGAGGACCAGCCCTGCCCAGCCGTTGCTGCGGCCGAGCTCGGCGATGAGGTCGCCGACCAGTGCGGTGTGCAGGCTGCCGGCGCCGTCGACCACCAGCACCCGGCCTTCACCGGGTTCGCCCAGCACCGACTTCAGCAGCGCGTTGTCCTGGTAGCAGCGCACTGTGACGATCCGACCGGCGAACGAATCCCGGCCACCGAACTGGCGGAACTGCAGGTCACAGCTGCGGACGTCGGGTCCGATCTCGTCGACCAGATCTGCGGTGGGTTGCGGGGTGAGAGTCACCGGCACATGGTAGCGGTCACTCGTCGTCGCGGCGCAACCGTCGTACCAGCAGAATCGCCAGTACGGCGAGGGCCAGAGCGACGAGCGCGGGCACCGGGGAACGGCCGGTCGCGGGTGCGGGCAGCGCGGCCGGAGCCGGGGTCGGATCGGTGGCCTGCTCGACGGTCGCCTTGGCGCTCGCCACCACCTCGGCGAGCGGTTTGGCGGCGGGTGCCTCGACGGGCTTCGCGGCTGCCGGAGCAGCGGGCTCCGCAGGTGCCGGAGCAGAGGGTGCCGGGGGTGCCGGGGCGGCGGGCTTCGGGGCCGGCTTGGGCGCTGTCGGCTTCTCGGCGGCGGTCTCGGCGGTCGGCTCGGCCACCGGAGCGGACGGGGCCTTCGGGGCGGCTGCCTTCTTGGCGGCTGCCTTCTTCGCCGGAGCCTTGGCTGCAGCAGCCTTCTTCGCCGGTGCGGCCTTTTTCGCCGGGGCCTTCTTGGCGGCGGCCTTCGTCACGGGCGGCGCGGCCGGCGTGGCCTCAGGCTGGTCAGCGGGCTGATCCTGCGGGTCGGGCATGTGCTGCGACTCCTTCGGAGGTTCAAAAGTGTGGAGGGCGGAATCTGCCCCGTGGCCCATCATGCCAAATGGGGCTCGCGGTCAGCCGACTCCGAGCCGGGCGAGCAGATCTGCCTCGATCCCGTCGAGCTGGTCGGACACGGCGGCCTGGGCGGTGCGACGGCGAGCCGGGGGCATGGACTCGGAAGCGGTGATGGCGGCCGCCAGGTCGGCCAACCGGGCACCGATGGCGCCGGCGAACTGTTTGGTCTCGGCGTCCTTGGGGTGCGCCTCGACCAGTGCGCGCAGGGATTTCTCCGCCCCGGCCACCCGTGCCGACAGCACGCCGCTCTCCCCGGAGTACTGGCCGAGCTGGGCCAGCGGGACGCCGAGGCGATCGGCGCGCTGCTGGTCGAGATGCCCGCGGATGGCGATCGCTGCCCGATAGACGACGGGAACGAGCACCGGCGCCAGCAGGCGGGTCACCGTCAAGCTGCGGCGGATCCGGGTGGGGGACAGCACGCGCCCTTCGCGGGCGGCCTTGAGTTCGGTCTCGGCGACCTTGATGGCGGTCTTGTCGGCGTCCCGGGATGCCTTGAGCGCCGCGGCCGTTGCCCGGTTCGCGCTGCGCGATTCGGCCTTGATCCGGCGTCGTTCGTTCTTCGCCTCGTACTTGGCCTGCGCCCGCGCCTTGGTCTTGAGTGCCTTGGCTTCAGCGCGCCGGGTTGCCCTGCTCTTCCGCTTCCTGATCAAGCCCATCGGCAAACTGTAGACCGGTCAGCCGTCGAGGTGTTCGCGGCGGCGCAGTTCTTCGGCGGTGCGAAGCAATTCCTGCTTGGCCTCCGGGGAGAGTCCGACGGTAGTGGTCGCGATGCGACGTGCGCCCTCGTCGGTGCGGACCGCCGACAGCCAGGTCAGCTCGGCGTCGAGCTTCTCGTAGTAGTCGTCGTCGGTGAAGTAGGCGGGCTTGATGCGGAAGAAGTTCGCCAGCGCGGTGGTGGTGGCGCTCGACGGATTGGTCCGGTTGCCGGAACGGAGCTGCGACAGGTACGGCGCCGACATCGTGATGCCCTCGGATTTGAGCGCGGCGATCACCTCGGCGGAGGTGTGCGGGCCGCGACCGGGTGGGTAGACCGTGTCGAACAGGCGATTAAGCCGTGCGGCGAACGTCGTGCTCATGGTGAATGGGACCTTCCATAGCCAAGGGTGCTCGGCAAGCGCGAATGGTCGATTTGCTGACCATGCTAGCCACGATGCCTGACGCCGCCAAGTGCAAACTCAACCAGCAGCTTACATTTGCTTCCGAATTTGTCGGAACTCAGGTGCTGCGTCGCTGGTCGGCGGGCGTATTTACCGGATTTTCCTTGCGGAACGGCATTACCAGGTTACTCATCAGTAGGTTATCGGCCGGCCGGTGCAGGGCGGTTAGAGGCCCGCCCCCGGCCACCCCCGGCAACGTTCCCGATGCCGAGGCCGTTCATGTGCGTGATTTGCTGTCCGACAACGGAGGCCCGGGTCAGGAGGCCAGCAGCATGGCCAGCACCGCGGTGTCGGGATCGGCGATCGGGTCGATGCCGACGCGGCTCACCATCGAGGTGACGGTGCCGTCGGACTCGGCTTCCACCCACGCCGCGCGATGCTCCAGGCCTAGGTGGGGCAATCCGGGCAGCAGCACGCACCCCGACGCGGCGCCCGCGCATTCGGGCAGCGTCGGGGTGGTTTCCGACGGGGGGTGCAGAACCAGCAGCGCCGGAGGCTGGTGGCCCGCGAAGCGCCCGGGTTCCACGGCTTCATCGCCGACGACCGGCCCCTCGGCCAGCACCAGGCCGACGGTGCCCGGCTCGGGCCGTTCGGGAAGTTCCTCGCGGACCCCGAACACCGTCGTGGTGGACAGCAGGCCGGGCACCGACGCGATCCGGACCGTCACGATCAACAGCTGCGCCCATTCCTTGGTGGAGTCCGGCCAGCGCCCCGAGACCACGAAGCCCTTGAGCGCACCATCGAGTTGGAAGGGGGCCAGGCCGATGGCCTGACCGGATCCGGAAGCCATGGCAACCTCCGTGACTGGTCGGTTCGAGCTGCTGATCGACACGCCGACGGGCCGGTTCGCCTCAGAATGAGCCACTTTCACCGTGGTTCGCAACCGCAACACGGCCGCTGTTGGATAACGACGGGCCCGACAACGACGAAGGCGGGGTGTGCGCCCGTCGGGCACGGCACCCCGCCTTCGGCAGAGTTCGGTATCAGCCGAAGATCAGACCTTGGGTCTTGGTGGTCGCCGCCGCGTAGCGGTTCTGCACGTCCTCCCAGTTGACGACGTTCCAGAAGGCCTTCACGTAGTCGGCCTTGACGTTCTTGTACTGCAGGTAGAAGGCGTGCTCCCACATGTCGACCTGCAGCAGCGGGATGATGCCCAGCGGCACGTTGGCCTGCTGGTCATAGAGCTGGAAGGTCAGCAGCTTGTCACCGAGGCTGTCGTAGCCGAGCACCGCCCAGCCGGACCCCTGCAGGCCGTTGGCCGCGGCGGTGAACTGGGCGCGGAATTTGTCGAACGACCCGAACTGGTCGTCGATGGCGGCGGCCAGGTCTCCGGTGGGCTTGTCGCCGCCGTTGGGGGACAGGTTCTTCCACCAGATCGAATGGTTGACGTGCCCACCGAGGTGGAAAGCGAGGTTCTTCTCGTTGAGGAAGATCGCCGCGTGGTCGTCGTTGGCGCGGGCCTCCTCGAGCTTGGCCACCGCCGAGTTCACGCCGGCGACGTACGCGGCGTGGTGCTTGTTGTGGTGCAGCTCGTTGATCTGACCGGAGATGTGGGGCTCCAGGGCACCGTAATCCCAGTCCAGGTCGGGCAGCGTGTAGTCGGCCACGAAAGATCCTCTCTGCAGAAAGCGCGGGTTATGACGGTGGTCACGGTCGCGAAGATGGCCATGCTCGGGCCACACAAACCACCTTGCTCCATGTCTACTCGCATGGCAAGGCGCCCCGATCACGGGGGCCGGGATTGACCAGGACGGCGTTGCGCGCGGAATTGTTTCAGAAGATGACGACGGCGAGCAGGATCGCCAGCAACATCAGGGCGATGGCCCCGGCCCGCAGGCAGGCGCTCAGATAGGAGCGGCTGTAGACGATCGAGGACGGATGCCACGACGGTGCCACGGGTCCGGAACTGAATTCCTGCGTGCCCACCTCGCTCCCTCCTTCGCCCACTGCGTGCAATTGCAAGCACCGACTCGGTGACAAGTCTCACAATCGCAAAGCTGTGTGCGCGATCATAGCCCCTCGGCCGGTGCGCGCGAAATCGATTCGGCCGCATCACCGGACCCGTCCCGCGCGGGCCGGAATCCCATCGTCGGCAACTGGCGCGCGACGAGGGGCCGCGGCGTCGCTAGGCTGAACCGGTGATCCAGGTCTGTTCGTCCTGCGGCACCCGGTGGAACGTGCGCGACCAGCGCCGGGAATGGTGCCCACGCTGTCCGGGTGCCCTGCTGGCCCCGACGGGTGCCCCCGCCGCGGGCGGCGCGGCTCCTGCCGCGGTGGCGCCGGATGGTGCCCCCGCGGCCGGCGCGGCCGCCGCGGGCAGCGCCCCGGCCGCCGCTGTCGCGCCCGCCCGTCCCGGTTACCGCTGGATCGCGGTGCGGCCCGGATCCCCGCCGCGGCAGCGGCGACCCCGCGTCGCACTCGGCCCCACCCCGCACTACCAGTACATTCCGCGCTGGTCGCTGCCCGATCCGCCGCCGGTGACCGAGGACGAATCGGCCGGCGAGCACAACCGGATGTCCGCCCGCGGGGTGCAGATCGTCGCCACGGTGACGCAGGCGGTTCTGCTCGGCGCCGCGGCGGCCTACCTGCTGCGCTATCTACTGATGATCCTCAACCGCACCGTGCTGATCTACCCGTTCGTGGCGCTGGGCGCCAACCTGTTGGCAGTGCTGGGTGCGGTCCTCTCGCTGGTGGCGCTGCTGGCCCTGACCCTGGTGCTCACCGGCTGGCTGGTGCACCGCCGCGAACTGAGCTACGCCAGTCGCGGCGAGAAGGACCCGCGCTCGCGACCCGAGCTGTGGGCGGGGTGTGTGGTCCCCATCTGGAATCTGTTCTGGTCGCCCGTCTTCGTCATCGAGCTGGCCACCGCCGAGGCCGGCTATCACCGGTGCCGCCGGCAGATCCGGCAGTGGTGGCTGCTGTGGGTGGCCAGCACCCTGGTCTCGGGGGCCGTGATGACGGTCTCCGGCTTTGCGCTGTGGACCGGATTCGCCACCGACACCCAGGGCGTCGCCGATACGACGCTGGCCGCGATCGTCGGCTACCTGCTGGCCGCCGCGACGGTCTGGGCGCTGATGAGGGTGTTCCGCGATTTCGAGGCCAAGCCGGTCGACCGGCCGCTGCACCGCTGGGTGCCGGTCACCGCGCCGCAGCCGGTCGGCGTTGCGGAGGCGGACTCCGCCGAGCCGGCCGATGAGCCCGATGCCGAACCGCCGGTCGACGTCGAACCCGTCGGCGCCGGCCGGATCGCCTAGTCCGCATGCCGACGCGGTGAGCGGCGAGTCCCCGCGCGTCGTCGCGCACCGGGGTGCGTCGGCGCAGCGGCCCGAGCACACCCGGGGTGCCTACGAGCTGGCGCTGGACCAGGGGTCCGACGGGCTTGAGTGCGATGTGCGGTTGACCCGGGACGGGCAACTGGTCTGCGTTCACGACCGGCGGGTCGATCGCACCTCCAACGGCACCGGCGTGGTCAGCGAGATGACGCTGGCGCAACTCAACGAGCTCGACTTCTCGTCCTGGCACGACGGCGGCGCCGGAGACGAGCCGGGGGTGCTGTGCCTGACCGAACTGGTCGAGCTGGCCTTCGACTGGGGTCAACCGGTCACGCTGTTCATCGAGACCAAACATCCGGTGCGCTACGGCGCGCTGGTGGAGCGACGGCTGCTGGAGCTGCTGGACGGTTACGGACTGGTCGAACCGCGGCACGCGGCCCGCGTGCACGCGGTGATGATGTCCTTCTCGACGGCGGCGGTCTGGCGGGTGCGTCGCAGTGCCCCCATGCTGCCGACCGTGCAGCTGGGCGAGGCGGCGCGGTTTCTCGGTGCCGGGTCCGCCGGGGCGTCGGGCGCAGCCAACGCCGGGCCGCCGGGCGTCCGGTCGGTAGGACCGTCCATCGGCACGCTGCGGGAACGGCCGCAGCTGGTGGAGCGTGCCGTGGCGGCCGGGCGCGGGGTGTACTGCTGGACCGTCGACGAGTTTGCCGATGTCACGTTCTGCCGGGATGTCGGCGTGAACTGGGTGGCCACCAACCATCCGGGCCGGACCCGGAAGTGGCTGGGCGGCTGAGGATTACTCGGCGGGAGCGGCGACCGCGCCCGGGACCATCTCCCGGGCCACGAAGTCCTCGATGTCGAACAGGTTGCCCGCGGCGCGGTCGACGACACGCAGCAGCGTGGTCATGGTGGCGACCTCCTCGACCTGCTCTTTGAGGAACCAGCCCATGAACTCCTCGCCCAGGAAGTCGAACTCGTCGCGGGCGGCGGCGGCCAGCCGGGTGACCTGGTCGGTCACCACCTGTTCGGAGGCCAGCGCCAGCGCGACGGCGTCGCGGATGTCGTCGAAGTCGTTGCGGACCTCGTCGACACCGGGGACCTCGACCCGGATGCCGCGGTCGAGCAGGTAGCGCACCACCCGCAGGGCGTGCGCGCGTTCCTCCTCGGCCTGGGTGTAGAAGAACCGGGCCAGCTGGGGCAGGTCGGCGTCGTCGCAGTGCACGGCGATCGCGAGGTATTGCTGGGAGGCGGTGAATTCGTTGCGGACCTGGTCGGTCAGCAGGATGTGGAACTTGGATTCGGCCGCCTCTGCTACATGCACGGGTCGATAATACCGCAGGTCAGAGGGCATGATATGGAAGGTACGCCTAACTCAGGGCAGCATTCCCTAACGTGAGAGAGGGTTTCAACAGGGTTGCACCGGTTCGCTCAGAAGTTAGCTACGTCACTTCCGCGGCGGTGTCAGATCGCGCCGCCGGCGGCCGTCGGCGCGGTCGGATCGGCCGATCCGCGGGTGTTTAGCTCGCGGGCGACGAAGCTCTCCAGGTGGAACAGGTTGCCGTCGGCCCGGTCGACGATGGTCAGCAGCGTGGTCATCGAGGCGACCTCCTCGACCTGCTCCTTGAGGAACCAGCCCATGAACTGCTCGCCGAGATAGTCGCCCTCGGCGCGGGCCGCCTTGGCCAGCCGGGTCACCTGATCGGTGACCTCGCGCTCCTGCCGCAGGGCCAGTTCGACGGGCGCGCGCACCGAGTCGAAGTTGTTGACCACCGGCGGTACGCCGGGGATCTCCACGTCGGCGCCCTTGTCGAGCAGATACCGCACGATCATCATCGCGTGATTGCGTTCCTCGATGGACTGCTGGTAGAAGCGCTGGGCCAGCTGCGGCAGGTCCTGGCCGTCGAAGTACACGGCCACGGCGGTGTACTGCTGGCAGGCGAAAAACTCGTTCCCCACCTGCGCGTGCAGCAGGTCGATGAAGGTCGGCTCGTCGGCGGTCATGCCAGCCACCATAGGCGGTTGCGCCGGCCGGCAGGGCGCTCAGGGCATGCTCAGGGCTGCGCGTCGAGGACAGACTGGGGGATCGGCCGGTCGGACCCGAGAGCGTCGAACAGATCGGCCGCGGGCTGGTGGTCCCAGATGACCACCTGGCCGGCGTCGGCCCAGGTGTACTCGCCGATCGGGACGGTGACGGTGGTGGCGTCGCGCATGGCCCAGCCCAGCCGCGCCAGATCCCACACCCGGGTGTCGGTGTCGACGGTCAGCGCCCCGGCGACCGCCTGCGGAATCGTCGTCCAGTTCCACGGGTTGAGCCACACCGACGGCTCCGAAACCCGGTGCAGCAGCGCGGTGAGAAACTCCCGCTGGTGCACCATGCGGTCCAGGTCCGCGCGCGGGGTAGCTCGGCTGCGGACATACCCCAGCGCGGCGCTGCCGCCGAGGTTCTGGCAGCCGGCGGGCAGGTTGATACCGGCCAGCGGATCGTCGACCGGTTCGACCGGGCAGACGGTCACCCCGCCGAGGGCGTCGACGACGCCGGCGAACCCGCCGAAGCCGATCTCGGCGTAGTGGTCCACCCGCAGGCCGGTGGTCTGCTCCACGGTCTGGGTGAGCAGCGGCGCGCCGCCCAGGCTGAATGCGGCGTTGATCTTGTCGCGGCCGTAGCCGGGGATCGGGACGTAGGAGTCGCGGGGGATCGACACCATGGTCGCCGGCGTATCGGCGCCGTAGGCCGGCACGTGCACGAGCAGGATGGTGTCGGTGCGGCCGTCGCCGATGTCGCCGCCGGTGGCCAGCTGGTCCTGTTGCGCCTCGGAGAGGCCCTGGCGGCTGTCGGAACCGACCAGCAGCCAGGTGGTGCCGCTGCCGGCGACCGGCCGCTCCGGGTAGTCGGTGAACGCGTCGGTGTGCCGCAGCGCGCGATCGGTGGACACCCCGACCGCCAGCACCGCGCCGATCAGCAGCAGGATCGCGACCAGCAGCAGGGTCAGGATGATCCGTCCCCAGCGCCGGCGTTTGCGCGGCGGCTTCGGGGGTTTCGGCGGCTGCGGGGCAGCTGGTGCCGGAGGTCGGCGATTCGGCGGGGGGGCATCGGATCGCGACGAGGAGGCGGCACGGTTGCGCCGGGGGCGGCCCGCCGGGGTCGGAGTGGCCGGCGGCAAGCGCCGGGGGGTGGCCTCGGAGGGTGGGAAGGTACGCGGACTCAGCGGTATCCGGTCGCCGATTCGGCGGGTGGGCTGGGCCATCCGGTGATCGGGGATGCGCTGGGTCGGCTCGTCTGCCGGTGAGCGCGGGGCCGGCCGGGCGCCGGCGGGATGGCCGGCCGGGGGACGAGGTGGAGTCGGCGGCCTCGGCGGGGGTGGCAACCGGGGAGTCCCGGACGGCCGCCGCAGCATCTGGTCCGGCGGCTCGGCGGGGCCGGGCGGACGGGGTGGGACACCGCGACCGTCGTGAGGACCGCGCTCACGATCCTGTCGGGAGCCGCCGGTCATCGGTCCAATCTACGTCCACGGGGTGTGGACTCAGCGCAACCAACCGGCCCGGTTGGCCAGCAGCGCGTAGCCGACGAACGCGACGACGTCGATGACGGCGTGCGCGACGATCAGCGGCCACAGCCGTCCGCTGCGCCGCCAGGTGTAGCCGAACACCAGGCCCATCACCAGGTTGCCCAGCCCGGCACCGAACCCCTGATACAGGTGATAGCCGCCGCGCAGTGCGGCCGAGGCCAGCAGGGCCACCCGCGGTCGCACCTTCAGCTGTTCCAGTCGGGTGAGCAGATAGCCGACCACCACCACTTCCTCGGCCCAGGCGTTGGCGATCGCGGCGGCGATCAGCAGCACGATCACCCACCAGCGCACGTCGGTCTGGGCGGGCACCACCTGGGCGGCCAGGCCGAGCCGTCGGGCCACGACGTACAGGCCCAGTCCCGGGATCCCGATGAGGGCGGCGAGCCCCAGTCCGCCCAGCAGATCCGGGGCGGCCCGGAAGCGGCCCAGGCCGATGCGCCGCGGGGTGATCCCGCTGCGCCAGAGGAGATAGACGGCCAGCGCGCCCCAGGCCAGCAGCTGGGCGATGGACGCCAGGTGCAGTCCGGCGTCGATCACGTCGTAGTAGGAGCGCCGCGGATTGAGGGCGACGCGCTGTTCGCCGAGACCGCGCAGGGCGAAGTCGATCAGTTGCAGTGTGGCGGTGGCGGCGGCCAGGCCGAAGGTGGTCGCGAGGACGATCGCCAGCTCGATGCGGATGGTGCGGGGTTGCACCGGGACACGGTAGCGCCGCGGAGCCGCGGGCGCCTCAGGTGTGGCGGGGTCGCAGGCCGTTGACGAACGGGCAGCCCATCAGGATGCGGATGGCCTTGCTCAGGCCCGCGATGTCGTCGACCGGGGCCGGGAACGGCAGCCGGATGTCGTGATCACCACTGTCGGATTCGACGCGCAGCCGCATGCCGTAACGGTCCAGGCCCAGCGGCCGGACGCGGCCCTGGCGCAGGGTGCTGGGCAGCCGGGCCGCCAGCCGACCGATCACGTCCTGGTGGGCCGCGTCTAGGTGGCGCAGCCAGCCGGACTCCATGGCGCAGAACGGGTCCGGCCGGGCGGCCAGCAGGGCGCCGATGCCCACGGACTCGGCGCCGTCGGCGTCGGCGACCACGATGGAGTCCGGTTCCAGCAGCAGCACGATGTCCTCCGCGCCGACCTTCCCGTCGGGTTCGGCGAGCGGTGTCGTTCCGCGAGCGCGAGGCCCGGCGTTGACGTTCAGCAGGGCCGGGTTGGGGTCCTCGCTGGCGATCAGGTCGAGCAGCGCGGGAATCTCCGATTTCGGCACCGGACGCAGCACGCCGCGGATCCACACCAGGGAGCGCACCGGCTCGCGCAGCGGCAGCGGGGCGTAGTCGGTGAGTTCCAGCAGTCCCTGTACACCTTCGGCGCGGCCCCGGGGCCCGACCGCGGCGGCCACGGTCAGCGCCGCCACGCCGTCGGCGGGGACGGTGACGGCGAACGACCCGTCGGCCAGCAGGTGGTGCACGGCGGCGTTCTCGGGGTCGGCACCGTCGAGGGCCAAAAGTGCGGCACCGGCGCGCAGGCAGGCGCTGCGGATGCGCTCGGCGGTGGTCGGTGCCGGGATGGTCGCCAGTGCCACGGGAACCCCTCTCATTAAGTAAGCCTTACCTAACATCAAATCGAAGGGCGACGCAAGCCCCACCGGATAGGCTGGCTGCCGTGCCGCGCATTGCATACCTGGGCCCGCAAGGCACCTTCACCGAAGCCGCGTTGAACGCCATGGTGGATGCCGGGCTGATCCCCGGCCCGCCGTCGGGCGTCGAACTCGTGCCGGTGATCAGCACGCCGGCGGCGCTGGCCGCCGTGCGCGACGGCAACGCCGACTACGCCTGCGTGCCGATCGAGAACTCCATCGACGGGTCGGTGCTGCCGACGCTCGACGCGCTGGAGACCGGCAGCCCGCTGCAGATCTTCGCCGAGCTGACCCTCGACGTGGCCTTCTCCATCGTCGTGTCGCCCGGGGACGCGCGCGCTCGCCGGATTGCGACGGTCGCCGCGTTCCCGGTGGCGGCCGCGCAGGTGCGGCGCTGGCTGGCGGAGAACCTGCCCGACGCCGAGGTGGTCCCGGCGATCTCCAACGCCGGGGCGGCCCTCGACGTGGCCGAGGGCCGGGCCGACGCCGGGGTCAGCACGGCGCTGGCCGCCCAGCGCTACGGGCTGGCGACCCTGGCCGACGGCGTCGTCGACGAACCCAACGCCCGCACCCGCTTCGTGCTGGCCGGAGCCCCGGCACCACCCTCCCTGCGCACCGGGGCCGACCGCACCTCGGTGGTGCTATGGCTGGCAAACGAACCGGGCGGGCTGGCCGCCGCGTTGTCGGAGCTGGGCATGCGCGGGATCGATCTCACCCGCATCGAGTCCCGACCGACCCGGCGTCAGCTCGGCACGTACGTGTTCTTCGTGGATTTCATCGGGCACGTGGACGACGAGGCCGTGGCCGAGGCGCTCAAGGCGCTGTACCGGCGGTGCTCCCAGGTCCGCTACCTGGGGTCCTGGCCGGTCGACAACCCGGACGGGGTGACTCCGCCGGCGCCCGATGAGGCCGACGGCTGGCTGGCCGGGCTCCGCGAGGGGCGGCCGTGAGGGACGACCCGAGCCGTAGTTTGGCGAGGGCGGAGCGAACCGAGGGGCTTGAGTGCGACGACCCGAGCCGTAGTTTGGCGAGGGCGGAGCGCGCGGGCGGGAGGCTGGTGCTGCTGCGCCACGGGGAGACCGACGGCAATGTGGCCGGCCGACTCGACACCCGGCCGCCGGGGTCGCCCCTCACCCCGGCCGGTCACCGTCAGGCGCGCGACTTCGCCCTGGCGCAGCCGGTGCCACCGGGGTTGCTGCTGCATTCGGTGGCGCTGCGGGCCGGTCAGACCGCCGCGGAGATCTCGGACATCACCGCCGTCGGGTGTAACGAGGTCGACGGTGTGTACGAGGTGCAGGCCGGCGATCTGGAGGACCGCGCCGACGAGGCCGCGCACGATGAGTTCACCCGGATTTACCGGGGTTGGCACAGCGGTGCCCTGCAGCTGCGCATGCCCGGCGGGGAGAGCGGCCGCGATGTGCTCGACCGGTACCTGCCGGTGGTTTCGGACCTGCGCCGCGGTTACCTCGACAACCCCGACTTCACCGCTGATCTGCTGGTGGTCAGCCACGGTGCCGCGATCCGACTGGTCGCCGCCGCCCTGGCGGGCATCGACGGGGAGTTCGCCATGCGCAATCAGCTGGCCAACACCGAGTCGGTGGTGCTGGAGCCGACCGACGGTGGCGGGTGGCGGTGTGTGCAGTGGGCGGGCTTGACGCTGTCCCCCGCCGAGCCTGCCTGAAATTTGATGGGGCGGTCCGCCCTAACCCCAACCCAGTTCGTGCAGGCGGTCGTCCTCGATGCCGAAGTGGTGCGCGATCTCGTGGATGACGGTGATGGCCACCTCGGACACGACCTCCGGCTCGTCGTGGCACATGTCGAGCAGAGCGTCGCGGTAGATGGTGATGGTGTCCGGCAGCGCGCCGGCGTAGAACGAATCCCGTTCGGTCAGGGCGATGCCCTCGTAGAGACCCAACAGGTCGGGCTCGGTCGGGTGCCGGCCCTCGACCAGCACCACAACGTTGTCGAGCGCCGCGGCGAGCTCGGGCGGTAGCAGGTCGAGGGCGTCGCCGACGAGTTCCTCGAACCGGCGCGGGGTCATCCGGACCGGCATACGGTCAGGCGCCCGGCGCGGGGCCGACCGCGGCGGGACCGTTGTCGGCGGGTCCGTCCGCCGCGGGACCGTCCATCGCCGGACCGTCACCGGCCGGCGGCGCGGGCGCACCGGGGGCCGGCGGGTTGAACGTGTTGCCCTGCGGCGGCTTGGGTCCGCCGGAGTTGGTCGCGGTCGGGCTGGGGGAGGCGGCGGGACTGGGCGTCGACTGTGCCGGCATGTGCTGGTTGCCCTGATTGCCCTGGTTGCTGGACTGATTCTGGCTGCCGGTCGACGACTGGTTCTGGCTGGCCGGCGGCTCGTACTGCGGGATGTAGGTCGGCACCACCGGAACCGAGGGCACGGTGAGGCGTTCGCTCGGGATGTCCGGCGGCGGGACGGGGGCCTGGCCGTTGATCTGCAGGTTGCCCTTGGCGCTGTTGACCAGGGTCGACCAGCCGCCGTTGCCGAGGGTGGCGCCGATGCTGCAGGCCACCTGGTGGCTGCCCGCCGACCAGCTGGGCATCGAGATGGTCTTGTACATCAGGGTCAGGGTGGTGTTGCGCAGCTGCACCGGGGCCAGGTAGGCGTCGGTCAACTTGGTGCACTGTTCCTTGATGAAGGCGTCCTGGGCGGCGTCGTCGGGCGCACCGGCGGGGAACTGTTGGCTCAGGTCGACGATGCCGGTGATCTCCGCGGCGTGCGCGGTGCCGCAGTCCACCGGGCTGTCGGTGGACTGGTTGGTGGTCGGCGAGATGCCCAGGCAGGTGCCGACCGGCCAGACCTTGGACTGGTCGCCCTCGGCGATCTTGCCGATGAAGGTCAGCTGCTTGGCGTTCTCGCCGGGTAATTGCAGGCCGCACAGCATGCGCCGGTCACCGGAGCTGCGCCAGGCGTCCTCGCCGGGCCAGAGCATGCTGACGGTGTAGCGGCTGTCCGGATCGAAGTGCGGGCCGAGGTAGTTGCGGACGGCGACCTGGCACTGCTCGGCGACGATCTGCTGGATCCGGACCGGTGTGGGCGGCGCGGCGTCCGGGCCGTATTCGGCGCCGGGGAAGGTGCCGAGATCGATGGGCTTGGCCACCTCGAAGAGATGGTCGGTGCCGCAGTCCACGATGGTGGCGTGGTCGGGGTTTTTGTCCCAGGTCAGGCAGTCCCCGGCGACGGCCTTGTTGAAGGTGTCGGTACCCCGGCTGCCGACGGCGCCGTTCTCCGCCAGGTAGCCGAGCATGCTGTTGCCGCCGCTCATCGGTACCGCGGTCACCAGCCCGGCGATCAGTAGTCCGCCCAGAGCGGTCAGCAGCAGGATCCGACGGGTCGGCGCGGCCTGCAGCGCACTGCGCCAGCCGCCGCGTCCGGACTCCTCGTGGTTGACGCCGTCGTCCCAGTCGGCTTCGGCGTCCCAATCGGCCACCTCGTCGTCGAGCACCGCGGTGGCGTCCTCGGCGGTGCCTGCGGGCTTCTCGGCCTCGGTCTGTGCGGCGACCGTCTCGGTGGCGTCGTCGTCACCGACGGCCGGCGCGGCGTCGTCGGCCGGCGCCGTCGCCGCGTTGTCGTCGGGAAGCTCTGAATCGGACATTGTGTCCATTGTGACAGGCGTGCCCGGGGTTCCCGGGTGATGCGGACAAAAGTAGGGTTGGCGGGCGTGATCGACCTCAAACTCCTCCGTGACGACCCGGACCGTGTTCGGCGCTCTCAGATCAGCCGCGGCGAGGACCCGGAACTGGTCGACGCTCTGCTGGCCGCCGACGCCACCCGCCGCGCCGCGATCGCCACCGCCGACGCCCTGCGCGCCGAGCAGAAGAACGTGAGCAACGCCGTCAAGACCGCGACGTCCGACGAGCGGCCCGCCGTGCTGGCCCGCGCCAAGGAGCTGTCGGCGCAGGTCAAGGCCGCCGAGTCCGAGCGCGACGACGCCGAGGCGGCCATGCACGCCGCGCACCTGGCGATCGGCAATGTCATCGTCGACGGCGTCCCGGCCGGTGGGGAGGACGACTTCGTCGTGCTCGACACCGTCGGGACACCGCCGGAGCTGGCCGGTCCCAAAGACCACCTCGAACTCGGCGAGACGCTGGGCCTGATCGACATGGGCCGCGGCGCGAAGGTGTCCGGGTCACGGTTTTACTTCCTGACCGGCCGGGGCGCGCTGCTGCAGCTGGGTCTGCTGCAGCTGGCCGTACGGGAGGCCACATCGGCCGGGTTCACCCTGATGATCCCGCCGGTGCTGGTCAAACCCGAGGTGATGGGCGGCACCGGCTTCCTCGGTGCACACGCCGACGAGATCTACCACCTGGACGACGACGACCTGTACCTGGTCGGGACCTCCGAGGTGCCGCTGGCCGGGTATCACTCCGACGAGATCCTGGACCTGTCCGACGGGCCGCGCCGCTACGCGGGCTGGTCGTCGTGCTTCCGGCGGGAGGCGGGCAGCTACGGCAAGGACACCCGCGGCATCATCCGGGTGCACCAGTTCGACAAGGTCGAGGCGTTCCTCTACTGCCGGCCCGAGGACGCCGAGGCCGAGCATCAGCGCCTGCTGGAGCTGCAGCGCACGATGCTGGCCCACATCGAGGTGCCCTACCGGGTGATCGACGTCGCCGCCGGCGACCTGGGATCCTCGGCCGCCCGCAAGTACGACTGCGAGGCGTGGGTGCCGAGCCAGGGTGCCTACCGAGAGCTGACGTCGACGTCGAATTGCACGACGTTCCAGGCGCGGCGGCTGGCCACCCGCTACCGCGACGAGAACGGCAAGCCGCAGATCGCCGCGACGCTGAACGGGACGCTGGCCACCACCCGCTGGCTGGTGGCCATCCTGGAGAACCATCAGCGCCCCGACGGCAGCGTGCGGGTCCCTTCCGCGCTGGTGCCCTACGTCGGGACGGATGTGCTGGCGCCGACGGCCTGAGCCCTCGGCGCTATGACGACGGCTGCGGTGCGGCCGCCAGCGCATGGCGGCGCTGGCGTTCCATGGTCGCGAAGTAGAACGCGTAGGCGAACGCGCAGCTGGTGAACAGGCTGGACACGAAGAACAGCCACGGGCGCCGCAACCCGCGTCGGTAGCCGTCGACGATGGTGAACAGCGGCAGCAGGATGACGTTGATGATCGTGTAGTCCTGGCTGGCCGAGCCGGCCGCCGGGTTGGTGAACATCAGCTGCACGTACTGCGTCCAGCTGCCCGGTCCCCAGATCGGGTTGTGATGACCGGGGTGCGCGTACTCGTTGACGAAGCGGATGTTGAAGTACCAGCCGAGCAGGATCGAGGCGATGCCGATCACGTAGTACACGGCCTCCATCGGCGAAAACATCGGACCCTGAGCAGGTTTCGCGAAAACCGCGCGATTGGACGTGACGATCCAAGCGACGACGGCGGTGCCCAGCACGGCGTGTACGACGAGGGAGATCATTCGCCCAGTGTCACCACGACGCGAAAGTTTTGTCAATAATGACATTCTGGTACGCCGAGGTGCTGCGGTAGCTTTAGCCGCATGCCCAGAGCGCCGCAGACCGCGCGCAGCGAACGCACCCGCGAAGCGTTGCGGCAGGCTGCGCTGGTCCGGTTCCTGGCCCAGGGCGTGGAGGACACCTCCGCCGAGCAGATCGCCGCCGATGCCGGTGTCTCGCTGCGGACCTTCTACCGGCACTTCACCTCCAAGCACGACCTGCTGTTCGCCGACTACGACGCGGGGCTGCAATGGTTCCGCAGCGCGCTGGCCGACCGGCCGGCCGGCGAGCCGATCATCGAATCCGTCCAGGCGGCGATCTTCGCGTTCCCCTACGACGTCGAAGCGGTGACCCGCATCGCCGCGCTGCGCGCCGAAGAGCTCGACCCGGACCGCATCGTGCGCCACATCCGGCAGGTGCAGGCCGATTTCGCCGATGCGGTGGCCGAACGGTTGCGCGCCACCACCGCCGGTGACCAATTGCGGGTGGCGGTGACGGCGCGCTGCATCGCGGCGGCGGTCTTCGCCGCGATGGAGGTTTGGATGCTCGGAGCGGACCGCTCGCTGGCCGACCTGGCCAGGATGTGCCGTACCGCCCTGGACTCGCTGAGCGATATCTAGTTACGTCATTATTGACAAAACTATCCGTGCGTGCCAGCGTTCCCGGAGAGCGGGAAGGGTGGGTCGATGGCCGACTACGACGCGATCGTCATAGGTGCCGGGCACAACGGGCTGGCCGCGGCCCTGATTCTGCAGCGCGCCGGAATGCGCACGCTGTGTTTGGAGGCTGGGCTCTACGCCGGCGGAATGGCTTCCACCGTCGAGCTTTTCGACGGGTACCGCTTCGAGATCGCCGGCTCGGTGCAGTTCCCGACGTCGGCCGCGGTCAGTGCGGAACTGGGTCTGGACGGCCTGGACAGCATCGACCTCGAGGTGATGTCGGTGGCGCTGCGTGGGGTCGGCGACCAGCCGCTGATCCAGTACACCGATCCGATGAAGCTGCTGACCCACCTGGCCGAGGTGCACGGGGTCGAGGCGCTCAACGGCATGGCCGGGCTGCTGGCCTGGAGTCAGGCGCCCACCCGGGCGCTCGGGCGATTCGAGGCCGGCCGCCCGCCGAAGACACTCGACGAGATGTATGCCTGCGCCACCAACGAATTCGAGCGCTCGGCGATCGACGACATGCTGTTCGGGTCGGTCACCGACGTGTTGGACCGCTACCTGCCGGACCCGGAGAAGCACGCCGCACTCCGCGGTTCGTTCACCGTGCTGGCCGTCAACACGCTCTACCGCGGCCCAGCGACGCCCGGCAGCGCCGCGGCCCTGGCCTACGGACTGGGCATCCCCGACGAGAACACCGTGCTGATGAAGAAGCTGCGCGGCGGGATCGGCACGCTCACCGGGCACCTGCGCGACACCTTCACCGGCCTGGGCGGCGAGCTGCGGCTGCGCAGCAAGGTCGGTGAGATTCTCGTCGCCGACGGGCGGGTGACCGGCGTGCGCACCGAAGCCGGCGACACGGTCGACGCGCCGGTCGTGGTGTCCGCCGTCGCCCCGGACCTCACCGTCACCGAGCTGATCGACCCGGGCGCGCTGTCCGAGGACGTCCGGGCACGCTTCGCGCGCACCGATCACCGCGGCAGCTATCTGCAGATGCACTTCGCGCTGGACGAGGCCCCGCGCTTCGCCGCGCCGTACGAGGCGCTCAACGAACCCGCCATGGCTGCCTCGGTGGGGATCTTCTGCACCCCCGAGGAGGTGCAGCAGCAGTGGGAGGACGCCCGCCGCGGCGTCGTGCCGGCCGACCCGACCGTGGTGCTGCAGATCCCGTCGCTGCATGACCCCGACCTGGCTCCGCACGGCAAGCACGCCGCCTCGGCGTTCGCCCTGTGGTTCCCGATCGAGGGCGATGGGAACTACGGCGAGATGAAGGTGGAAATGGGACAGCGGGTAATCGACAAGATCACCCGGCTGGCACCGAACTTCGAGGGCGCCATCACGCGGCACACCACCTTCACCCCGCGCCATATGGGCACCATGTTCGGGGCTCCCGGCGGCGACTACTGCCACGGCCTGCTCAACCCGGACCAGATCGGCCCCAACCGGCCCGGACCGCGGGGCTTCATCGGACAACCCCTCGGCGTCGACGGGCTGTACCTGGGCAGTGCGGGCTGCCACGGCGGGCCCGGGATCACCTTCATCCCCGGCTACAACGCCGCCCATCAGGTGCTGTCCGACCGCTGAGCTGGGTGAACGGACGGTGTCGGCACCGTTGACAGATGCGCCCCGGGTTCGCGGGCACCGCGGGCAAAAGTAGGGTTGGCACTGCCCTGTATCCCCGTGTGGAGGTGCTGACCCGTGATCGAGCTGGATTTCGACGAGCTGCGAACCTGGGCCGGGTTCGGTGTGGCCGGCAACTTCGCCGGGCACCTGGAGCAGGCCGGCGAGGCCGTCGACTTCGTCAACGTCGCCTCCGAGGGCACCGCCCCCAAGGGCATCTTCCCCTGGTACATCCCGGACAACCCGGGCTACCTCGGCGAATTCCCGCTGTCCTCGTCGAGCCTGCGGACCCCGGAACCCAACGCCGACGGCAGTCCGCTGAATTTGCAGATCGAACCCGAGGTGGGCCTGGCCTGCCGGGTGAACTGGGACGGCGACGTCGTCGCGAACCTGGAGCCGTTCGCGCTCGGTGCGTTCAACGACTGCTCGATCCGCCGGCCCGGCGCGCCGAAGATCAGCGTCAAGAAGAACTGGGGCCCCGGCTCCAAGGGCGTGGCGCCCCGGTTCTTCGAGATCTCCGACCTGTCCCCGGACGGGCCGACGTCGTCGCTGCGGCTGGAGTGCTTCCTGGTCCGCGACGACGGGCAGCGCCGCGCCTACGGAGTGAACAGTGCGCTGCAGGGCTACTCGTTCTTCGGGGATCGGCTGCTGGACTGGATCGTCGACCGGCTGGCCAATCAGAAGGGTTCGCCGAACACCCCGCTGGAGGACGTCGGCGCGCTGCTGGTCGCCGCGGGGCGCCCACAGAACGTGCTGATCGGCATCGGCGCCACCCGCTACACCGAGCTGGGGGAATCGACCTACCTTCAGCCGGGTGACACCGCGATCGTGCGGGTCTACGACCAGGACGAGCCGGCGGCGTCCACACTGGAGCAGAACGTCGTCTGACGTCGGTGTCGAAGGTGTACTTGCGGGACGTCAGTCCCGGGCCAGCACCTCGGTGAGCAGCGCGACGAACTCCTCCGGGCGCACCGGGGTGAACGCCGGGTGCCACCAGCCGTCGTCGAGCTCCAGGGTGACCAGCGTGGCGCGGCTGGGCCGGGCCAGATCCAGGGGGAGCCAGCGGCGCAGATCGGAACTGCCCCACAGCCGATAGCGGTTCACCCAACTCAGCGGCTCGGCCCGCCAGGTGCGGATCGAGCCCAGGGGGATGACCTTCGAGGTGCCCGACGGGAAGTGGAAGCGGCGCAGGGTGATTGCCCGGCCGTCCAGCTGGATCAGGCCGTCGTCGTACTCCCGCGCGGAACTCACAGCTTCTGCGACCTCAGCTCGTGGCCCTTGGAGGTCAGGCAGCGACCGTTCTCCAGATTCCACTGCCAGCCGTGCAGATTGCAGGTCAGCGTGCTGCCCTCGATGACCCCGAACTTGGACAAGTCGGCCAGCAGGTGCGGGCAGCGGCGCTGAATCTCCCAGCCGTCCTTGGTGATCGACGCGGAGTCGTCGTGCGCTTCGGCGAACCAGCCGTCGGCGTAGGCGATCCGCTCATCGGTCAGACACTTGAAGAAGGTGTACAGGTACTCGTTGTAGCCGCCGACCCGCCACGCCTTGAACCGGGTGGACAGGAAGATGGTGTTGACCCAGTCCGGCTCGTCGTCGCGCAGCACGGTACGCACCAGTGCCGGCGCGATCTCGAAGCCGTAGCGGAACTTCTCGTCGGAGATCGGTTCGCGGACAGTCCGTTTCGGAAAGTCCAGGACGACGGTCTCGGCGCCGAGACGCAGCTCCACCGGGTAGCCGATGCCGTCGCAGATCTGGTCGGACTGTTCCATGATCGGCTCGAACCGCTCGCGCAGCGGCTCCAGCAGCGAATCACCCTCGGCGGGAGCCCAACTGGCCTTCTCGGCGGCCAGTACCGGTGCCATACGCTGCGCGTAGTCCTCGATGTAGTCGGCCTTGCCGGTCGTGAAGATCGCCTCCACCTCGTCGTCGGGCAGCGGGTGGGTCAGCGAAATCAGCTGGGAGCCGGTGAAATCCGCGACCGACCCGGGAATCATCAACAGCCCGCCGTCGTGCCCGTTGGCCCGCATCTGGTCCAGGAACACCACCTGGTCGGGGAAGATGTTGGCCGGGTCGCCGTGGTCGTCGTTGAGGAACCGCAGCTCCGGGTCCAGGAAGCACGGCGGACCGGCCGACGGGATCACCCACGTCGCACCGACCTGCGTGATGTACTGGCGGCAGCGATCCATCTGGCGCTGACGCTTCTGCACGCCGAACGCCTCCTTGGCGCGCGCGGGCATGTCGTAGACCATCGGGTACCAGATCGCCCCGGAGTACTGCAGCGCGTGCACGTCGACATGGCCGAATTCGGCGGCCACCATGTCCAGCTCGATCGGCCGGGCGTCGTTCATGTTGAACAGCACCGTCTGGCCGTCGGACACCACCAGGCCGGAGTCGCCGATCGGGCCGTCGGCGGGGGAACGCAACGCGACGATCATCACGTCGAGATCGCCCTTGGGGCCGCTGACGGTGTGCTTGACCGAGTCGGTGGTCTCGAAGAAGTTGTGGAACCCCAGGGACTCCAGCTCGCGGCGCAGGTCCGGCACCGGGTAGTCCGGCAGCAGCACGACGGCGTTCTTGTTGACGTGCGCGGCCAGGTTCGCCGGGTCGTAGTGGTCCTTGTGCAGATGCGAGACGTACAGGTAGTCGCAGGCGCCCAGGGCGTCCCAGTCCAGGTGCGAGTTGTCCGGGAAGACGAACCAGGAGGCGAAATAGGCCGGGTTGACCCACGGGTCGCACAGAATGCTGCCCGCGGTGGTCTCGATCAGAAAGCCGGCGTGACCGACACTGGTGACCTGCACTCCGATACCTTCCGACCTGCTCTGACGGCGTCGCGGGGGCTGCCCGAAACGTCCTGCTCATGGGGCAGTGCCCGGCTCGCCTCGGCTATGCCGGCGCTGTGAACCGCCCGGCTAAGTCTAACCGGCGAGTAGGTCCGGGCACCCTGGCCGACCGCCGACGGTCGTCGAGACATTGGGCACCGGGTTTGTGGACGTTGGGACTCTCCGTCCGGCGCGACAGCGCGGCGCCCGCGGGTCAGGCGGCGCAGCCGCCGTCGCGCAGCTGGGGCCGCAATTCCGAGAGCGGGATCTGAGCCACGAACATGCCGGCGTGCATCGGCCCGGTGCGCCCGGCGGGCATCCGGATCACCAGGTCGTCGCCGTCGAGCACCCAGGCGCGGTAGTCGTCGGTGTACCGGGTGTAGTCCGGATACGACTGCGTCCCGGTGGTGTCGAAGGTCGACCACACGTGCTTCTTGACCAGCGGGTCCAGCACCGCCTTGGGGTCCGCTGCGCAGAACAGGTCGGCCAGCGCCAGCGGCTTTTTGGCGTCGAGGTCGAAGGTGAAGGTTGTGATGTCGTCGTTCGGGTGGGCGCCGCCGAGATACCAGTCGTTGGTGAACAGCACCGAGCGGGTGTTCGTGCCGTGCCGGAAGGCTGCATAGGTCAACTGCGCGTCGCCATTCTGCACTTGGTCCTCGCGGGGGTGACCGAAGTTCTTGAAGAACGTCGTGATGAACTCACGCAACGGTGGTCCCGAGGTCGGATCGGCGATCAGGTCGGCGGGGTACTGGGCTTTGGTGTCGACGGTGACCTTCTTGGTGTTGCGGCCGAGTAGCGCGCAGGTGCCCGAGCCCGCGTCCCAGGTGCCGCCGACCCCGCTGCACAGGGCGACGGAGGGATCGGGCGCCGGATCGGCGGCGGCGCGGTAGGGCGCTGCGATCGTCAGCGCCGTCAGCAGCGCCGCCGAGAGCCGTGTGTGGAGTGCACGCACCGGAATCCCTCCCCGTCGTCGGTGGTCTGTATCGAGCGTAGGGCTGCGGCGGAGGGCGTTGACGCGGATCTTTTCGGTGCCGGTGAGGTCCGCGGCGGCCGTCGGGGGTTCGGCCGGGGGCCGGGCGGATTAGGCTGAGCATCGTGGAACCCGTATACGGCACGATCATCCAGCTGGCCCGCCTGACCTGGAAGGTCCAGGGCCTGAAGTTCACCGTGACCGGCGTGGAGAACCTTCCGGAGACCGGCGGCGCGGTCGTCGCGATCAACCACACCAGCTACTTCGACTTCACCTTCGCCGGACTGCCGGCGTACCTGCAGCACAAGGGCCGCAAGGTCCGGTTCATGGCCAAGCAGGAGGTGTTCGACCACAAGATCACCGGGCCGCTGATGCGCGGCTGCAAGCACATCCCGGTCGACCGGGCCTCCGGCAGCGATTCCTTCGTCGAGGCGTGCCGGCGGCTGGCGGACGGCGAGTTCGTCGGCGTCTACCCCGAGGCCACCATCAGCCGCAGCTTCGAACTCAAGGAGTTCAAGTCCGGGGCGGCCCGGATGGCGATCGAGGCGAACGTGCCGATCATCCCGCACATTGTGTGGGGAGCCCAGCGGATCTGGACCAAGGACCACCCGAAGAAGATGTGGCGGCCCAAGGTGCCGATCACGGTGGCCGTCGGCGAGCCGATCCAGCCGAACCTGCCCTCGCAGGAGTTGACCACGCTGCTGCACTCCCGGATGCAGCATCTGTTGGAGCAGGTGCAGGACGCCTACGGGCCCTATCCCCCGGGAGAGTTCTGGGTGCCCAAGCGCCTGGGCGGCGGGGCGCCCTCGATGGCGGAGGCTGCCCGGTTGGATGCCGAGGAACTCGAACGACGAGCCGCGGCCAAGGCTGCGCGCCGGGACGCGCAGCCCGACGCCGAGTAGCCGCCGATGGAACCGGTGTACCGCAGCCTGGAGGTCGCCTGCACGCTGGGGCTGCGCGCGGTGGGCAGCAAATTGGCCCTGTCCGGCCTGGAGAACATCCCGCCGGAGGGCGGGGCGGTGGTCGCGATCAACCACACCAGCTATATCGACTGGCTGCCGGCGGCGATGGCGACCAAGCCCAGCCGGCGCCCGCTGCGGTTCATGATCAAGGCCGAGATGAAGGACGTTCCGGGCGTCAACTTCCTGATCACCCGGTCCAAGACCATCCCGGTGGACCGCAGCGCCGGCGCCGGGGCGTATGCGGTCGCCGTTGACAATCTGCGCGCCGGAGAGCTGGTCGCGGTGTACCCGGAGGCGACCATCAGCCGCAGCTTCGAGCTCAAGGAGTTCAAGTCGGGGGCGGCGCGGATGGCGCTGGAGGCCGAGGTGCCGATCGTCCCGATGATCGTCTGGGGCACCCAGCGGATCTGGACCAAGGATCATCCCCGGCGGCTGGGCCGGCACAAGATCCCGATCGCCGTCGCCGTCGGCGAGTCGATCGCGCCGACGGGTACCGTCGCCGAACTCGACGCGACGCTGCACACCTCGATGGCCCGGCTGCTCGACGAGGTCATCGAGACCTATCCGTATTCGCCAGGCGCACAATGGATTCCGGCCCGGCTCGGCGGTGGCGCGCCCACTCCGGCGCGAGCGGCCGAACTCGATGCGGCCGAGGAGGCCGAGCGGGCTCGGCGCCGGGCTCAGGGAGGTCGCGGGTGAGCACCCGTCCGTTGTTGATCGCCACCGATGTCGACGGCACCTTGCTCGACGACGACGAGCGGGTGACGCCGCGCACCCGCGAGGCGGTGAGTTCCGCGGTGGCCGACGGCGCGCGGTTCGTGCTCGCCACCGGACGGCCGCCGCGCTGGATCGCGCCGGTGGTCGACGGGCTCGGCTTCGCGCCGATCGCCGTCTGCGCCAACGGCGCGGTGATCTACGACCCGTCGACCGACCGGATCCTGTCGGCGCACACACTGTCGGCCGAGGTGCTGGCCGAACTCGCCGAGATCACCGCCCGGGTGATCCCGGGCGCCGGGTTGGCGGTGGAACGGGTCGGGGCCGGCGCGCACGACGCCGTCACGCCGCAGTTCGTCAGCTCGCCGGGGTATGAGCACGCCTGGCTGAACCCGGACAACACCGAGGTGTCGCTTTTGGATCTGCTGTCGGAGCCGGCGATCAAGCTGCTTATCCGGCGCACCGGGGCCACCAGCGCCGAGATGGTTGACGCGCTGGCCCCGCACCTGAACGGCCAGGGGGATCTGACCTACAGCACCGACAACGGGCTGGTCGAGGTGGTCCCGCACGGCATCAGCAAGGCGACCGGGGTGGCCGCGATCGGCGCGCTCGACGGGATCGACGCCGGACGGGTGCTGACCTTCGGCGATATGCCCAACGACATCGCGATGCTGACCTGGGCCGGGCACGGAGTGGCGATGGGCAATGCGCACCCCGAGGTCAAGGCCGCCGCCGACGAAGTCACCGCCACCAACCGCGACAACGGGCTGGCCGTGGTGTTGGAGCGGCTGTTCGGATAGGTCTGCTCGACGAACGTTGGCTCGTGCTCGACGACACGCCGAGCGGGTGGCACACAAGACGACGTTCGGCCGATGTTCGGTTGGGCGGTGGGATGTTAGCGTCGCGGTCCAGTGGACGTTCGGCGCGGGGTTGCTTGTGGCCACGACCCTTGACGGCGTGGGGAGCTACGCGTCGGGCGCGATGGGGGTGATGCGTTCCAGCTGCACCGGGGGGCCGGTCGGGGCCGGCGGGGGCAACTGCTGGGCCACGCCGTCGACCACCCGGGTGACCTGGCCGGTCTCCCGGTCGAAGTTCAGCGTGCCGTGCTGGAAGTTCTGCACCACCCACTGGGGCTCGTCGATCTCGCCGGAGGTCGGTAGGCCGAGCAGGCCGCGCTCGTACCCGAGGTCGGCCCAGGCGGCGTAGATCGCGCCGGTCAGCGGGGCGGCACCGGTGCTCGGGGACCAGTAGATGGCGCCGTGGGTGAAGGTGGAGTAGCGAGCGTCGCCCTCGGCGGCGGCCTCCGGCGACGTGGGCGCTCCGAGCGGTCCCTTGTCCCCGCCGCTGGCCTGCCAGCGGGCGAAGATGGCGCCGCCGCGGAGCTGATCGGAGAGCGTCGGCGGTCCGGGCGGAACCAGGAACCGGGCGGCAAGGTCGCGGATCTCGCCGAGCTTCGCGTAGGCGGCGTTCCCGGGGCAGTCGGTGATGCCGACGTCGCGGTGGCTGAAGATCGTCGGCAGCGTCGGCGTCACCCCGGCGGGGATGAAGGTGTAGGAACCGCCGGCGGAGGTCAGGGCGACGGTGCCCTTCGGGTCGACGTGATCCAGCCCCAGTCGCCAGCCGATCAGCCGGGCGACCTGACGGATCTGTACGTCGGTGGGCGGCACGACGTCGAAGTCGCCGAGCATCGCCACGCCCCAGGTGTCCTTGTTGAACCCGCCGGTGTGCGAACCTTCCACCGCGCGGTCCATCCCGCCGGCGTGGCCCTCGAAGACCTGGCCGTACTTGTCGACCAGCGCGTTGTAGGCCAGGTCGCACCAGCCCAGCGTCTTGGTGTGATACGCGTAGATCGCGTTGACGATGGCCGCCGAATCCGACGGCTCGTAGTCGTTGCTGCCGGCGGTGTGGTGCACGATCGCGGCCTTCACCCCGTCGTCGTACACCGGGTTGCCGCAGCGCATGCTCTCGTCGGCGCCCCACTGCGCGCGGGTGATGATCGCCGGTGGCTGACCCGGGATGACGGCGCCGGTGGGCAGGGTCGACGCATCGCCGGCCGGGGCTTGCCGGGGCGTGATCAGCACGGCGTTCAGGTGCGTCCCGATGGATTCCTCGACGTTGACCGGCTTGTAGCCCAGGCCCGCGCCGGTCCGCGGTTGGGTGACCGGGGCGTGGGTGGGCCGGGTCACCGAGATCTGCACGGCGGTGGTGCGCCCGACGAACACCGGGTCGGTGCCGCGAGGCCCGTGCCGCTGGCTGTCGTCGGCGTTGGATTCCAGCGCCTCGGCCTCGTACCAGGGGCCCCAGCTTCCGTCGTCGCGCCGGGCCCGGATCTTGGCGCTCGTCCCGGTGAGATCGTCGCCGGTCAGCGCGACGAGGGAGAACGGTTTGTCCTGGCTGATCTCGCGGACGGTGGTGCCGCCGCCGACGCCCTCGAGGGGTTGCTCAGCCAGGGTGGTGGGCGCGGGCTCGTCGTTCCGGGAGGTGCCGGGCAGCACGCCGTAGAACGCCGAGACGGTCAGCGCCGTCACCGCGAGGGCGGAGAACAGCACCGGCGAGCGGGTACTACGGGACGGCACGAGGCCGATGTTACGGACGTGTCATTTGTTGTCTCTGTTACGACACGGCATTAATGAGGACAAAGTGACCGCGGGAGTTGGGCGCGCGGGGCATGAGTGGGGCTCGCTTCGCGGCAGGGTCAACCTCGTGCTCGCCGAACGTGAGCGTGAATCAACCAGGCCGGGTAGTAAGCGTCACGGTCGGGGAATCTGGGCTCACAGCAAACGTGCTGAGTGGTCGTCGGGAATGCGAGGCCGGCAACGCAACGGCACCGCAGGGGAACGAGCCGCCCTGCGGTGCCGTTTTGTTCCAGGCTTGTCGGAGATCAGCCGGCCGGGAGCGCAGCGGCCGGAGCCGCAGCGGCCGGAGCGGCTGCTGCCGCCGCCGGGGCGGCCGACTTCACCGCACCCATGATGGTCGGCATCAGCACGCCCTTGAGCAGGTCGACGGCCTGCCCGGCGCCCAGCGAGTTGGCGGCGCTGGACAGGTCGGAGACCAGGCCGGTCTTGGCCGGGGCGGTGGTGCCCAGGCCGCTCAGCGACGGGTCACCCAGGATCGGGTAGGTCGACGCGCCCGAGTCCAGGCCGATCGGCGCGGCGATCGGCTGCTCTCCCGGCGCCCCGATCGGGTTACCGACGCCCAGCGGGCTGGTCAGCGAGTTGCTGGTCAGCGACGACGGCGAGGCGCCGCCCGGGGTGAGCGCGGGGTTGAGCCCCTCGGTCAGCCCAGTGGTGGACGGCGTGGTCAGTCCCGGCGTGGTCAGCCCGGTGGTCGACGGCGTGGTGAGCCCCGGGGTGGTCAGGCCGGTGGTGGACGGCGTGGTCAGTCCCGGCGTGGTCAGCCCGGTGGTCGACGGCGTGGTGAGCCCCGGGGTGGTCAGGCCGGTGGTGGACGGGGTGGTCAGCCCCGGCGAGGCCAGCGCCGGATCGGTGAGGCTCGGGCTGGTCAGACCGGGCGTGGTCAGGCCCGGGCTGGTCAGGCCGGGCGTGGTCAGCCCGGTCGACGGCGTGGTCAGACCGGTGGTGCCCAGGCCGGTGAGCGGCTGCGCGCCCGAGGGGTTCAGGCCGGTCGGCAGCGGCGGCAGCTGGATGCCGAACTGCGACAGGCCCGAGGACAGCGCGGAGAGCAGCTCGTTGGGCAGATCGGTAACCAGGGCGGCCCGGGTGAACTCGTGGGCCTCGGTGTTGGGCTGGGAGCCGGCCACCAATTCGGCGGTGGCAACGGCAGCGAACGGACTTGCGACGGCCACGGCGGCGACCGCGCTCAGGGCCCGCGAGAGCCTGCGTCGACGACGGTTCGGCACGGAAGTCTCCTCAATATCTGGGGGTCATGTCCCGGTGGCCGAAAGGCCCGACCACCGACGTCATCGATGTTACGAGTGTGACTGGTGTGAAAGTGGTGACGAGACCGAATCGTGAGGGAATCGCGATCGCCCCATGTCCCAGCGGACTCCCCGGGCACTCCCAGGGGGCGCCCGGGGTGTGTCGGAGGCCGGGCCGGGCGTGCTGGCGCGCCGCTTGATCGTCGCCCGGCGGTGCTTGATGGCCGGGCTCCTCATCGCGGCGGGTTCGGGCTCGGGTGACCGGTTGGCCGTTGGGACCGCCGCTTGATCGTCGCTCGGCGGTGCTTGATGGCCGGGCTCCTCATCGCGGCGGGTTCGGGCTCGGGTGACCGGTTGGCCGTTGGGACCGCCGCTTGATCGTCGCTCGGCGGTGCTTGATGGCCGGGCTCCTCATCGCGGCGGGTTCGGGCTCGGGTGACCGGTTGGCCGTTGGGACCGCCGCTTGAACGTCGCCCGGCGAGCAGTCGGATACCCTTGCAGCCGATGAATGATCGCTTCGACCTCCTCGTTGTCGGCTCCGGGTTCTTCGGCCTGACGATCGCCGAACGGGCGGCCACTCAGCTGGGCAAACGGGTCCTCGTCGTCGAACGACGGCCGCACATCGGCGGCAACGCCTACTCCGAGCCCGAGCCGCAGACCGGCATCGAGATCCACCGCTACGGCGCGCACCTGTTCCACACCTCGAACAAGCGGGTGTGGGACTACGTCAACCAGTTCACCGACTTCACCGGCTACCAGCACCGGGTCTTCGCCATGCACGACGGGCAGGCCTACCAGTTCCCGATGGGCCTGGGCCTGGTCAGTCAGTTCTTCGGCCGCTACTTCAGCCCCGACGAGGCCCGCGCGCTGATCGCCGAGCAGGCCGCCGAGATCGACACCGCCGACGCGACGAACCTGGAAGAGAAGGCCATCTCGCTGATCGGCCGCCCGCTGTATGAGGCGTTCGTCAAGGGCTACACCGCCAAGCAGTGGCAGACCGACCCGCGCGAGCTGCCGGCGGCCAACATCACCCGGCTGCCGGTGCGCTACACCTTCGACAACCGGTACTTCAACGACATCTACGAGGGCCTGCCCGTCGACGGCTACACCGCCTGGCTGGAGAACATGGCCGCCGATGAGCGCATCGACGTCCGCCTCGACACCGACTGGTTCGAGGTGCGCGATCAGCTGCGCGCCGAGAACCCCGACGCCCCCGTCGTGTACACCGGGCCCCTGGACCGCTACTTCGACTACGCCGACGGCCGGCTGGGCTGGCGCACCCTGGACTTCGAGGTCGAGGTGCTGGCCACCGGTGACTTCCAGGGCACCCCGGTGATGAACTACAACGACCCGGACGTCCCGTTCACCCGCATCCACGAGTTCCGCCACTTCCACCCTGAACGCGAATACCCCGACGACAAGACCGTCATCATGCGGGAGTTCTCCCGGTTCGCCGCCGACGACGACGAACCGTACTACCCGATCAACACCGAAGCCGACCGGGAACTGCTGGCCGCTTACCGGGCCCGCGCCAAGGCTGAAACCGCCACCGCCGGGGTGCTGTTCGGCGGCCGGCTGGGCACCTACCAGTACCTGGACATGCACATGGCGATCGCCAGTGCGCTGAGCATGTTCGACAACGTGCTGGCCCCGCACCTGCGCGACGGAACGCCACTGTCCCCGCCCGACAACGAAGGCGCCTCATCATGAGCGACATCCCCAACGGCCCGATCAGCTCCGACGAATCCCGGGCCGTCAGCCTGCTGTCCCGGGTCATCCTGCCCCGGCCAGGCGAACCGCTGGACGTCCGGAAGCTCTACATCGTCGAGTCCGACACCAACGCGCGCCGCGCGCACGCGCCCACGCGCACCAGCCTGGAGATCGGCGCCGAATCCGAGGTGTCCTTCGCCACCTACTTCAACGCGTTCCCGGCCAGCTACTGGCGACGCTGGTCGACCCTGGACGCGGTGGTGCTGCGAGTGGAACTGACCGGTTCGGCCCGCGTCGACGTGTACCGATCCAAGGCCACCGGCGCCCGGATCACCGTCAGCGGCGCCCCGGTTGCGAGCCCCGACGTGCCGGGGGTGGTCGAATTCGAGATCAGCCTCGCCCCGTTCGAGGACGGTGGCTGGATCTGGTTCGACATCACCACCGACACCGCCACCACCGTGCACAGCGCGGCCTGGTACGCGCCGGTGGAGGCGCCGGGCCGCGCCGACGTCGCCGTCGGCATCCCGACGTTCAACCGGCCGGCGGACGCCGTCAGCGCACTGGCCGCCCTGACCTCGGACCCGCTGGTCGACGCCGTCATCGGTGCGGTCATCGTGTCCGACCAGGGCACCAGCAAGGCCAAGGACCACCCGGGCTTCGCGGCCGCCGCCGCGCCGCTGGGCGACCGGCTGACCATCCACAACCAGCCCAACCTCGGCGGCTCCGGCGGCTACAGCCGGGTGATGATGGAGGCGCTGCGCACCACCGACTGCGCCCAGATCCTGTTCATGGACGACGACATCCGCATCGAGCCGGACTCGATCCTGCGGGCGCTGGCGCTGTCCCGGTTCGCCAAGTCGCCGACGCTGATCGGCGGCCAGATGCTCAACCTGCAGGAACCGTCGCACCTGCACGTCATGGGCGAGGTGGTCAACCGGGCCAACTTCATGTGGACCAACGCGCCGTTCACCGAGTACGACCACGACTTCGCCAAGCACCCGCTGATCGACGACTCCCCCGACAACGCCAAGAGCTTGCTGCTGCACCGCCGCATCGACGTCGACTTCAACGGCTGGTGGATGTGCATGATCCCGCGGGCGGTGGCCGAGGAACTCGGCCAGCCGGTGCCGCTGTTCATCAAGTGGGACGACGTTGAATACGGGCTGCGCGCCGCCGAGCACGGCTACCCGACGGTCACCATGCCGGGCACCGCGATCTGGCACATGGCGTGGAGCGACAAGGACGACGCCATCGACTGGCAGGCGTACTTCCACCTGCGCAACCGGCTGGTGGTGGCCGCCATGCACTGGGACGGCGACGTCCGCGGCCTGATCGCCAGCCACTTCAAGGCCACCGTCAAGCACCTGATGTGCCTGGAGTACTCCACCGTCGCTATCCAGAACAAGGCGATCGACGACTTCCTGGCCGGGCCCGAGCACATCTTCTCCATCCTGGAATCGGCGCTGCCCGACGTGCACAAGCTGCGCAAGCAGTACCCGGATGCCGTCGTGCTGCCCGGTGCCACCGCCCTGCCCGCGCCGTCGGGCCGGGTCCGGGTGCACCGCCCGCCGGTGGCCAAGCCGATGATCGCGCTGCGGCTGGCACAGGGGCTGCTGCACCAGATGCGCCCGACCGATGAAGCCGCCCACCAGCGGCCCCAGCTGAACGTGCCCACCCAGGATGCCCGCTGGTTCCTGCTGTGCAAGGCCGACGGCGTCACCGTCACCACGGCCGACGGCCGCGGAGTCGTGTACCGGCAGCGGGACCGGGCCAAGGCCGCCGAACTGCTGCGTGAGTCGCTGCGCCGCCAGGCCAAGCTGGCCCGTAAGTTCGACACCATGCGCCGGATCTACCGGGATGCCCTTCCGGTGCTGTCCAGCCAGCAGAAGTGGGAGACCGTCTTGTTCGATCGGGACGCTGTTGACCGGGGCGCTGCCGATCGGCGCACCGATGCCTGAGACCGACGAAACTCAAGCTGCCGAAACTCAAGCTGCCGAGACGCAGGCTACCGAGACGCAGACGGTCGGGGCGCCCGGCGCCGAAGCCGTCGAGGTGATCGAGGCGCCGAACCCCGAGGAGATGGCGCTGATCCTGGTCCAGGCCGGGCTGTCCGGCCGGCCCGGAGTGCTGCCGGCGGCCCGCGCGCTGTCGCACTTCGGTGAGCACGCGCTCGGCTGGCTGGGCATCGGCGCGGTGGGCGTGCTGGTTTCCCGGCGGCACCGCCGCGACTGGCTGGCCATGATCGCCGGTACCTTCGCCGCGCACGCGGCGGCCGTCGTCATCAAGCGCATCGTGCGCCGGCAGCGCCCGTCGCACCCGGCGATCGCGGTCAACGTCGGCACCCCCAGCCAACTGAGCTTCCCGTCCGCGCACGCCACGTCGACGGCCGCCGCCGCGGCTCTGATGGCCCGCGCCACCGGATCCCGGCTGCCGTGGCTGCTGGTCCCGCCGATGGCGCTGTCGCGCATGGTGGCCGGTGTGCACTATCCGAGCGACGTCGTCGCCGGGGCGCTGGTCGGAACCGCGGTGGCCGCCACCACTGCGCGGGTCGCTGACCGACTGGCAGGAGACGAGGCATGAGCACCACCAAGCAGGCGGGCCCGCCGTCGAACGTGGTGACCGGTGTCATCAAGGCGATGCGGCCCCGCCAGTGGGTGAAGAACCTACTGGTGTTGGCCGCGCCGCTGGCCGCCCTCGGTGTCGACAAGGAATACGACTACAAGCAGGTTTTCATCCGCGTCGGCATCGCCTTCGTGGTGTTCAGCCTGGCCGCGTCGTCGATCTACCTGGTCAACGACGCCCGCGACGTCGAGGCCGACCGCGCCCACCCGACCAAGCGGTACCGGCCGATCGCCGCCGGGGTGGTGCCCGAGTGGCTCGCGTACGTGATCGCCGCCGTCCTCGCCGTCGTCGCGCTGGGCGTCAGCTACTTCGTCGTCAACCCCAACCTGGCGCTGGTCATCGCGATCTACCTGGCGATGCAGCTGGCCTACTGCTTCGGACTCAAGCACCAGGCCGTGCTGGACATCTGCATCGTCTCGTCGGCCTACCTGATTCGGGCGATTGCCGGTGGCGCGGCCGCGGGCATCCCGCTGTCCCAGTGGTTCCTGCTGGTGATGGCCTTCGGTTCGCTGTTCATGGCAGCCGGCAAGCGCTACGCGGAACTGCAGCTCGCCGAACGCACCGGCGCCAAGATCCGCAAGTCGCTGGAGAGCTACACCGGCAGCTACCTGCGGTTCGTCTGGACGCTGTCGGCGACCGCGGTGGTGCTCTGCTACGGCCTGTGGGCGTTCGAGCGGGACGCCGCCACCGGCGGCGCCTGGTACGCGGTGTCGATGATCCCGTTCACCATCGCGATCCTGCGTTACGCCGTCGACGTCGACGGCGGGGAAGCCGGCGAGCCCGAGGACATCGCTCTCGGCGACCGAGTGCTGCAGATTCTGGCCGTCGCCTGGATCGGGTCCGTCATTGCGGCGATCTTCCTCCACTGAGCGGGCTCCCGCGGTGACGGCCGCGGTGAGCTGGCCCAAATTCCCGTACTCGGCCTCGGTCCGGATCAGCCTCGGCTGCTCGGTGCTGGTGGTTTCGCTGCTGTTCGCGTGGGGCGCCTGGCAGCGCCGGTGGATCGCCGACGACGGCCTGATCGTGCTGCGGACCGTGCGCAACCTGCTGGCCGGCAACGGGCCTGTGTTCAACGCCGGGGAACGCGTCGAGGCCAACACGTCGACGGCCTGGACCTACCTGATGTACCTGGGCGGCTGGGTCGGCGGCCCGGTCCGGCTGGAGTACGTGGCCCTGGCCCTGGCTCTGGCCCTGAGCGTCGCCGGTGTCGCGCTGGCCATGCTCGGCGCGGCCCGGCTGTACGCACCGAGCCTGGTGGGCCGTCGCGCCCTGCTGCTGCCCGCCGGGGCCGTCGTCTACATCGCGGTGCCGCCGGCACGTGACTTTGCCACCTCCGGCCTGGAGAACGGGCTGGCGCTGACCTACATCGGCGTCCTCTGGTGGATGATGGTCTGCTGGTCACAGCGGCTGCGCACCGCCGGGCCCGGGCAGGGCGCCCCCGACGGCCCGGTGTTCCTGGCCGCGGTGTCGGCCGTCGCCGGGTTCTCGGTGCTGGTGCGCCCCGAGCTCGCGCTCCTCGGCGGCCTGGCCCTGATCCTGTTGCTGCTGGCCTCCCCCGGCTGGCGGCGCAAGCTGCTTGTCGTCGTCGCCGGTGGCCTGCTGCCGGTCGGCTACCAGATTTTCCGGATGGGCTACTACGGCATGCTGGTGCCGAGCCCGGCCGTCGCCAAGGACGCCTCCGGCGCGAAATGGGCGCAGGGCGCGCTGTACCTGTCCAACTTTGCCAACCCGTATCTGCTGTGGATCCCGGCGGTGCTGCTGCTGGGGCTGGGCGCGGTGCTGCTGGTGGTGCGCAGCCGGCCGTGGTGGGTGCGCCACCGCGCCCCCGCCGGGTCGTCCCGGTTGACCCGCACCCTGCAGGCCCCGCTGGTGGTCGTCGGGCTGTTCGTGTTCGCCGGGCTCGTCCAGGCCGTGTACTGGATCCGCCAGGGCGGTGACTTCATGCACGGCCGGGTGCTGCTGATCCCGCTGTTCTGCATGCTGGTGCCGCTGGCCGTCATCCCCGTCGTGGTTCCCGACGGCACCAAGATCTCCCGCGAGGCCGGCTACCTGCTGGCCGGTGCGACGACGGTGCTGTGGATGTCGCTGCTGGGCTGGTCGCTGTGGGCGGCCAACTCGCCCGGCCTGGGTCGCGACGGCACCTGGGTCACCCACAGTGGCATCGTCGACGAGCGCCGCTTCTACTCCCAGGCCACCGGGCACGCGCATCCGCTGACCGCGGCGGACTACCTCAACTACCCACGGATGCGCGCGGTGCTGGTGGCCATCGCCAACACCCCCGACGGCGCGCTGCTGCTGCCGTCGGGCAACTACGACCAGTGGGACGTGGTGCCGGCCATCCCGCCGCCGGACGCCGAGCGGACACCGGACTACATCGGGCCGCACACCGTCTTCTTCACCAACATGGGCATGCTCGGCATGAACGTCGGGCTCGATATCAGGATCATCGACCAGATCGGGCTGATCAACCCCATCGCGATGCACACCCAGCGGATCGAGGACGGCCGGATCGGGCACGATAAGGACCTGTTCCCGGATTGGGCCGTCGCCGAGGGGCCGTTCCTCAAGGAGCCGCCGTACCTGCCGACCTACCTGGACGAGAACTGGGTGATCGAGGCCCAGGCGGCGCTGAAGTGCCCGGCGACCGAAGCGATGCTGTCCGCGATCCGCGGGCCGATGGGACCGCGCCGGTTCCTGTCCAACGTGATGCACGCCGCCGACTTCACCCGCTATCGCATCGACCGGGTGCCCGAGGTCGAACTGGCCCGCTGCGGTTTGCCGACCCCGCCGCTCAAGGGCGACAAGTACACCGGGCTGCCGGCGACCGGACCGTAGTCAGGCGGACCGGTAGTTTGGAATCAGCGCGCCCGCGGGGCGCCCGAAGTACTGGCAGGGAGATTGATGGCCCGCGCGAAGAAGTCGACGAAGAAATCGACCGGCAGGAAGTCGGCCGGTAAGGCGACGCCCGCCCAGCGGCGCCGCCGGATCGTGCTCGCCCTGGCGGCGGCCGCCGCGGTGTCCATCGCGGTGGGGCTGGTGTTGACGCTGGTCTGGATCCAGGCGCGCAAGACCCCGACCGGGGGTCAGGCCGGACAGCAGCCGGGCGTCGTCGTCACACCGCCCACGACGCCGGGCAAGAAACCGCGCCCGGAGTTCCAGGACGCCAGCTGCCCGGACGTGCAGATGGTGGTGATCCCGGGCACCTGGGAGTCCTCCCCGACCGACGACACCGCGCATCCGGGTATCCAGTTCCCGCACGCACTGTTGCTGCCGATGTCGCGGGTGATCGGCGATGATTTCGGCGCCGACCGGGTGCAGGTGTACACCGTCCCCTACACCGCGCAGTTCCACAATCCGTTCGCCCAGGACAACCAGATCAGCTACAACGCCAGCCGCGACGAGGGCAACCGGGCGACCAAGGCCGCCCTGGCCGCGATGGCGGAGAAGTGCCCGCTGACCAGCTATGTACTGGTCGGCTTCTCCCAGGGTGCGGTGATCGCCGGTGACATCGCCGGGGACATCGGCAACGGCCGGGGCCCGGTCGACGAGGACCTGGTGCTCGGTGTGACGTTGATCGCCGACGGCCGCCGCCAGACCGGCGTCGGCCAGCATATCGGGCCCGACCCGGCCGGCCAGGGCGCGGAGATCACGCTGGCGGAGGTGCCGTTCCTGTCCGGCATGGGGCTGACCATGACCGGCCCGCGGCCCGGCGGCTTCGGCAAACTCGACGACCGCACCAACCAGATCTGCGCCCCCGGCGACCTGATCTGCGATGCGCCCGTCGGCGCGTTCAACGTCACCAACCTGCCGGAGACGCTCAACACCCTCGCCGGGGGAGCGGGCCAGCCGGTGCACGCCATGTATGGGACGCCGGACTTCTGGGTGCTCAACGGTGCGACGGCCACCGACTGGACGCAGAACTGGGCCAAGAACCTGATCGACAACGCCCCGCATCCCAAGCACGGGTGACCGGCTGACGACGAAGCGCCGAGGGACGAGGCGGGAGGAGTCGGCCAGGAGTCGGAGAAGCGACTAAGGCTCTCCCGACTCACCGGCGGGGCGATTTGGCGGGCAAAATCCTGACCAGTAACATTAAGAGGAATTTAAGACCGTGCGGCGGGGTGCGGGTGTGTTCGCGGAAACGTCGCGGCGCACCCGTGCCTCGGTACGATCTGTGAGGTTTGCCTGCCCACCTGGCGTGCGGACCTGTGCAGACCGGGCTGACAGGAGACAGGTAGATGGCGTTCCACAATCCCTTCCTCAAGGACGGGAAGATCGTGTTTCCCGAGGGAGCCAGCATCGTGGGGCACGTGGAGAAGTGGGCGAAGGTGCGCGGCGACCAGCTGGCCTACCGCTTCCTGGACTTCTCGACCGAACGCGACGGCGTCGCGCACGACCTGAACTGGGCCGAATTCAGCGCCCGTAACAAGGCCGTCGCCGCCCGCCTGCAGCAGGTCACCCAGCCCGGGGACCGGGTCGCCATCCTCTGCCCGCAGAACCTGGACTACCTGGTGGCGTTCTTCGGCGCGCTCTACGGCGGCCGCATCGCGGTTCCGCTGTTCGACCCGTCCGAGCCGGGCCACGTCGGCCGCCTGCACGCCGTCATCGACGACTGCAAGCCGTCGGCCATCCTGACCACCACCGAGGCCGCCGAGGGCGTGCGCAAGTTCTTCCGCAGCAAGCCGGCCAAGGACCGCCCGCGTGTCATCGCCGTGGACGCCATTCCCGACGAGGTCGCCGCCACCTGGGTCGCACCGGACGAGCCCGACGAGACCACCATCGCCTACCTGCAGTACACCTCGGGCTCCACCCGGATCCCGACCGGCGTGCAGATCACCCACCTGAACCTGGCCACCAATGTGCTGCAGGTGGTGGAGGCACTGGAAGGCGAGGAGGGCGACCGCGGTCTGTCCTGGTTGCCGTTCTTCCACGACATGGGCCTGATCACCGCGCTGCTCTCGCCGATGATCGGCTACCGCTTCACCTTCATGACCCCGGCCGCGTTCGTCCGCCGGCCCGAGCGGTGGATCCGCGAACTGGCCCGCAAGGAGGGCGACACCGGCGGCACCGTCTCGGTCGCCCCGAACTTCGCCTTCGACCACGCCGCCGCGCGCGGTGTGCCCAAGGAGGGCTCGGCGCCGCTGGACCTGTCCAACGTCAAGGCCGTCCTCAACGGCTCCGAGCCGATCTCCGCGGCCACCGTGCGCCGGTTCAACGAGGCATTCGCGCCCTTCGGCTTCCCGTCCAAGGCCATCAAGCCGTCCTACGGCCTGGCCGAGGCGACGCTGTTCGTGTCGACCACGCCGTCGTCGGAAGAGCCCAAGATCATCTCGGTGGACCGCGACGAACTCAACGCGGGCCGCTTCGTCGAGGTGTCCGACGACTCGCCGAAGGCCGTCGCCCAGGCGTCAGCCGGCAAGGTCGGCATCGACGAATGGGCGGTGATCGTGGACGCCGAGGCCGGCGCCGAACTGCCCGACGGCCAGATCGGCGAGATCTGGATCAGCGGCAACAACATGGGCACCGGCTACTGGGGTAAGCCCGAGGAGAGCCGGGAGACCTTCTACAACACGCTGAACTCGCGCACCACGCCGTCGCACGCCGAGGGCGCCGAGCCCGACGCCACCTGGGTCCGCACCGGCGACTACGGCGCCTTCCACGACGGCGACCTGTACATCACCGGCCGGGTCAAGGACCTGGTCATCATCGACGGCCGCAACCACTACCCGCAGGACCTGGAGTATTCCGCGCAGGAGGCCAGCAAGGCGCTGCGCGTCGGATACGTCGCCGCGTTCTCGGTGCCGGCCAACCAGCTGCCCGACGAGGTGTTCGCCGATGCCCACTCCGGCCTCAAGCGCGACCCAGACGACAGCTCCGAGCAGCTGGTCATCGTCGGCGAACGCGCCGCCGGTACGCACAAGCTGGAGCCGGGCCCGATCACCGACGACATCCGCGCGGCGATCGCCGTCCGGCACGGCGTCACCGTGCGCGACGTGCTGCTGACCCCGGCCGGTGCCATCCCGCGGACCTCCAGCGGCAAGATCGGTCGGCGCGCCTGCCGGGCGGCGTATCTGGACGGGTCGCTGCGGTCGGGCAAGGTCGCCAACGCGTTCCCCGACGAACTGGACTAACACCGGCCCCGGCCACCCGCGACTACCCATGTGAGGGCAATCGATGTCTGACGAGAACGTCACCACCCCCGACGACAGCGCCTCCACGGGCAGTTCCACCGAAGGCACCAACGTGCCCGCGGTCCCCGCGAACAACGGCGGCTTGTCGGTCCCGGAGATGCGGGCCTGGCTGCGCAACTGGGTGGCCAACGCCACCGGCCAGCAGGCCGACACCGTCAGCGAGTCCACCCCGATGGTGGAGCTCGGGTTGTCCTCGCGCGACGCCGTCGCGATGGCCAGCGACATCGAGGACCTGACCGGGGTGACGCTGACCGCGACCGTCGCCTTCCGCCACCCCACCATCGAGGCGCTGGCTACGGTGATCGTCGAGGGCGAACCGGAAGTCGACACCGCCGAGCTCGACGCCGAGGACTGGTCCCGGCCGGCCGACATCGACCCGGCCACCGCCGACATCGCCATCGTCGGCCTGGCCACCCGCTTCCCCGGCGACCTGAACACCCCCGACGAGACGTGGACGGCGCTGCTGGAAGGCCGCGACGCCATCACCGATCTGCCCGAGGGCCGGTGGGAGGAGTTCCTCTCCGAGCCCCGAATCGCCGAGCGCGTGGCCCGGGCCCGCACCCGCGGCGGCTACCTGTCCGACATCAAGGGCTTCGACGCCGAGTTCTTCGCGCTGGCCAAGATGGAGGCCGACAACATCGATCCGCAGCAGCGGATGGCGCTCGAATTGACCTGGGAGGCACTCGAACACGCGCGCATCCCGGCGTCGGCGCTGCGCGGCACCCCGGTGGGTGTGTTCGTCGGCTCGTCGACCAACGACTACCAGTTCCTGTCGGTGGCCGACCCGACCGCCACCCACCCGTACGCCATCACCGGCACCGCGAGCTCCATCATCGCCAACCGGGTGTCCTACTTCTACGACTTCCGCGGCCCGTCCATGGCCATCGACACCGCCTGCTCGTCGTCGCTGGTCGCCATCCACGAGGGCGTGCGGGCGCTGCGTTCCGGTGAGGCCGACGTGGTGCTGGCTGGCGGCGTCAACGCGCTGGTCACCCCGCTGGTCACCATCGGCTTCGACGAGGTCGGCGGCGTGCTGGCGCCGGATGGCCGGATCAAGTCGTTCAGCTCCGACGCCGACGGTTACGCGCGGTCCGAGGGCGGCGGCATGGTGGTGCTCAAGCGCGTCGCCGATGCGCGGCGCGACGGCGACGAGATCCTGGCCGTCATCGCCGGATCCGCGGTCAACCACGACGGCCGGTCCAACGGCATGCTGGCCCCCAACCCCGACGCCCAGGCCGAGGTGCTGCGCAAGGCCTACAAGGACGCCGGTATCGACCCGCGCACCGTCGATTTGATCGAGGCGCACGGCACCGGCACCATCCTCGGCGACCCGATCGAGGCCGATGCCCTGGGCCGGGTCATTGGCCGCGGCCGCGACGTCGACAAGCCCGCGCTGCTGGGTGCGGTGAAATCCAATGTGGGACATCTGGAGTCGGCCGCCGGCGCGGCGTCCATCGCCAAGATCGCACTGGCCATCTCCCGCGACAAGATCCCGCCGTCGATCAACTACGCCGGCCCCAACCCCTACATCGACTTCGAGAAGGAACGCCTCCGCGTCGTCGACACCGTCAGCGACTGGCCCCGCTACAGCGGCCACAAGATCGCCGGCGTGTCCGGGTTCGGCTTCGGCGGCGCCAATGCGCACCTGGTGGTCCGCGAGGTGCTGCCGTCGGATCTCGTCGAGCCCGAAGCGCCCGCCCCGGAACCGACCAAGGCCCCGGCACCGGAAACCGACGCCGACTTCACCGGCGGCGTCCGGATGGACGAGTACGGCGAATTCATCGACGACGAGATGGCGCGCGAGGAGAGCGACGCCACCGAGATCGAGCTGCCGGGCCTGACCGACGAGGCCCGCCGCCTGCTGGACGAGGCGCTGACCGCCCGTGCCGCCGCCGACCTGGCCGACCCGCCGCGGCGCATCGTGCCGCTGGCCGTGTCGGCGTTCCTCACCTCGCGTAAGCGGGCCGCCGCGGCTGAGCTGGCCGACTGGATCGACAGCCCCGCCGGCCGCGCCGCGTCGCTGGAGTCGATCGGGCGCTCGCTGAGCCGGCGCAACCACGGCCGGTCCCGCGCGGTCATCCTGGCCCACGACCACGAGGAGGCGGTCAAGGGTCTGCGCGCGCTGGCCGAGGGCAAGCAGAGCCCGCTGGTGCTGGCCGCCGACGGCCCGGTGACCAAAGGCCCGGTCTGGGTGTTCGCCGGCTTCGGCTCCCAGCACCGCAAGATGGGCAAGGCCCTCTACCTGAACAACGACACGTTCGCCGAGTGGATCAACAAGGTCGACGCGCTGATCCAGGACGAGCGCGGCTACTCCGTCGTCGAATACATCCTCGACGACTCGATCGACTACACCGACGAGACCGTTGAGTACCCGATCGAGGTCGTGCAGACCGTCATCTTCGCCCTGCAAATCGGCCTCGGCGAGCTGCTGCGGGCGCACGGCGCCGCGCCGGCGGCCGTCGTCGGGCAGTCCCTCGGCGAGGCGGCCGCCGCCTACTTCGCCGGCGGCCTGAGCCTGGCGGACGCCACCCGCACCATCTGCTCCCGCGCTCACCTGATGGGTGAGGGCGAGGCGATGCTGTTCGGCGAGTACATCCGGCTGATGGCGCTGGTCGAGTACTCGGCCGAGGAGATCACGACGGTGTTCTCCGACTTCCCGGGGCTGGAGGTGTGCGTCTATGCCGCACCGAACCAGACCGTCATCGGCGGCCCGCCCGAGCAGGTCGACGCGATCATCGCCCGCTGCGAGGCCGAGGGCAAGTTCGCCCGCAAGATGCAGACCAAGGGCGCCAGCCACACCCAGCAGATGGACCCGCTGCTCGGCGAGCTGATGGCCGAGCTGCAGGGTATTGAGCCGCACCCGCTGACCACCGGCTACTTCTCCACCGTGCACGAGGGCGCCTACGTGCGGCCCGGCGGCGAACCGATCCACGACGTGGACTACTGGAAGAAGGGGCTGCGGCACAGCGTCTACTTCACCCAGGGCATCCGCAACGCGGTGGAGTCCGGCTACACCACCTTCCTGGAGCTGGCCCCGAACCCGGTGGCGCTGATGCAGGTCGGGCTGACCACCATGGCCGCCGGGCTGCCCGACGCGCAGCTGATCCCGACCCTGGCCCGCAAGGCCGACGAGGTCGACTCGATGACCGTCGCGATGGCGAACCTGTTCGTCTACGGCCACGATCTGGACTTCCGCACGCTGTTCGCGCCCGCCTCGACGGTCACCGACGGCGCCGCCTACGCCGACATCCCGCCGACGAAGTTCCGCCGCAAGCCGCACTGGCTGGCCGCCCGGTTCACCGGCGACGCGTCGGTGATGATGCCCGGCAACCACGTCGCCATGCCCGACGGCCGGCACGTCTGGGAGTACTTGCCCAAGGGTGAGCCGACGGCCGGCGACCTGGCGGCGCTGGTCAAGGCCGCCGCCGCGCAGGTGTTCCCGGACGCCACGCTGACCGCCTACGAGCAGCGCGCCATCCCGGGCGACGGATCACGGCTGGTGACCAGCCTGAGCCGGCACCCGGGCGGGGCGACCGTGCAGGTGCACTCCCGCATCGGCGAGTCGTTCACCCTGGTGTACGACGCCGTCGTGACCCGCGGCGGTGCCGCCGCCGCGCTGCCGGTGGCCGCTGCCGGTGTCGCGGTGGCCGCCGAGTCGCTGCCCGTCGCCACCGGCACCGCCGCCGCGGCGGGTGCCGCCGGGGCCGGCGGCGCGGGTGTGCTCGGCGCCGAGATGGCGCTGGCCGGTGCCGCGGTGGACGCGGCCGAGGACGCCGACATCCTGCACGACAACCTCACCGCGGGCGCCGGGCTGGCCGCCGGGTTCGCCAAGTGGTCTCCGGATTCCGGCGAGACCGTCGGGCAGCGGCTGGCCGCCATCGTCGGCGGCGCCATGGGTTACGAGCCCGAGGACCTGCCGCTGGAGGTGCCGCTGATCGAGCTCGGCCTGGATTCCCTGATGGCCGTGCGGATCAAGAACCGCGTCGAGTACGACTTCGACCTGCCGCCGATCCAGCTGCAGGCCGTCCGCGACGCCAACATCAACGACGTCGAGCAGCTGATCGTCTACGCGATCGAGCACCGCGACGAGGTGGCCGGGCTGCACCAGTTCCAGCAGACCGCTTCGGCGGAGGAGGTCGCCAAGGCCCAGGCCGAACTGCTGGGCGGGGCGACCACCGCCGCGGAGATGAAGGAGCGGCTGGCTTCGCTGGAATCCGGCGCCGCCAACGAACCGGCCGCCGAGTCCGAGCCGGCGAAGGCGAGCCCGGAGGCCGAGGAGCTGGGCCGCAAGGCCGTCGCCGCGGCGGACACCCATCCGCACACCGACCTGCCCGCGCCGCCGAGTGACCCGTCGGGGCCCGTCCCGGCGCCGCCGACCGACCCGTCGGGACCCGCCGCTCAGCCCGATCTTGCGGCTGCCGCTGCGGTGCTCAACCAGGAGGCCGTCGCCGCGGCGCTCAACGCCGACGTCCCGCCGCGCGACGCCGCCGAGCGGCTGACGTTCGCGACCTGGGCGATCGTCACCGGCAAGAGCCCGGGCGGCATCTTCAACGAGCTGCCTGCTGTGGACGCCGAGACGGCCGGCAAGCTCGCGGCGCGGCTGTCCGAGCGCGCCGAGGGCACCATCACCGCCGACGACGTCACCGGCGCCGCCAACATCGAGGCGCTGGCCACCGTCGTCCGGGACTACCTGGAGGCCGGTGAGCTCGACGGGTTCGTGCGCACCATCCGGGCCGCCGAATCCGACGACCAGGTCCCGGTCTACGTGTTCCACGCCGCCGGCGGATCGACGGTCGTCTACGAACCGCTGCTGAACCGGCTGCCGGCCGGGACGCCGATGATCGGACTGGAACGCGTCGAGGGCACCATCGAGGAGCGTGCCGCGCAGTACGTGCCGAAGCTGCTGGAGCTCAACGGCTGGGTCGACGGGAAGAAGGGCAAGCCGTTCATCCTGGCCGGCTGGTCACTCGGCGGGGCGCTGGCGTACGCCTGCGCGATCGGCCTCAAGCAGGCCGGCGCCGAGGTGTCGTTCATCGGCAACATCGACTGCGTCCGGCCCGGCACGCCGATCGACACCTCCACCGAGGGCACCCGGGCCCGCTGGGATCGGTACGCCAAGTTCGCCGAGAAGACGTTCAACGTGCAGATCCCGGCGATCCCGTACGAGGAACTCGAGGTGCTCGACGACGCCGGTCAGGTGCAGTTCGTGCTGAACGCGGTGCGCGACGCCGGGGTGCAGATCCCCGGCGGCATCATCGAGCACCAGCGCACGTCGTACCTGGACAACCGGGCGCTCGACGTCGTCGAGATCAAGCCGTACGACGGGCGGATGGTCCTCTACATGGCCGACCGCTACCAGGACGACGCGATCACCTTCGAGCCCGCATACGCCACCCGCGCGGCCGACGGCGGTTGGGGCGACTACGTGCCCGATCTGGAGATCGTGCATATTGGCGGGGAGCACATCCAGGCCATCGATGAGCCGTTCATCGCCAAGATCGGTGCGCACATGAGCCAGGCGATCGACCAGATCCAGAACGATTGGAAGGCGTCCCAGTGACCGAAGCCCCGCACACCACCGCCGCCAAACTCGCCGACCTGCGCGAGCGGCTGGAGCTGGCCGCCGAGCCGGGCGGGGAGAAGGCCGTCGCCAAGCGGGAGAAGAAGGGCATCCCGAGTGCCCGGCAGCGGATCTACGACCTGCTCGACCCCGGCACGTTCCTGGAGATCGGCGCGCTGGCCAAGACCCCCGGTGACCCGACGGCGCTGTATGGCGACGGCGTGGTCACCGGCCACGGCCGGATCAACGGCCGCCCGGTCGCGGTGTTCAGCCACGACCAGACGGTGTTCCAGGGCTCGGTCGGCGAGATGTTCGGCCGCAAGGTGGCCAAGCTGATGGAGTGGGTGGCCATGGTCGGCTGCCCGATCATCGGTATCAACGACTCGGCCGGCGCCCGCATCCAGGACGCGGTGACCTCGCTGGCCTGGTACGCCGAGCTGGGCCGCCGGCACGAGATGCTGCGTGGCCTGGTCCCGGAGATCTCGCTGATCTTCGGCAAGTGCGCCGGCGGTGCGGTGTACTCGCCGATCCAGACCGACCTGGTGGTGGCCGTGCGCGACCAGGGCTACATGTTCATCACCGGGCCTGACGTCATCAAGGACGTCACCGGCGAGGACGTCACCTTCGACGAACTCGGCGGCGCCGACGTGCAGGCGCAGCGCGGCAACATCCACAAGGTCGTCGAGTCCGAGGCCGCCGCCTACCAGTACGTGCGCGACTACCTCGGCTTCCTGCCGGCCAACACCTTCGACGACCCGATCGTCGTCAACCCGGGCCTGGAACCCGAAATCACCAGTCACGACATGGAACTCGACACCCTGGTGCCCGACAACGACAACCAGGCCTACGACATGATGGAGATCCTGCTGCGGATCTTCGACGATGGCGACGTGTTCGAGATCGCCGACCAGCGCAGCCCCGAGATGATCACCGCGTTCGCCCGGGTCGACGGCAACACCGTCGGCGTGATCGCCAACCAGCCGATGTACATGTCCGGTGCGGTCGGCAACGAGGCGTCCGACAAGGCCGCTGGCTTCATCCGATTCTGCGACTCGTTCAACCTGCCGCTGGTCTTCGTCGTCGACACCCCGGGTGCGATGCCCGGTGTCGCCGAGGAGGAGAAGGGCATCATCAAGCGCGGGGGCCGGTTCTTCAACGCCATCGTCGAGGCCGATGTGCCGAAGGTGACGTTCGTGATCCGCAAGGCCTACGGCGGCGGCTACGCGGTGATGGGCTCCAAGCAGCTCTCGGCGGACCTGAACTTCGCCTGGCCGACCGCCCGCATCGCGGTGATCGGCGCCGAGGGTGCAGCCCAGCTGCTGGTCAAGCGCTTCCCGGATCCGACCGCACCGGAGGTGCAGAAGATCCGCCAGGACTTCGTCGACGGCTACAACCTGAACATGGCCACCCCGTGGATCGCCGCCGAGCGCGGCTACATCGACGGCGTCATCGAGCCGCACGAGACCCGTCTGCTGCTGCGCAAGTCGCTGAAGATGTTGCGCGACAAGCAACCTCAGAAGAAGGTCCTCCGCAAGCACGGCCTCACCCCGCTGTAAACCCGCCCGGCGCCGGGACGTTCACCCGCCGGGCTGCAGCACCGCGCCCCCGAACCATCGACACACCAGCAACGCCAACTCGACATCGAGCCGCTCGTCGGCGATCGGGCGGCCACGGCGCTGTCCCGCGCGGACGACCCGGTACTTCACCGAGTTGAAATGCAGTCTGAGCTCTGCGGCGGCGCCCTTGTAGCTCGACCCGTGCTGCAGGAACACCCACAGGGTCTCCCGCAGCCGGGCGTCGTTCGCCGTGTCGGTGGCCAGCGATCCGAGCACCTCGGCCACCCAGTCGCGGGTCTGCTCCAGATCCTCGCCGAGCATTGCGGCGGTGGCGAACCCGGGATCGTCGGCGGAGATCACCCCGCCCGCGGCCAATCCCATGGCGATCGCCATCCCCCGAGCGCGGTGGGCCTGCCGGTGCGAGCGGCGGAATCCGTCCAGCCCGGGCAGCGCCGACCCCAGGGCTACGGCCGGCGCATCGGGATGCTCGCCGACAAACCGGCGCACCCGTGCGGCCACCGCCGGCGCGTCCCGGGTGGACAGCGGTATCCAACCCCAGCCGCAGGACTGGTCGGCACCGACGAATAGTGAGTCACCCTGTGCGGAAAGCGCTTCGGTGAGAGCGCGGAGGAAGCGCTCCAGGCCGATCAGGTCGTCGCCGACCTCCCCGGCCTCGGGGCGCCACAACATCAGCGCCAGGTTCGTCCGACGCATCGGGTAGCCGATCGCCGCCGCGACTGCGTCAGTGTCACCGTCATCGGAGATCAGCACCTCGCGGACCCGGATCTCGCGGGCGCTGTTGCGGTTCTCCAGCCAGCGGTCACGCTCATGCTCGTAGACCACCGACACCTGCTGAGAGATCCAATCGACATACCGGAAGCTGATGTCGGTGATCTGCTCGAACACCGCGAGGCGCAGTTGTGGTTCCAGGTCCGTGGTCTCCAGCTCCTCGGCGATGGCGCCGAGGACCAGGGCGTGGCCGAGCCGGTAGGCGCGGATCAGCGCATTCATCGGAATGCCGTGCTGGGCCACCCGTCGGGCGTACTCCAGGGCCGCCGTCGGCGGTTCGACGCGGTGGATGGGGATCTGGTGCCGCAGCGCCCGGAAGATGGTGTCCACGTTGCCGGCCACGCTCGCGCCGAGCAGGTCGCCGAGACCGGAATCGTCGCGAAGCTGCGTGATCTCGGTGACGATCCGCCGTTCCACGGTGGCGACGACCCGGTCCTGGTGCGCACTGATCCGACTCATGATCGCTCCGAGAGCGGCTGCGACGGCGGTGTCGCCGGGCGGGGCGGGCGTGGCCACGAACCCAGCCTAAGCCGTCCGGTTTGTCTCTATGAAACAACCCGCGGAAGTGAATTCATCGCCCGACAACGATGTGACCCACCTCATAGACCGCTACCGTTCGTGCATCGACCACATCAACCGACCGCGCTAGGTACTTCCCATGACCCTTGTGACACTGCCCGACCGCCGCGGCGCCGAGGCGCCCGCGGCACCGGCCGTCGCCGACGACCGCACCAGCCTGGACAACGCCGCATTTCTCGCCGCCGTGCTGCGCGCCGCGGCCGTCCTGCGTGCACACGGGATCCGCGCCGGTGACGTCGTCGCCGTCATGCTGCCCAACCAGGCCGAGTTCGTCGTCGCGCTGTTCGCGGCGTGGCGGCTCGGCGCCGTCGTCACCCCGATCAGCCCGACCCTGACCGGCCCCGAGGCCGTCTTCCAGATCCGCGACGCGGCGGCCGCGGTGGTGATCGTGGACAGCGCACCGGACTTCGAGGACGACGCGACGGTGCTCACGACGGCCGACCTCGCCGTGACCGACGCCCCGACGGCACCCGCCGCACCGGTCACCGGCGACGACCTGGCGCTGCTCATCTACACCAGCGGCACCACCGGCCGGCCCAAGGGCGTGATGCTCGACCACGGAAACGTCGAAGCCATGTGCGCCATGGTGATCGACGGCTTCGAGCTGACCGCCGCCGACCACAGCCTGTTGATCCTGCCGCTGTTCCACGTCAACGGCATCGTGGTCAGCACGCTGTCGCCGCTGATCGTCGGGGGCCGCGTCACCATCGCCGGCCGGTTCGACCCCGGAACCTTCTTCGATCGCCTCGAGGCCAGCCGCGCCACCTACTTCTCCGCCGTGCCGACCATCTACGCCATGCTCGCCGGGCTACCCGCCGACGTGAAACCGGACACCAGCGCAGTCCGGTTCGCCGTGTGCGGCGCCGCGCCCGCCAGCGTCGAACTGCTCGAACGGTTCCAGAACCGTTATGGGTTCGGCCTGATCGAAGGCTACGGGCTCTCCGAAGGGTCGTGCGCGAGCACCGGCAATCCGCTGCACGGCCCGCGCAAGCCCGGCACCGTCGGCATCCCGCTGCCCGGCCAGGAAATCCGCATTGTCGACACCGACGGCAACGAGGTACCCCGGGGCCTCCCGGGGGAGGTCACCATCGCCGGACCCAACGTGATGCGCGGCTACCTGAATCGGCCCGAAGAAACCGCGCGGACCCTGGTCGACGGGTGGCTGCACACCGGCGACATCGGCCTCATCGACGAGGACGGTTACCTGGTGCTCATCGACCGGGCCAAGGACATGATCATCCGCGGCGGCGAGAACATCTACCCGAAGGAGATCGAGAACGCGGCCTACCAGCTGCCCGGCGTCGTCGAGGCGGCGGTGGTCGGACGCCCCAGCGTCCTCTACGGCGAGGAACCGGTGTTGTTCGTCTCGCTGACCGACCCCGCCCCGACCTCCGACGGCATCGCCGCGCATCTCGCCGGTCTGCTGTCGAAATACAAACTCCCGGTGGAGATCACGGTGCTGGACAGCCTGCCGAAGAACGCGATCGGAAAGATCGACAAACCCGTGCTGCGCAAACTCGCCGCGCCCGCCGCCGCGCGATCCTGACCTCGAACCACCGAAAGGAGCTGAGCATGGGATTCGTCCGACCCACCCTTCCCGAGGGCGACCTCGAGGACCTTCTGCGCAGCCCACTGACCGAGCGGCTGCGCATCATGACCACCAAATGGGTGGATTCCGGCCTCGGCGTTCCGCGGATGATCCACGTCGTCTACATCGTGAAACTCGTCGTCTTCTACGCGCTGGGCGGCGTGGTGATCGCCACCGCCACTTCGCACCTGCCCGCGTTCTGGCATGTCTCCCAGTGGTGGGACCAGCCGATCGTGTACCAGAAGCTGATCCTGTGGACCCTGCTGCTGGAACTGCTCGGCCTCGCCGGCTCGTGGGGGCCGCTGGCGGGCAAGACCAAACCGATGACCGGTGGCTACCGATTCTGGGCCAGACCGCACACCATCCGGCTGCGTCCGTGGCGGGCCGTCCCGTTCACCGGCGGTGACCGGCGCACCTGGTTCGACGTCGCCGTCTACCTGGCGCTGACCGCTGCCGTCGTGCTGGCGCTGGTCTGCCCCGGCGTACACAGCGATTCGCTGTCGATGGCACTGCCGGACAACACCTCGGGGCTGGTCGATCCCGCCCTGCTGATCGCGCCGATGGTCCTGCTGGTGCTGATCGGGCTGCGGGACAAGACGATCTTCCTCGCGGCCCGCGGTGAGCAGTACCTGCCCGCATTGCTGTTCTTCACCACGCTGCCGTTCGTCGACATGATCATCGCCGGCAAGCTACTGATCTGCACTGTGTGGATCTGGGCCGGTATCTCCAAGTTCGGCGTGCACTTCACCAATGTCATCGCGCCGATGGTCAGCAACAGCCCGTCGATCCCCGCCAGGTGGATCAAACGGGCCCACTACCGGGACTTCCCCGACGACCTACGACCGTCGCACCTGGCGTCGTTCATGGCACACGGCCCGGGCAGCGTCGTGGAGATCGTCGCACCGCTGACCCTGCTGCTGTCCCCCTGGCCATGGCTCACGTATGCGGCCGGCGCCCTGATGGTCTGCTTCCACCTGTTCATCATCTCGACGTTCCCGCTGGCCGTGCCGTTGGAATGGAACGTGTTGTTCGCCTACATCACCGTCTTCCTGTTCGCCGGATTCCCGTCCTGGCAGGGCTACGGGATCTCCGACATGTCCTCCCCGTGGCTGACCGTCGCGCTGCTGATCGGCCTCTGCTTCTTCCCGATACTCGGGAATCTGCGCCCGGACCTGGTGTCCTTCCTGCCCGCCATGCGACAGTACGCGGGTAACTGGGCTTCGGCGGTGTGGACCTTCACGCCCGGCGCCGAGGAGAAGCTGAACAGGGTCACCCGGTCGGCGCCCAACACCGTCGACCAGTACATCGCGTTCGGCTGGGACCCGGTGGACGCCGAGGTGTTCACCCAGCAGGTGACGGCGTGGCGCGCCCTGCACAGCCAGGGGCGCGGTCTCTATTCGGTTCTGCTGCGCGACCTTCCGGACATCGACAGCCGCACCGTGCGAGAGGGCGAGATGGCCTGCAACACGATCATCGGGTTCAACTTCGGCGACGGACACCTGCACGACGAAGACCTGATCCGGGCCATCCAGACCGAGGCGCAGTTTCAACCGGGCGAACTCGTCGTCGTGTGGGTCGAATCGCAGCCGGTCCACCGGATGACCCAGGAGTACAAGGTGATCGATGCGGCGCTCGGCGTCGTCGAACGGGGCACCTGGAACGTCGCGGACCTGGTCACCGAGCAGCCCTGGCTGCCCAACGGACCGATCCCGGTGAACGTCACCTGGCGCCGGGCCAACACCGAGTTCCTCACGCCGATGGCCACCGGCGGGCAGGCGGGACAGGGTGCCTGACGCCGTCGTGGTTGGCGCGGGCCCCAACGGGCTGTCCGCCGCGATCACCCTGGCCGCGGCCGGCATCGGGGTGACGGTGCTGGAGGCGGCCGACCGGATCGGCGGCGGGGTCCGCTCCGGCGAAAGCATCCGGCCGGGCCTGGTTTTCGACCATTGCGCGGCCATCCACGTCATGCCCGCCGGCTCCCGATTCATCAGGGAGCAGGGCCTGGACCGCCACGGCCTGCAGTGGCGGTGGACCGAGATCGACTGCGTACACCCGCTCGACGACGGCAGCGCCGGGGCACTGCACCGGTCGGTGCAGGACACCGCCGCCGGGCTCGGCGCCGACGGCCGCCGCTGGGAAGCACTGTTCGGCGGGCCGTCCAGACGGTTTGGCACCCTGTCGGAGGACATCATGGGTCCGCTGCTGCGGGTCCCGCACCACCCGATCGGCCTGGCCAGATTCGGTGCCCCGACGGTGCTGCCGGCCGCGGTCCTCGCCCGTGGCTTCCGCACGCCGCAGGCCCGGGCCCTGTTCGGCGGCGTCGCCGCCCATACCTTCCAGCCGCTGACCCGCCCCCTGACCTCGGCGATCGGGCTGGGCATCATCACCGCCGGCCACGCCAACGGGTGGCCGGTCGCTGCGGGTGGTTCGCAGGCCCTGACCGATGCGCTGGCAGCGCGGCTCACCGAACTCGGCGGCCGGATCGAGACGGGTGTGCGGGTGACCGCGTACGACCAGTTGCCCACCGCCGACATCGTCATGTTCGACCTGGCACCAACCGCGATCGCCGCCATCCTGGGCGACCGGTTGCCCGCGCGGGTGGCCCGGGCGTTTCGCCGGTTCCGCTACGGCCCGGGGGCCTTCAAGGTCGACTTCGCCGTGGACGGCGAAGTGCCGTGGAGCAACGAGGCGGCGCGCCGGGCCGGCACGGTGCATCTCGGCGGTGACTTCGCCGAGCTCGCCGCGACCGAACGCGACATCCACCGGGGCCGTATGCCGCAGCGGCCGTTCGTCTTGGCCTTCCAGCAGTACCTGGCGGATCCGCAGCGCAGCGTGGGTGACATCAACCCCGTCTCCGCCTACGCGCATGTGCCCAACGGCTACGCCGGGGATGCCACCGAGGCGATCGTCGCCCAGATCGAACGGTTCGCCCCCGGATTTTCCGACCGCATCGTCGGCCGGGCGGTCCGCACGACCACCGAGATGTCGGTCTACAACGCCAACTACGTCGGCGGTGACATCAACACCGGCGCCAAGGATGTCCGGCAACTGGTGTTCGGCCCGCGAACCACCTTGTCGCCGTACACCATCGGCGTCCCCGGGATGTACATCTGCTCGGCGGCCACGCCACCCGGTCCCGGCGCACACGGCATGTGCGGCGCCAACGCCGCCGAGCTGGCGCTCGCCCGGCTCCGCCGCGGCTGAGGTCGCGGTCGCGGGCAGCGGCTACGGCTTGATCCGGATCTTCCCGTCCTTCCACAACCCACTGTGCGTCGCGGTGCCCAGGTCGATCTGGGCGGGAGTGGCGTCTACCACGGTGTCGAACCGGTGCAGCGAACCCCAGTCCTGGCCCCAGTCCCGCGACAGGTAGGCCGCCATCACATGCGCCCGCAGCAGCAGGTCGGTGATGCCCAGCAAGCCGCCGTTCATGCCGTCCTGCCAGGTGTCGGTCGACTGCAACTTGGCGAAGTAGTCCGGGCTGATCCGGAACTTCGGGATCTCGGTGACGCCGTTGGCGTGCAGCATCGGCCGCTGACACGGGAACACCAGCCCGACGGCCCAGTCCATCAGCACCGGCTGGTCCTTGCCGATGTACTCCTGGACCGACCGGACCTCGGGCAGTCGCGGCGGGGTGACGGCTACCCAGTCGCCCTGGCTCAGCGACCGGTCATCGGCCACCACCCGGACGAACGTCGCATCGTCGGGCATGGCCGAACGCGGGTAGCGCAGGTTGCGCCACGACGGGGTGGGGCCGACGTCGTACGGGGTCAGCCGGCCCGCCGGAACCGGGGCGCCGTCCGGGCCGGTGCGCGCGTACTCCAGCTGCACGGCCTGACCCTCGGTGCGGCCCTTGGCGACGCTGTCGCCGGTAATGGTGCCCGCGGCGGTGATCACCACCAGCGGGTGCGCATCGTCGGGCGCCGGCAACTGGTACCAGGCCGAGGTCAGCAGTGCCGGCTGCTGGGAGCCGTCGCGGTAGGAACCGGCCACCGGAACCCGCGCCGGGTCCAGGTCATAGGGCAGCGGCACCGTCGACCCGTTGATACCGGGGGTCTTGAGTTTGACCGGTTGATCCCAGTCGTAGTCGGTACCCGGCTTCGGGGTGTTCAGCCGGATGGACTCGGCGACGATCTTGTCCGGCACCCCGTTGGGTGTGAAGCCCACCGGCTTGTCCCCGCCGAGGGGCCCCAGCGCACCGAACGGGCCGCCGACGGGCGTCAGGAAACCCTGGTTGGGATCCGGTTCGACCAGGACGTCGTCGGCCATGCCGCAGCCGCCGCCGAGCTCCCGCAGGTTGGCCCAGGCATTCGAGTACGTCGGGTACTGGCGGACCGCCCCGATCAGCATCGAGGCGATGAACGTCAGCACCATGAAGCCCGCCGCCAGTGGGATCGGCGCGGCGGTCAGCGCCCGGGGCAGTCGCCCGTCACCGGCCCCCGGCGGCGCGAAGTGCAGGTAGAACGCGTAGATCGCCGTGACCGCGAACGCGGCGAAGAACATCGTGGAGATGGTGATGCCGCCGACGGCCGGCACGTCGTTGTTGAACGGCACCCCGTAGGTGGAGACGTACCACCAGCCGTTGGTGGACGCCCAGGTCAGCGCCATAACGAACAGCAGCGCCGCCAGGAACGTCATCCGGTTGCGCGCCGAGCGCAGCACCACCCGCGACACCAGCACGGTGGCCACCGCGGCCATCGCCGCGCCGACGGCGGCGAACAGCCCGAAGTGGTGCACCCATTTGGTGGGGGTGAACATCAGGAAGAAGATGGTGGCGAAGATGATGCCGATCAGCCGCCACACCGGCCCGCGCGCCACCCCGGGCACCCGACCGCGGCGCAGCATCAAAAACATCGTGGTGAACAGCGACAGCGCGGTGATGAAGAACCCGAACCGCCGCGATATCGACCCGTCGACGGTCTGCAGGATCAGGTAGTAGTAGCGCAGGTTCTCGGTGTACCACTCCTGGCTCGGTCCGATCGCGGTGCGGATCCGGGTGGCCTCCAGCACGGTGGCCAGCGTCTGGTCGGCGAACACCACCGCCAGCACCACCGTGCCCGCGGCCAGCAACGGCGCCAGCAGCGGCCAGGTGCCGACCACCCGTCGCCGACGGGCCAGGATCCGCAGGATGGGGCGGCCACCGGCGACCAGCGCGGCGACGGCGATCAACCCGGTCGGCTGGATGCCCAGGGTGAACGCCGCGGTGACGATCGCCAGCGCGGCCGGGGTCAGCCGGCCCGAGCCGATGGCCCGCTCGATCAGCACGTAGGTGATCAGCGCGCCGGTGGCGATCTGGCCTTCCGGGCGCAGGCCGTTGTTGAATGGCATCCAGGCCGCCAGCAGCACCATCCCCGCCGCCCACAGCGCGGGCCGCGACTGATGCACCGCGGGACCGAGCCGGGGCAGCACCTCACGCGACAGCAGCAGCCAGCAGACCAGTGAACACACCAGATCCGGCAGCCGGATCCACAGGCTGGCGTCGCTGACGTGAGTCATCAGCGCCAGCAGGTTGTAGTACCAGCCGAACGGGTCCTCCGGGCTGCCGAACCAGCGGAAGTAATTCGACATGTAGCCGGCGTGGTCGGCGACCCGCGCCATGCCCAGGATGTAGCCGTCGTCGCTGGAGTTCGCCCCGGCGATGTACCAGATCACGAACCCGGTGATCACCACGGCGTCGACCAGGGTGAAGGTGCGCCAGCGGCCCGGGATCAGCCGCCGCATGCCCCGGCCGTCGAGCCGGTCGAGGCGCCACAGCGCGAGGATCGCGATGCTGGTGGCCAGCACCGCCAGAATGATCGCGACCAGCTTCAGCGTGGTCGGGGTGGTGGAGAACCGGGTGTCGATGGTCGCCGAGAAGCTCATGCCGTCGGCGGCCGGGCCGGTCAGGTCGGTGAACACCCCGACGATCGCTGGGCGCAGGTTCGGGTCCGGGTAACCGGTGCGCAGCGGGCCGCCGTTCTTGGGATCGGTCAGTCCGACGAACTCGGCGAATGTCCCGGCCTCCGACGAGGTGATGTCGATGCGGGAGCAGCCGGGCTTGTCGGCGCTGCCGAGCACCGTCCGCCGCGGCACGCTGGCCACCGGGACGTTGCGGTCGGTGATGTTCACGTCGGTGGCCGTCGCCGTCACCATCAGCGCGTTGAGGGTGGCCTGCTTGCCCTTGGCGGGCGCGGTGCCCAGCACCAGACCGCCCGACGGCGGCAGCTCACCGATCACCGAGCACGGGATGGACGCCGTCAGCGTCACCGGCGCCTGGGAGATCAGCGGCGCGGTGACGTTGCCGTAGGTGCCGCTCTGCGGCCAGTTCAGCGTCGCGGTGGTCTGCACCACCGGCAGCAAGGGGATCGACACCGACAGCACGAACCCGATCAGCCCGGCGATCAGCGCCGTCCAGCGGGCCACGGTGACGTCGCGCGGGAGCGCCGGCACCGGTTCGGGGGCGGCCGCCGGGGCGGGCGGGGACGGGATGGTCGTGGTCATGGCAGTGCCCTGATCGGTCCGGGGCGGTACCAGCCGAAGACGCGCTGGACGCCGGTGTCGATGACGGCATCGGGCGCCGCAGACGCGGGCACGACGCGGATATAGCGCTCGATGGACCCCCAGTCGCGATACCAGTCATCGCGCAGGTAGGTCGGGACGGTGGCCGTGCTCAGCAGCGCCTGGATGAACAGGAACGGCCCGCCGGCCTGCGCGGACTGCCACTGGTTGCTCGACACCACGATCTGCTTGAAGTTCGGCAGGATCCGGTATTCGGGGAGTTCGGCGATCCCGAGGTGCTCGGCGAACGGCCGCTGGCAGGGGAAGTTGGCGGCGGTCGCGATGTCCATCAGCACCGGCGTCGAGGCGCCGAGGAACTCACTCGCGGTCTGCAGGATCGGCACCCGCGGTGGGGTGAAGGCGAACCACTGGTCCTCCGACAGGTTCGGGTCGTCGGCCACGATCCGGGCGACGTTGGCCTCCGGCGGCGCCCAGGCCAGCGGGAAGCGCAGGTTGCGCCACGCCTTCTGCGGGATGACGTCGATCGGCTCGACCAGGTCGGGGCCGGAGACGTTGCCGGGGTGCACCAGCGGGCGCAGCACGGTGAAGTGGCCGTTGCCGTCGTCGTGACCCCACTGCAGCTTCAGCGACTGGCCGTAGTTGAAGGCGCCCTCTTCGTCGAAGGACCAGATGGACCCGGCGGCGGCCAGGGTGACCAGCGGCCGGTCCGGGGTGCGCGGGGGCAGCTGGTACCAGGCCGAGGTGGCCGTCGCGTGCGCGGAGTTCTCGCCGTAGCTGCCCATCACCGGGGTGCGGGCGGGATCCAGCCCGAACGGCAGGAACACATTGGAGCCGTTGACGCCGACGGGCCCGTACCCGCCGCCGGTGCCGGCGGCGTAGGCCACACCCACGTTGGGCTTGTCCGGTGGACCGGCGGAGTTGACGGTTCCCGGGTTGCCGACGACGGGTTCGGCCGGCTCCAGGGTGTCGTTGACCCCGTTGGGAGTGAAGCCGACGGGGTTCTCCCCGCCCAGCGGGCCGTACTTTCCGAAGCGCTGGCCCGGCACCGGTGTGAGCATGCCGGCGTTCACGTCGGATTCGACCAGCACCGCGTCGGCCATGCCGCAGGCATCCCCGGAACGCACGGCGGCGATGTTGGCGCCGGCGGTGGTGTACACCGGGTCGCGCTGGGCATACGCCTTGGCCATCGACCCGACTTCCAGGATCACCATCAGCAGCGACACCACCAGCAGCGGCGTCGAGGCCAGCACCCGGTTACGACGGGTGTTGGCCACCTCGGTGTGCCCGGCGTAGTCGATGCGGAAGTGCAGCCAGCCGGCCAGCAGGCCGGTGGCGATGGCGGCGACCAGGAGCATGGTGGTGACCGGGTGCCCGGCGAGCACCGGCTGCTTGTCGAACCAGGGGACGCCGTAGTTGCCGGTGTAGAACCAGCCGTTGATCCCCGACGTCGCCCAGGCCAGCACGAACAGCAGCGCGGTGACATACAGCGCCAGGTTGCGGCGCGAGTGCAGGCCGACGCGGGCGAACGCGAACGCGGTCACCGCGCCGAGCGCCCCGGCGAGGCCGGCGAACACACCGAACTGCACGGCCCACTTGGTGGGGGTGAACGTGAGCAGCAGCAGGCCGATGGCGGTGGAGCCGATCAGCCGCCAGATCGGGCCGCTGGCGCCGCCGGGCACTCCGCCGCGGCGCAGCAGCACGGTCAGCGTGCCGAACAGGCACAGCATCATCACCAGCACCGCGAAGCGTCGGGTCATCGACCCGTCGACGCTCTCCTCGACGGTCAGGAAGTAGTAGCGCAGGAAGTCTTGGTACCAGGCGATGGTGGGCCCGATGACGTACTTGATGCGGGCCGATTCGGCGACGGTGGCCAGCGTCTGGTCCCGGAAGATCAGCACGAAGATCAGCGACAGGGCGCCGGCCAGCGGCGCTAGCTGCGGCCACAGTCCCGCCTCGGCGCGCCGGGACTTCGCGACGGCGAACAGTTTGCGGGCGCCGACCAGCAGCGGCGCCAGTGCCACCAGGCCCTGGGGTGCGGTGGTCATGCTGAACACCGCGACGATGACCGCTAGCGCGGCCGGCGCCAGCCGGCGGGTGCCGATGGCGTATTCGACCAGGGCCCAGATCGCCAGCGTGCCGAAGGCGATCAGCGGCTCGGGGCGCAGACCGTTGTTGAACGGCAGCCAGGCCGCCAGGAACACCGCGGCCCCGGTCAGTACGGCGATCCGGTTGCCGGCCAGCCGGGCGCCGAGGCGGGCGAAGGCGAACCGGCTCAGGATCAGCCAGGTGGCGATGCCGGCGAGGGTGGCGGGCAGCCGCAGCCACACCCCGGTGGTGCTGACGTGGGTGAGCTCCGCCAGCAGTGACTGGTACCAGTCGAACGGCGCTTCGGTGGCACCGAAGTAGCGGTAGTAGTTCGCGGTGTAGCCCGCCTCGCCGGAGATCCGGGCGATGGTGGTGTTGTAGCCGTCGTCGGCGGAGATCGGGCCGATCAGGTGCCACAGCACGAGGGTGCCGATCACGCCGATATCGGCCAGAGCGTGCCACGGGCCGACCCGCCACAATCGGCTCCAGGCACGCGGGATGCGCCGGGTGGTGGCGGCGTCGATGAACGCCAGCGCGGCGATGGACAGCAGCACGCACAGCACTCCGGCCACCAGCACCGCGAGTTTGAGCACGGTGGGGTGGGTGATGAACCGGGTGTCGACGTCGACGCGGGCGCTCAGGCCGGGCTGCGGCGGCACCTTCAGCTCGGTGAAAATCCCGGTGACCTGCGGCTTCTTGTCCATGGGCAGGGTGCCGGTGGCGCCCGGGATGCCGACGAAGTCCGCACCGACGCCGCCGAGGTCGGCCCACACGTGGATGGCGGTGCAGGCGCCGCTGTTGACCTGGGCGCGCGGCGCGACCGCGGCGACGGTGTCCCGGATGGCGACCGACACGTCGGTGGCGGTGGCCCGGATGAACAGGCCGTTGCGGCCGGCGTCGATGCCGCCCGGCGGGTTGGTGGACAGCACCAGGCCGCCGGCGGCGGGCAGGGTCGCGACGGCCGTGCACGGGATGGTGGCGTCCAGCGACAACGGTGCGCCGGAGACCAGGGGGGCGGTGATGTTGCCGACGACATCGGGCGTCTGCGGCCACAGAATGGTGGCGGTGGTCTGCTTGACCGGCAGCAGCGGGGCCAGCGCGCACAGCAGTACACCGGCGAACCCGGCGAGCAGGGCGATCAGCCGGGCGGTTCGGACGGCGCCCGGCTGGTTCCTCGGGGAACTACCGCCGTCAAGCCGGGCAGTCTTGGCTGCGCCCGCCCGGGCGGAACGCGGAAGTCGGTGGTCGGGCACGAGGGCTCATGCTATTCGACGGGCCTGGGCGCACCGACGACGCGTGCGGCGCGGCGCTTCAGTTGATACCCATCGGTGACCCGGGCGAATCGGCTGCGAGCGGCCAATTGGTGCACGAGTGGCCAACCAGGAACACAAAAGGCCGGGACGGCTCGACCCGAAGCGGACGCCATAGAGCGTTCGTGCAGTAACTGTCCCCTCGCCGGACGGAATTGCCCGGTTTGATGGGGCGGTCCCGGCTTCCCCTCGGCTCCGCGGCCACTCGCTGAGCTCGCGTCCACTCCGCCGAGCCTCGCCGAACCGCCCGGGGTTCAGGACTTGCGCAGCGGGCCCGGGGTCCACCAGCCGCTGCGCACCGCGGTGCCCAGCTCCAGCTCCGCCGGCTGGGCGCTCGGGTAGTACTGCTCCAGGCGTTGCAGCGAACCCCAGTCCCGGAACCAGTCGTCGCGCAGGTAGGTCGGCACGGTGACCGCTTGGAACAGCAGCTCGGTCAGGCCCAGCGGCCCGCCGCCGAGGTAGTCCATCACCGGAGAGTTGGCCTCGGCGCCGAACCGGTCGGGCAGGATCCGCCACTTGGGCACCTCGATGACGCCGTTCTGGTGCCCGAACGGCCGCTGGCACGGGAACGCCAGGCCCACCAGCCAGTCCAGCATCACCGGATCGTTCGAGCCGACGACCTCCTGCAAGGTCTCCAGCGACGGCACTCGCGGCGGGGTGACCGCGATCCAGTGCTGCGGCGCCAGGTCGTTGTCCTTGGCGACCAGCCGGATCTGGGTGGCCGAGGCGGGGATCGCGGCCATCGGTGCGCGCAGATTGCGCCAGGCCGGCGCCGCGCCGACGTCGGCGAAGCCCAGCCGGCCGGCCGGGTTGCCGTCGTCGCCGGCCCACTCCACCACCACCTCGCCGGGCCCGAACCGGCCGGCCGCGGAGACCACCAGCAGCGGGTGGTCGGCGTCACGGGCGCCGAGCCGGTACCAGCTCGAGCGCAGCGTCGACGGTTGCTGAGCCCCCGAGGACCAGGAGCCCAGCACCGGCACCCGCTGCGGATCCAGCCGGTAGGGCAGTTGGGCGCGCGACCCGTTGACGCCGGTGGTCACGGTGGTGCCGCCGCCGGTCGACGGCTCGCTGCCGGTGACCGGGTTGGCGTCGGTGTCGTTCTGCAGGCCGATGCCGGGCTGGCCGACGACGGCGTCCGGCGACATGTCCGACGGGATCCCGTTGGGGGTGAAGCCGATGGCGGTGGTGGCGCCCAGCGCGGTTCCTGTCGGCCCGTTGACCGGTGCCAGCAGTCCCTCGTTGGGATCCTGCTCGACCATCACGTCGGTGGCCAGCCCGCAGGTCTGCCCCGTCAGCGCGGCCAGATTGGACCGGCCCACCGACCAGGCCGGGTACTGGTTGACCATGGCCAGCGTCAGCGAGAACACCTCGAACAGCACCATCGCCCAGGCCGCGATCGCCAACGGCGAGTGCAGCAGTTTGCCGGCGCGGGTCGGCCGCCACGGTTTGTCGGCGCGGGCGGAAAAGTTGAAGTAGGCCGCCAGCAGCAGGGCCAGCAGGGAGAAGCCCAGCAGGATGGTGGTGAACCCGAAGTGCCAGGCCGGGAACTCGTTGGCCCACGGCACCCCGAAGTTCGACACGTACCACCAGCCGTTGACGCTGGCGAACGACAGCGCCAGCACGAACAGCACCATCGCCCCGAAGGTGGTCCGGTTGCGCCGTGAGGTCATCACGTGCGCGGTCACCGCGACGGCGGCCAGCGCACCGATCGACCCGGCCAGCCCGGCGAACACGCCGAAGTGGTGCGTCCACTTGGTGGGGGTGAGCATCAGCGCCAGGAACGAGATGACGGTGATGCCGACGATGCGCCGCGCCGGGCCGGCCGCGGTGCCCGGGATGTGGTTCTTGCGCAGCATCATGGCGACGGTCACGCCGAGGGACGCCAGCAGTGCCAGCACCGCGAACCGGCGGGCGATCGACCCGTCCGGGGTGGCCATAAACAGCCGCTCGTAGCGGGTGTGCTCGTCGAACCAGCTCAGGCTGGGCCCGACCAGCGACTTGAAGGAACTGGCCTGCAGTTCGCCGATCAGCGTCTGGTCCCGGAAGATCAGGATCGCGGTGACCGTCGCCGCCGCGGCCAGCGGCGCCAGCAGCGGCGCCAGCCCGAACCGGGCCGAGCGCCGGTGCAGGATGGTGCGCAGCGGGCCGATCGCCACCATCAGCGCGCCGATCGAGGCGATGCCGGTGGGACCGGAGAACAGGGTCAGCGCACCGATGATCAGGGCGGCCGCGACCGGCAGCAACCGGCTGGTGGCCACGGCGCGTTCCACCGAGCACCAGGTGAGCAGGATCCCGACGGCGATGATCGGCTCGGGCCGCAGGCCGTTGTTCAGCGGCAGCCAGAACGCCAGGAACATGCCCGCCGCGGTCCAGTGGGCGGCCGTGGACACCTTGACGGCCCGGCCCAGGCGCGGGATCACCTCGCGACTGATCACCCACCAGCAGGCCAGTGCCATCAGCAGGGTCGGTAGCCGCATCCAGACGCTGGCGGTGGTCACGTGCGCCCACATGGTCAGCAGGTCGTAGTACCAGCCGAACGGGGCCTCCGGGGTGCCGAACCAGCGGTAGTAGTTGGCCATGTATCCGGCGTGCTCGGAGACCCGGGACATGGTCAGGATGTAGCCGTCGTCGGAGGTGTTGGCGCCGACGAAATGCCACCACACCAGCACCGCGGTCACCAGCGCGTCCAGCCCGGTGATCGACCACCAGCGCCCCGGCAGGAATCGCCGGTGCCGCACCCCGTCGGCGGTGTCCAGCACATGCAGGGCGCCCAGGGCCACCGCCGTGCACAGCAGGCCGAGGATCATCGCGATGAGCTTGAGCGTGGTCGGGGCGCTGCTGTAGCGGGTGTCGACCTGCGCGGAGAAGCTCAGGCCGGCCGGGGCCGGCCCGTCGAGGTCTGTGTACACCCCGATGATCTGCGGCCGGAAGTCGTAGCCGCCGGGCAGCTGGCCGCGCAGGGGCTTGGCCGGGTCGGCGCCGGACGGGTCGATCGAGTCCACCTCGGTCAGCCCGACGAACTCGGCGGTGACCGCGTCTGTGCGGGCGGAGAAGGTCAGCTCCCGGCACGACGGCGACAGCACCGCCGCCATCTTCGCGGCGACGACGGGCGTGTTGCGCACGATGACCGAGAGGTTGTCGTTGTTGCGCTGGATGAGCAGACCGCGGTCGACGGCCTTGGCGGCCTGCTTGGGCACCGTGGACAGCAGCACCGTGCGGTTGCCGGTCAGCCCGGCGGCCAGCTCGCACGGCACGGTGATGTCCAGCTCGGTGGGGACATAGGAGATCAGCGGGGCGGTGACGGAGTTCAATTCGCCGTGCTGGGGCCAGTTCAGCGTCGCGGTGGTCTGGTTGACCGGCAGTAGCGGGGTGGCCAGCGCCAGCAGGGTGCCGAGCAGTCCGGCGACCACCGCGATGATCCGCGCGGTGCGGTAGTCATTCCTGGGAGTGGTGGCCACGGAGGTAGATGGTAATTCGCTGGTCATTGAGCCGTCCGGATGGCCAGCACGAACGGGCCGATGTCCTTGACGGCGAAATGCGGCCCGGCGAACAGGGCGGAATCCAGTTCGACGGTGTAGCGGCGCACGTTGGGCTGGTTGGGGTAGACGTCCTCGGCCAGCCGCAGGGTGTAGGTGCCGGTGTTGCCGCGGCGCAGCAGGAACACCGTCGGCGGCGCCCAGGGCAGCTTGTCGAGCTCGGCGACGAAGGCGTCGGACAGGGTGGTGTGCGGGCCGGCTTTGAGTTCCGACCAGCCCTTGATGGCCGCCGCGCGCTTGTCGAACTCGGCCAGCGGGTTGGCGTAGTGCGAGGTCAGACCCTGGAAACCGAAGTACGGGTAGAACGCCAGGAAGCCGTAGTCGGCGGTCAGCACGACGGTCTCGTCGCGCGGCACTCCGGTGGCCGCGGTGATCGCGGCGTCGATCTCGGCGAAGTAGCGCTCGGCACCCGGCGGGCGGCGGTCGGCGCGCTGCCCGGCGCCGTCGGTGTCGCTGTAGGCCACCGCCAGGTCGGGGCGCAGCACCTCGGAGATGTCCTGGGAGAACGCCATCGCGCCGACGAAGCCGATCACCGCCGCCACCGGCAGCAGCCGCCGGCTCCACCGGGTCGCGATCGCGGTGGCCAGTTCGATGAAGCCGAAGGCGCCGGCGGCGGCCAGCAGGACGGTCAGCGTGGGTTGCAGCCGGAAGGACAGCAGGGTGGTGCCGGCCAGTGTGGTCAGCATTGACAGCAGCGACCACAGGTAGATGCAGGACACCCCGATCGCCAGCGCCTGGGCCCGCACCGAGGTGCCGATCCGCAGGATCAGCCAGCCGGTGCCCAGCAAGCACAGCGCGCCGAGCAGGGTGAACTGCAGCATCGGGAAGTTCAGGATGGCGCCGTCGGCGGGCAGATAGTGCTGGGCGCTGCCGGTGTCCGACATGGGCGAATGCGCCGCGCGCAGCAGAAACGGCCCCCAGCCGATCGCGGCCAGCGGCGCGGCGATCACCGCGATCACCGCCAGCCGCCGCAGCGGGCCGATGCTGCGCCGGGCGACGGCCAGCACCACGGCCATCACCGTCACGGTCAGCGCCGCCAGCCCGAACAGCAGCGTGTAGAAGGTGGCGGTGACGCCGAGGAAGATCCCGGCGCCGACGATCCCGGCCCGGCCGCCGGGCGCCGTCGTCCTCAGGCTCGACCAGGTCAGCACGAGTACCGGCGGCAGCAGCACGGTGATGATCGCGCTGTAGGGCTCGGTGGAGGCATAGGCCAGGGTGACCGCCGCCGTCGCCGCGGTGACCACCAGGGCGTATTCGAAGCGGATGAGCCGAGCCCACAGCGCGAACGCGACCGCGACCGCCATGGTGATCGAGGTGATCGCCCACGGCTTGTACATCTCCCAGCCGGGGGTGGACGTCAGCGCCGCCGCCCGGCCGCCCAGCCAGAACCAGCCCGGGGGATAAAACGGCGGCAGCCCGGTGTAGGTCATATCGCGCAGCGTCGGGCTGTCGGTGAGCCGGGTGAGGTACTCGGTGCGGAACTGCTGATCCACCGACACCCCGAACAGGTACAGATTGGTCGCGCCCAGCGCCATGCCGAGGGTGCCCACCGAGAACGCCGACACCGCGGTCACCGCCGTGCACCAGGCCGCCCGGTGGCTACCGCGGCGGTACCACCAGCCCGCCCCGACCAGCGCTGCCAGACAACCGAACTGGGCGACGGTGATCAGTGCGTGCAGCTGGTTCGACGACGGGTACGCCGGCCATTCCACCCGGCCGATCGCGGCCAGCGCGACCACCGAGACGACGACGGCGATGCCGGCGGCGGCCGCCATTGCACCGGCGGCGGCCAGCCCGGTGGCCACCGCGGGCCTGCGGGCAGCCGACGGGTCCACCCCGGCCCCGGCGGTCGCGGTCACCATCTCTAGAGGGGCAGCTTGCGGAAGACGGGCCGCGGGATATGGCGCAGCACCGACATCAGGTAGCGCACCTGTCCGGGCGCCCACACCAGCGTCTTGCCGGCCCGGGCGGAGGTCACCGCCAGCTCGGCGACCTCGTCGGCGTCGACGGTGAACGGCGCTTCCTTCGCGCCGGTGGCGGCCCAGTGCTCCAGGGTGGTGCTGGTGCGCACCTGTCCCGGCCGGATCACCAGCACGCGGACGCCGTCGGGGGCCAGGGCCTCGCCCAGCCCGAGGTAGAAGCCGTCCAGCCCGGCCTTGGTGGAGCCGTAGACGAAGTTGGACCGGCGGACCCGCTCCCCGGCCACCGAACTCATCGCGATGATCTGCCCGAAGCCCTGGGCCTTCATCTTCTGCCCGATCAGCACACCGACCGACACCGCGGCGGTGTAGTTGATGCCGACGGCCGCCACCGCCTTGGCCTGGTTCTGCCACAGTTCCTCGGCGTCGCCGAGCACTCCGAACGCGACGATCGCCACATCGACGTCACCGTCGGCCCACGCGGCGTCGATGACGCCCGGGTGCGAGGCGGTGTCCAGGGCGTCGAAGTCCAGGTAGCGGACATCCTTGGCGCCGGCGGCGGTCATCGCGGCGATCGCGGCGTCGCGCTTGGGGGCGCCCGGCAGGTCGGCGAGGATCACCCGGGCGCGCGCATTGCGCAGGTAGCGCGCCACGATGGCCAGCCCGATCTCGGAGGTGCCGCCGAGCAGCAGGATGGTCTGGGGATTACCGGTGGCGTCGATCAAGGTCTGTCCTTCGGGGGTCGGGCGTTCCTGGTGGTCGGCTGGCGTCGCGTCGGGGGATCGTCAGAGCAGTTCGAGCCGGCGCGCCATATCGGAGGCGAACACGCCGTTCGGATCGGCCTTGCGCCGCAGCGCAATCCACTCGCCGATGCGCGGATACATCTGGTGGAACCGCTCGGCGCTGACCCGGGAGTCCTTGGCGGTGTACACCCGGCCGCCGAATTCCATTGCCCGGTTGTCGAGTTCGTTGAGGAACTCGTTGACACCCGGCTTGTTCGGGAAGTCCAGGGCGACGTTCCAGCCCTTCATCGGGAAGCTCAGCGGGGCGCGGTTGCCCGGGCCGAACAGCTTGAACACGTTGAGCGCGGAGTACTGGCGCTGGGTCTGCATCCACCGGATGATCGACTTGAACTCCTCCAGGGCGTCCGGCGGAACCAGGAACTGGTGTTGTGCGAAACCCTTTGGGCCGTAGGCATATTGCCACCCGGTAGTGATGTCGAGCATGTGGTAGAACTGGGTCAGGTTGACGACCTTGTTCGAGTAGTTCCCGCTCATCCGGTAGAACGTCTCGCCGATCAGCGCCAACGACGCCTTGTTCATGAAGTTGATCGGGAACAGGTTCGGGATCGCCGGCAGCTGCGGCGCGGTGAACTTCAGCGGGTCCTTGGCCAGCTTGGGCGGCAGCTGGTCGAGCCGGGCCAGGTTGCCCCGGCTGACGGCCGCGCGGCCCAGCTTCGGCGGGCCGCTGATCAGGTCGAACCAGGCGCTGGAGTAGGTGTAGCGGTCCTCGCTGCCGTCCTGGTGCACCGCGATGGTCTCGTCGAGGTCCGCGGTGGCGATGCCGTCGGCGACGAAGTAGGCCGTCTCGGTCCGGGTCATCGCGATGCGCGCGCGGACCACGATGCCGGTCAGCCCGTTGCCAGCCACCGTCGCCCAGAACAACTCGGCATCGGGGCCGTCCGGGGTGAGCGTGTGCACCTCGGCGTCGGCCATCAGCAAATCCAGCGACAGCACGTGGTTGCCGAAGCTGCCGGCGCTGTGGTGGTTCTTGCCGTGGATATCGGAGGCGATCGCGCCGCCCACGGTGACCTGCCGGGTGCCCGGCAGCACCGGGACCCACAGCCCGAACGGCAGCGCAGCCTTCATCAGCTGATCGAGGCTGACGCCGGCGTCCACATCGGCGATGGCGTTCTGCGCGTCGATCGAGTGGATCTGGTTCAGCGCCGTCATATCGACGACGATGCCGCCGCCGTTGCAGGCCTGGTCACCGTAGGACCGGCCCAGGCCGCGGCCGAGAATGCCGCGGCGCAGGTGTGCGGGGCTGGCGGAGTCGGCGTCGGCGACCCGGCGGACCGCCTCGGCGATCACCTCGACGTCGGGGGTGGACAACACGTTGGCCACCGACGGGGCGGTGCGGCCGAACCCGGTCAGCGCGCGGCGGGTCAGAGGAAGCTGGCTAGACATAACACAGCAAAGGTTAGCCGAGTTCGCCCGCGGGGCCGCATTCCTCCGGTGATCCTCAATTCAGTGCAGGCGGAAGATGACCGCACGCTGGACCACGAAGTTGATCACGGTGGCCGTGCCCTGGGCGATGACGAAGGCCGTCGCCACCCCGAGCATGGAATCGCCGAGCAGCCGCAGACACAGGTGGTTGAGGCCCACCTGGACGGCGAACGTGGTCAGGTACAGCACCCAGACCGCGATCAGCCGGGCAGTGCTGGGCGGCGCCTGGAACGTCCAGCGGCGGTTGAGCAGGTAGGCGGTGGTGGTGCCGGCGATGAAGCTGATGGATTTGGCCAGATCCGGCTGCACGCCGGCCGCCTTGTATAGCAGCACGTACAGCCCGAAGTCGACGATCGCCGACAACCCGCCGGTGACCACGAACCGGAACACCTGGGTGCCCAGCGTCAGCCGGTCGGGCGGCGGGCTCTGCGAGGCGGCGGGTTCGTGGGGCATCGGCGGTATGGTACGGCGCGGTTGGGGCAGGATGGAGCCGTGGTGGATCTCGAGCAGGCATGGCGCGAGCTGCTGGCGCGGCTGGGGGCGACCGGGGACGTGGTGCTGGCGACCGGTCGCGAGCTGGTGGCGGCCTGGTCGGGCCCCTCTCGGCGGTATCACTCGGTGCAGCACCTGCAGGAAGTTCTGGCCCGCGTCGACGAGCTCGCGGAGGACGCCGAGGACCCCGACGCGGTGCGGCTGGCCGCCTGGTATCACGACGCGGTCTACAACGGCGCCCCCGACGACGAGGAACAGTCCGCGGTCAAGGCCGAGACGGAACTGGCCGCCCTCGGGCTGCCGCCGGCGCTGGTCGCCGAGGTGGCCCGGCTGATCCGGATGACCGTGCGCCACGACCCGGGCCCCGAGGACCGCAACGGTGCCGTGCTCTCCGACGCCGACCTGTCGTCACTGGCGGTGGACCCGGAACGGTACCGGGCCAACTCGGCCGCTATCCGCGCCGAGTATTTGCACATTCCCGATCTGGTGTTCCGCACCGGCCGGGCGGTGGTGATCGAAACGCTGCTGGCCGCCCGGTCACTGTTTTTCACCGTGACCGGCCGGCGGCGCTGGGAGGAAACCGCCCGGGAGAACCTGGCCGCCGAGCTGGCCCGGCTGCGCGCGGAAGGCGCTGATGGCACTGCCGCGGAGCCGGTTCCGGCAATCGAGGCCGTTGTTCCCTGGCGCGGAGCCCCGACACAGGCCAAGATGGCACCCGTGACCAATCCCGATGAGCAGCCGATCACCGTACTGTCCGACGACGAGAGTTGGGACCTGCTGGCCGGCGCCGCACTGGGCCGGTTCGTCGCCGTCGTCGCCGGGCAGCCAGAAATCTTCCCGGTCAACTTCGTCGTGCAGAACCGCACCCTGCTGTTCCGCACCGCCGAGGGCACGAAGCTGTTCGGCGCCAGCACCAGCCCGCAGGTGGTGTTCGAGGCCGACGACCACGGCGTCGCCACCGGGTGGAGTGTGATCGTGCGCGGCAAGGCCGAAGTGCTCTACGGCAGCGAGGAAATCGAGGAGGCCGACCGCGCCGGCCTGTACCCGTGGCTGGCGACGGTCAAGTTGCGCTACGTGCGGATCCGCCCGACGACGGTCAGCGGTCGGCGGTTCGCGTTCGGCCCGGAGCCCGACGCGGGCTCCGTCCCGGGCTGATCCCGGTGCCCAACCGGATCCAGGAGCTGCTCGGGGTCGAATATCCCGTGGTCCAGGCGCCGATGACCTACATCGCGCGGGCGGAGTTGGCCGCCGCGGTGTCGGCGGCCGGTGGGCTCGGCGTCATCGAGACGATCAGCCCCGGGGGCCGCGCCGACCTGCTGCGGGTGCGCGAGTTGACCGACCGCCCGGTGGCGGCGAACCTGATGATCCAGGGCTGGAAGAACGACCCGTCGATTGTCGACATCCTGGCCGGGGCGGGTGTGCGATACGTGTTCAGCTCGGCCGGGGACCCCGCGGTGTTCACCGACCGGCTGCACGACGCCGGCATGGTCGTCGTGCATGTCGTCGGCTCGGTGCGGGCCGCGGAGAAGGCGGTCGCGGCAGGGGTCGACGCGCTGGTGGTCGAGGGCGTCGAGGGCGGCGGGTTCAAGAGCCGCCACGGCGCCTCCACCATGGTGCTGCTGCCGGCGGTGGCCGAACGGTTCGACATCCCGCTGATCGCCGCGGGCGGCATCTGCGATGGGCGGTCGGCCGCAGCGGCGGTGGTGCTCGGCGCCGAGGGTGTGCAGATGGGCACCCGGATGCTCAGCAGCGTCGAGTCCCGGGTGCACGGCAACTACAAGGACGCGGTGCTGGCCGCCACCGACGACGGCACTCGGCTGATCTCGCTGCCCGGCAACCCGACCATGCGGGTACTGCACCGCGGGATGGCGGCCGAGCTGGCCGGCGCTACCGAGGCACCGCCGCTGCTGGGCCGGATCACCGAGCTGTACTTCGAGGGCGATTTCGGCGCCAGCGTCGGCAACTGCGGACAGGTGTCGGCCCGGATCGCCGAGATCCTGCCGGTGGCGACGATCGTCGAGGAAACCTGGCGCGGCGCGCAGGCCGCGCTGGACGCGGGCCTGGCCCGGCTGGGCTGATCAGTTGTCGGCGGCGATGCCGTCGAGCAGAGCGGCGAGCACGGGCAGTCCGGCGGCGAGCGGACGGTTGCCCGCCGGGCGGTACCAATCGGTGGACTGCGGGCCGCCGTCCCAGCGGTGCAGCCACATTCGAAGCTCACCCAGGCTGTGCGCGTAGGGAAGCCCGCGCCCGAACAGCACCGGCTGCGCGTTCGCCTCGACGCGGGCCGGCTCCAGCTGCGCCAGTTGGGCCCGCATGCCGGCTAGGGCGGCGACCAGCCGGGTGCCGCTGCGGGTGCGCGCCGGCAGCAGCTGCCCGGCGGCCGTCAGGCCCACGCCCAGGATCAGCAGCGCAGCGGTCCCGCGAGCCCGCCCGGGTCGATCAAGCCGGGTCCGTTCCGGTGTCACCGTCGGCGGGGTCCTCGGGCAGGTGCGCGGCGGTCTCGAAGGCCAGGCACAGTTCGGCGAGGTCGCGCGGCGAGGTCAGGGAGCGGCCGGTGTGCTCCTCGATGCGGTGCAATCGATTCCGCACGGTATTGGGGTGGCAGAACAGCGCGGCGGCCGTGGCCGGGATCGATCCGGCGTTGTCCGCCCAGGCGGAGAACGTCTCCTGCAGGGTGCGGCGTTCCTCGACCGGCAGGGTGCGGAACGAACCCAGGGTGACTTCGGTGATCTTCCGGTTCACCTCCGGTGAGCTCACCGCGGCCACTGCCAGCAGCGAATCCTGGAAGACGCACACTCGAGCGCCCGATCCGGTCGGCGCGGCCATCGCGACCCGGGCGTAGCGCAGGTAGGTCGCGGTGTCGGGCAACCGGTAGAACAGCGGGCTCACCCCGACGTTGGTCGAGGTGGCCCGCTCCAGCAGCTGCACCACCTGCTCGAGCAGGGTCGCCGACGGCAGCGCCACGATGCCGATGAGCAGGTCGGCCTGCAGGCGCCAGGCCGACGACACTTCCAGACTGCGCAACATCGGGTCGATTCCGGGCAGCGGCTGGCGGCCCACTCGTGGCGGCGCGGCCGCGATCACCGCGAACGGTCCCCGGGTCGGCAGCTGCAACAGCGACGCGACGTCCCACACGCTGTAGTCGCCGAGCGGCTGGCCCTTCAGCAGCGCCTCGGTGAGGGCGGCCGCCTCCGCGGCGTTCTCCAGCACCAGGCGGGTGGCGGTGTCGTGGTAGGCCGTGGTCATCGCGTCGGTGTAACGGTCCTGGGCCTCCCAGAACCGGGCCGTCGCGGCCAGCAGCGTTGCCCGGTCCAGTCGGTTCTCGGGCGGTCTGCCCATCATCTGGTCCCACGCGCTGTGCGCGGCGATCCGGTAGGCGTCCATCACCGCCGAGCGGGGGACGCCGGCCAGGGCCCGGGCGCTGCCGAGCTCCTCCGAGGGGCTGGTGTCGAAGTCGTCGTCGGCGAGCGAGCGGAAGACGTACCGGAAGTTTGCTGCCGCCGACCGCAGCAGGTCGTCGTCGGTGATCACGTCGTTGTCCCGGTAGAACGCGATGTCGGAGCGGATGCGTGCGAGCACCTGACGGCTCAACTCGTCGATCTGGTTTTCCAGCATCGCGCCGAGGTCGGCGAGGCGTTGATGGCTGTCCGAGGCGGGCATGGGGGGAGTGTAACCCGGTATTAATTCGCCATCGGCGATTGTTATTTGGCACAATGGAAAACCATTTACCTTGTGCCGAAATACATTCCGACGGGAACCGTCGATTCGCGCGCGAATATCTGATATCTGTATTGAGTGTGGCGGGGCGAAGCACGGGCATTGATTTCCGGGCTGCGCCGGTCCGCCGTTGTCGCTGGCGTAACTACCAATCCCAAGGGGGAACTCAGACGTGTCTGCGGGTGAATCGGTGATATCGGATACGAAGGACCTGGCGCGGGCCCTGTGGGGCGTCGCGCTGACCTGGGGCGTGATCGCCGTTGTGCTGGGCGTCCTGATGGTCATCCACCCGGGCAACTTCGCTCAGGTCGGGGCCGCGCTGTTCGGCATCTATCTGGCGGTATCCGGCGTGGCCCAGGTGGTTTCGGCGTTCGCTCTGGGCGGTTCGGCCGGAAACCGGGTGCTGTGGTTCATCAGCGGCGCCCTGTCGATCGTGCTGGCGGTGCTGGTGTTCCGGTACTTCGACCAGGGATACGGCGTCTGGCTGCTGGGCATCTGGATCGGCATCGGGTTTGTCTTCCAGGGCATTTCGGAGGTCGCGCTCGCGGCCGGCGACCGGGATCTGCCCGGGCGCGGCTGGCAGATCCTGTCGGGTCTGCTCGGCGTCCTCGCGGGTCTGGTCATGCTGGCCTGGCCCGGGCTGTCGATGGTCGCGCTGGCCCAGGTCGCCGGCATCTTCCTGATCGTCTTCGGCGTGCTGCAGGTCATCAGGGCATTCCAGCTGCGCGGCGGGGCCCGGTCGCTGGCGGAGAGCCTGTCCGGCGAATAGCCGACCCGCTCGATCGACGAAGGGCGCCGAATGTCCACCGGATATTCGGAGAGTTTCCATCACCGCCGATTTTCCGGTGAAAGCACCGGAAAACCGGCACCAGATAACGGATAACCAACCGGAAGAGGAATAAAAGTATGGCGCTTTCTGATCAGCTCGCCAAGCTCAGCGCACAGGCGAAGTCGCTGGAGGATTCCGCGGCGGCGACCGAGGCCAAGGACAAGGCAAAGGTCGCCGCCCGCAAGGCCGAGGTCGAGGCCAAGCTGAATGCGGCCAAGGCCGAGGCGCAGGCCGAGGGCAAGGCCGACGCCGACGACGTGGCCGCCGGCTGGCAGAAGTTGCGGGCGAAGGTCTCCGGTGACTTCGACACGCTGCGCGAGAACGCCGGCAAGCGGCACGCCACCCACCAGGCCAAGCACGCCGACCGGCGCGCCGACAACGCCGAGTGCGACGCCGAGGATGCCATCGAGTTCGCCATCTACGCACTGGAGGAGGCCGAGTACTACGTGCTGGCCGCTGCCGAGGCCCGCGTCGAGGCCGTCGACGCCGAGCTGAACGCGGAGATCAAGAACGCCGAGTAGGCGCTCCCGGCAACGAAGCAGGGCCCCCGTCGCGCGACGGGGGCCCTGCTCGCGTCTGTTGTCCTACACCCAGTAGGAGACCCGGGCGCGGTACTGCCGCATGGCCAGCAGCGCCACCGCCCAGCCGATGACCGTCAGGGCCAGTACCACGTACCAGTGCCGCAGTTCCTGAGGTGCACCGAGCAGCGGGGCCCGCACGATGTCCAGATAGTGCAGCAGCGGGTTCAGCTCGATGATCTTGCCCCACCGGTCGGCGCCCTGGCGCGACAGGGTGTCGGCGTTCCAGATGATCGGCGTCATGAAGAACAGCAACTGCACCAGGGAGGCCAGCAGGGGCGCGATATCGCGGTAGCGGGTGCTCAGGATCCCGAAGCACAGCGACACCCACACGCAGTTGAGCATGATCACCAGCAGCGCCGGGATGACGGCCAGATCCGCCCACGACCACGGTTTCGGGTAGATCATCGCGATCACCACGTAGATCACGATGTTGTGGCCGAACAGGATCATCTGCCGCCACACCAGCCGGTAGACGTGCACGCTCAACGGTGTCGGCAACTGTTTGATCAGGCCCTCGTTGGCGACGAAGACGTCCGCTCCCTCCAGGATGGCGGCGTTGATCAGGTTCCAGACGATCAGCCCGAGCGTCACGTAGGGCAGGTGCTCGGCCAGCTCCAGATGGAACAGCTGGGAGTACAGGGCACCCATGGCCACCGCGGTAGTGGCGGTGGCGATGGTGATCCAGAACGGGCCGAGCACGCTGCGCCGGTACCGCTGTTTGATGTCCTGCCAGCCCAGGTGCAGCCACAGCTCGTGTTTGCCGAACCCGTCGACCAGGTCGCGCCAGGCCCGGGCGAACGTCCGGGAGTCCGACGCCGCGTCGATGACGGTCATGTATCGATCCCTTCGCCGAAGCGTTCCTGCCTGCCGAGGCGGCGTAACCGGACCCACTCGGTGAGTCCGGCCGGGTCGCGGCGGGTTACCAGGAAGTACCAGCCGAACCGCAGCCATTCCTGCGGCAGCAGTTTGCGCATCCCGGGCTGGGACAGCAGGTAACCGCGATTGCGGTAGGTGAAGAACCGCTTGGTGGGGTTGTCCGGGTACTGGGTGTGCATCCGGCCGCCGAGGATCGGTTTGAACTCCTCGGTGCCGCACGGGTGCAGGTACTTCGCGGTCAGGCAGGTGCCGAAGGGCAACCCCGAGCGGACCAGCCGCCGGTGCAGTTCCACCTCGTCGCCGCGGACGAACAGCCGCAGGTCCGGTACCCCGACGGCATCGAGGGTCGCGGCGGCGAACAGCGCGCCGTTGAACAGCGACGCGATCCCGGGCAGCAGGTCGGGCCGTTCGGCAGGCCCCGCGTCGTCGGACTGCAGTTCACTGACCCGCCGCCGCCACACCAGCCCGCGGCGCAGCGGGAACGCCAGCAGATCGGGGTCGTCGATATTGCAGACCATCGGCGACACCTCGGCCAGACCGTGGGCCCGCGCGCAATCCAGCAGGGCGCCGAGCACCCCGGGACCCTCCGGACGGCCGTCGTCGTCGGCGCACCAGATCCAGTCGGCGCCGGCGGCCAGCGCGTGCAGCATGCCCAGGGCGAAGCCGCCGGCACCGCCGAGATTGTGGCGCGAACCCAGATAGGTGGCCGGCACCGGCCGGGATTCCACCAGCGCCCGCACCTGGCCGTCGGGGTCGTTGGCGGCGTCGTTGTCGACGACGATCAGGTGGTCGACCGGGCGGTCCTGCGCCGAGAGCACCGCCAGGGACGCCGCCAACTGCTCCGGCCGGCGATGCGTGACCACCACCGCGTACACGGTCTGGCTCATGAGTCGGAGCCTTCGGCGAGCACCTCACGGACGTGCCGGGCCGCGTCGGGACCCTCGTAGGCCCCGACCACCTCCTCGATCCCGCCGGTCAACCGGATGGCGCCGTGGTCGATCCACTTCGCCGAGGTGCACAGCCGGGCCAGGAACTCGTTGGAATGGCTGGCGAACACCAGGATCCCGGACCGCTCCACCAGGCTCTGCAGCCGCCCGCGGGCCTTCTTCAGGAACTCCGCGTCGACGGCGCCGATGCCCTCGTCGAGCAGCAGGATCTCCGGGTCGATGCTGGTCACCACGCCCATCGCCAGCCGGACCCGCATACCGGTGGAATAGGTGCGCAGCGGCATGGACAGGTATTCGCCCAGTTCGGTGAACTCGGCGATCTCGTCGACCTTGGCCAGCATCTGCTTGCGGGTCTGGCCGAGGAACAGGCCGCGGATGATGATGTTCTCGAACCCGGAGATCTCCGGGTCCATCCCGACGCCGAGGTCGAACACCGGGGCCACCCGGCCGGTCACCCGGGTCACCCCGCGGGTGGGTTCGTAGATGCCCGACAGCAGCCGCAGCAGCGTGGACTTGCCGGCACCGTTGTGCCCGACCAGACCCACCCGGTCGCCCATCTTCAGGTCCAGCGTGATGTCCCGCAGCGCTTCGACCACCACGACGTTGGAGTCGTTGCGCCCGATCGCGCCGCCCGCCTTGCCCAGGAAGGCTTTCTTCAGCGACCGTGACTTGGCGTCGAAGATGGGGAATTCGACCCAGGCGTCGCGGGCCTCGATGCTCGGTTCGGCCACGGTGGTCCTACAGGTACTGTCCGGTGCCGGGCTGACCGGGACCCGACGGTCCGGGGTTCTGCTGACCGGTGATGCCGGGCGGCAGGGAGCCCTGGCGCATCTGTTCGAGCTGGGCGCGCGCGGCCATCTGCTGGGCGAACAGCGCGGTCTGGATGCCGTGGAACAGCCCTTCCAGCCAGCCGACCAACTGGGCCTGGGCGATCCGCAGTTCGGCGTCCGAGGGCACCGCATCTTCGCCGAACGGAAGCGCCAGCCGGTCGAGTTCCTCGCGCAGCTCCGGAGCCAGGCCGTCCTGCAGCTCGGCGATGGAGGTGCGGTGGATCTCGCGCAACCGGGTTCGGCTGGCGTCGTCGAGCGGCGCGGCCTTCACCTCTTCGAGCAGCTGCTTGATCATGGTGCCGATCCGCATCACCTTGGCCGGCTGCGCCACCAGGTCGGTGACCGACGTTTCGTCGTCGTCGACGGCCGCCGCCAGCAGGCGCGCGTCCGGACTGCCGATGACCTCGATGTCGTCGTTGCTGCTCACGATGGGGGTGCTCCTCCGCGCCACTGGTAGATCCGGGCGTGACCGTTGTTGTAGATGCGCTCCCACGACCGGGAGGTGTCCAACGACACTAGTCCGTCGGGCATGTGGAACTGTTGCACCACCGTGTCGCTGACCATCAGATAACGGATGCCGAGGTTGGCCACCGCCATCGGCACCCACGGATTGTGATCGTCGTCGGCATAGGCCCAGATGATGAACCGGTTGAGACCCGGGCCCTGCTGCACCGGGAAGTCGTAGTGGGTCCACAGCGGGTGCAGCCCGGCCACCGCGTACATCCAGGCGCTGCCGTCCACGTTGGCGTTGGCGATCATCGAGTCCCGGGCGCCGGGCAGCCCGGCCAGGTACTCCCAGGCGTCGAGATCCTTCTGGTTGACCATGATCGAGTCGTATTTGCGGCCCATAAGCAGGCTGTTGCGCGGGAAGTAGTGCCAGGCCAGTCCCAGCGAGGACACCACCAGCAGCGCCGCCGCCGTGCCGATCCAGAACCGGCGGCCCGGGTCGCGCAGCGACCATCGCCGGACCGCCAGCCGCGCACCGGCCACCGCCAGGACGACGAGGACGTACAGCCCGATCCCCGCCCAGGACGCCAGCAGCATGGTCACCACCGCCGACAAGCGGCGCGGATCGCTGTAGAACAGGTCGGCGTAGGGCCGGATGAGGGCGCCGATCGGGCCGCCGAACGGCGCGGAGGAATGCACGGTGGCAGCCACCAGCAGCAGCCAGACCGCCAGCGGCCACCACACCCGCCGGACCAGCAGCACCGCCGCGCCCAGCGCCGCGCACGCGATCAGCATGTTCTGGATCGGCCAGTCGTTGAGATGGCGGGTGTGCTGGAACACGGCGTTGAACAGCGCCTGTTTCTTGCCGACACCGGTGACGAACGCGTGCCCGGCGATGATCTCGGCCTGGTCGAGCACACCGAGGAACTGCGGGAGCATGATCACCAGGGCGGGGGCACCGACGGCGCTCAGAGTGCCCAGGTCGGCCAGCCGCCCGCGCACTGGATGCCACAGGGCGTCGATGCACCACCAGGCCACCAGGAACGTCACCATGACCACCCCGCCGGTCAGGTGCAGGGAGAACAGGCCGACGACGGCGAGCACCGCCAGCGGGATCCGGCCGCGGTGGGCCAGGCAGGACATGACCAGCACGGTGGTGGGTACGGCGACGCCGTAGGCGACCAGGTTCGGCACCGCCGCGACGTTGAACTCGACGTAGGGCAGCGCGGTGAACGACGCCGAGACCACCGCGGCCGTCGCGGCGGCCGCGGCGGCCGGCCACTGGTTCGCGCCGCCGTCGGGGCGCCGCTCGCCACGGGCACGCATCAGCGTCCAGGTGAGCACCGCCGCGCTGGCCGGGAACAGCCACACTGCGGCCGCCAGCGCACTGAGTGTGTAGGCCGTGGTCGGCGCCGCCCCGGTCAGCTGGGCCAGCACCGCGGCCAGCGCGTGGAAGACCGACGGGTAGTACAGCTCGGCGTGGGTGTCGGTGTTGCGCAGCTCGCCCATGTGCAGCGAGGACGCGTCGCCGGTGTCCAGAATCCACCGGATGGTGTTGGCGTGCCACACCGAATCCCAGGTGCTGGGAATCGACTGCCAGTTCACCAAACCGCGGTGTGCGGCCCACGCGACGACGGCCGCACCCAGCATTACGCCGCCGGCGACCAGCAGCGCGGGCCGGGTCCGGATCCCGTCGCCGGGACCGGCCACGGTGCCATTTCCGGCGTTGCCGCGCAGCCGCGACCAGACCACCGGCAAACCCGCGACGACCGCGGTGGCGACGAGCAGTGCGACCAGCGCCGTTCCGGCGTTCCAGGGCACACCCAGGGCTCCGAACGGCATGATTGCCAGGGCGACGACGCCGTAGGTCAGTGCCGGCCCGGCGGCCAGCGCGGCCGGCCAGGGCAACCGGCCTGCCCGGCCCAGCAACGCACCGGGGACGACCATCACCACGGTTGCCGCCAACAGCCCGTACCAAAAACTCACTGCACTAGTATGGCTGTCCAGTGACTCACGTCCGGTGGGCCACGGCGCGTGGTGCCCGAGCAGCACGGGCGTTGCGGGCCGGGTCGCCTCGCTCGAGCGGGGATCCGGGACCCGACTTTCACAAAGGTGGTCGCAATGGTGTTCGACGTCGCCCGGGTGCGTGGTCTGCACCCGACGCTGGGCGACGGCTGGATACGTTTCGACTCGCCGAAGGCGATGTTGACCCCCGACGCGGTGGCCACCACCGTCTCGACCGCGTTTCGCACCTCGATGCCGTTCGACACCGGACCGCATCCGTTGGCCCGGCGCAGCGCTGCCCTGCTGGATGCTGCCCGGTGGGCCGTCGCCGACCTGGTTGGCGGCGATCCGGCCGGGGTGGTGCTGGGCGCCGACCGGGCACTGCTGCTCGCCCTGCTCGCCGATGCCTCCCGGTCCCGGCTGGGCCTGGGCTACGAAGCGGTGGTCACCCGGCTCGACGACGACGCCAACATCGCTCCGTGGTGCCGCGCCGCGGATCGCTACGGCGCGAAGGTGCAGTGGGCCGAGATCGACATCGAGACCGGCGAACTGCCGCCCTGGCAGTGGGAAACGCTGATCACCCCGGCGACCCGGGTAGTGGCGCTGCCCACCGCCTCGGCGACGCTCGGTTCCCTGGTGGAGTTGGGCCCGGCGACCAAGCAGATGCACGCCGTCGGCGGTCTGGTGGTGCTCGACCACACCGCCGCTGCGCCGTACCGACTGGTCGACATCGACGATCTGGACGCCGACGTGCTGGCGCTGAACGCCATCAGCTGGGGCGGCCCACCGGTCGGAGCATTGGTCTTCCGTGATCCGTCGCTGATCGACACCTTCGCCCCGGTGTCGCTGAACCCGGCCGCGACCGGACCGGACCGCCTGGAACTGGGCGCGCACCAGTACGGGCTGCTGGGCGGCCTGGTGGCCAGCATCGAGTACCTGGCCAATCTGGACGAGGCGGCCACCGGCACGCGGCGGGAACGGCTCGCCCAGTCGCTGGCCTCGGCCGCCGACTACCTCGATCAGCTGCTCGACTACCTGCTGATGTCGCTTCGTTCGCTGCCGCTGGTGATGGTGCTCGGCGAGCCCGCGGGCCGCATTCCGGTGCTCAGCTTCGCGCTGCACAGCGTGCCGGCCGAGCGGGTCGTGCAGCGGCTTGCCGACAACGGCATCCTGGCGATCGCGAACGCGCCGTCCCAGGCGCTCGACGCGTTCGGCGTCAACGACGTCGGCGGCGCGGTGACCGTCGGCCTGGCGCACTACTCGACACCCGCCGAGGTTGACCAGCTGGTCCGGGCGCTCGCCTCGCTGGGTTGATCAGCGGCGGTCAGTCGGCGAGGATCAGACGGTCAGGACGATCTTTCCGGTCACCGCACCGGAGGCCAGCTGCGCGTGCGCGGTACCGGCCTCGGTGATCGGCAGCCGCTCGCCGATGACGGTCCGCACCCGCCCGTCGGCGACCATCGGCCACACGTGCTCGACGACGGACGCCATGACGGCGGCCTTGGCGTCGGCCGACCGTCCGCGCAGGCTGGTGCCGATGACCCGGGCCCGTTTGGTGATCAGCTTGCCCAGGTTCAGCTCACCCTTCACCCCGCCCTGCATGCCGATCACGATCAGCTGGCCGTCGACGGCCAGGGCGTCGATATTGCGGTCCAGGTAGGCCGCGCCCATGATGTCGAGGATCAGATCGGCCCCGCCGCGCTCGGCCAGCACCGCGACGAAATCGTCCTCGCGGTAGTTGATGGTGATGTCGGCTCCGAGCTCGGCGCAGGTGGCCAGCTTCTCCGGGGAACCGGCGGTCACCGCGACGACGGCGTCGAGCGCCTTGGCGACCTGGATCGCGTGGCTGCCCACCCCGCTGGCGCCGCCGTGCAGCAGGACCAGCTGACCGGCGTGCAGCCCCGCGGTCATCACCAGATTCGACCACACGGTGGCGGCGACCTCGGGCAACCCGGCGGCGTCGACCAGGGGCACGCCGTCGGGGATCGGCGCGAGCTGGCCGGCCGGGACCGTCACGTACTCGGCGTAGCCGCCGCCGGCCAGCAGCGCGCAGACCGGGTCGCCCAGCGACCAGCCGGACACCGCGGAACCCAGCGCGACGACGGTGCCGGACACTTCCAGGCCGAGGGTGTTGCTCGCTCCCGGCGGTGGTGGGTAGAGCCCGGCGGCCTGGAGCAGATCCGCGCGATTGACGCCGGCCGCGGTCACCCGGACCAGCACCTCCGTGGCCGCGGGAGTGACGTCGGGCACCTCGTCCCAGAGCAGTTCTCCCTGCGGGCCGATCACGATGGCGTGCATGGCGGTTGACGCTACCCCGCACCGGGATCGCCCAGGTTGCGGACGATGCGCCGCGACGGACGTAAAGTGAGCGGCGGGGAGGAAGTTTTGGTTTTTTTTGGGGGGGGGGACTATGAATGGTGCCGTTTCCGGACGTTTGACGGGGGATATCCCCGGCTTGGACCGGGCCGAGCAGCGTACCTGGGAGCAGTTTCTGGACGCGTCGCAGCTGTTGTACGCCGTACTGAGCCGGGAACTGGTCGAGGCGCATCAGCTGCCGCTGGGTGATCTGCGGTTGCTGATCATGCTGGGTCGCTCGCCGACCGGAGCCCTGCGCATGGGTGAACTCGCCGACTCGCTGCTGGTGCTGCCGAGCCGGGTCACCCGGCAGGTGCGCCGGCTGGAGACCCACGGGCTGGTGGCGCGGATCCCCAGCGCCGAGGACGGCCGGGCGGTGCTGGCCGGGATCACCGACCGGGGCCGGGAGGCGCTCGCCGGGGCCATGGTCACCTACGGGCAGTCGATCCGGGGCTATTTCCTGCGCGAGCTGTCGCGGCCCCAGCGGGTGGCACTCGGCGAGAGCTGCCGCCGGATCGCCAACGGGCTACGCGCCCCGCGGCCGGCCGGACAGATCCCCTGACGGGGGCCCGCTACGCTGGTCCGCGGTGACGTGGCAGAGCGGCCTAATGCACTCGCCTTGAAAGCGAGAGACGGTTAATCCCGTCCGGGGGTTCAAATCCCTCCGTCACCGCTCTTGCCAGCGCAGATGCTCTGGTCACGGTTCCGGACTGCGACTGGATGCCGGCCCATGCGTCACAAAGTGACACATGGCTCGCACTCGGCCCGGGTAAATCCTCAGACGTAGTCTCCCCGCGCCGCTATCGAATAGATTCGAATGGACGTGCAGAGTTGAGGAGGCACAGTGTCCCGACACGACGCCGCCACGAGGCCCGAGACAGCTGCGTGGTCCACGAGAGCCGTTGATGCGGACGCCGCCGTCGACTATTGGCGCGCCGCGCGGCGGAAAGCTTACGTCGACGTCTCACCGACTCCCTACTCTCGCGATTTCGTCGGCGAGATCGACTACGCGAGCTATGGGGGCTTCGACCTGTCGGTCAAACGGGCGAGCGGAGAGAAGGTGACTCGGTCCCGCGTGTTGATTTCCCGCGGGAGCGATCCGGAGTACCTGTATGTGCTGTTCCAGCGCCGCGGTACAGGGATCGTCACGCAAGCCGGACGCAGCGCGGAGATCCGGTCGGGCCAGGTGGTGATCTACGACAGCAGGCAACCGTTCACGCTGGACTATCGGGAACCGTACGAGCAGGTCGTAGTGCATCTACCCGCCGAGCGCGCATTCGCCGACGCGGGATTGCGGCCCAGCACCGATCTGTTCGCGGTGCCCATCGATGTCGACGGCGCGCTGTCGGCGGTGTCGGCGTTCTTTCAGAGCCTTGCCGACACACAGGCCTCGGACCCCGTGGGTACCGGCTTTCTCGCACCGCACGCCGCTGGCCTGGCGAGTTCCCTGTTGGCGTACGCGGCAAGAATCCGAGGTCCGCAGGACCTGCCGATCCTGCTGCAGCGCGAACGAGTACTGGCCTACCTCCGGCAGCATCTCAGCGACGCGGATCTCGACGTAGACCGCATCGCCGTCGGCTGCCACATATCCCGCCGCACACTGCATCGACTGTTCGAGGGGACCGGGCACACCGTGATGTCGCATTTGCGCACGCTACGGGTCGACGCGGCCCAACGGATGTTGGCGAACCAGGCTGACCTCTCGGTCGAATCGATCGCCAGGGAGGTGGGGTTCGTCAGCGACGCCCACTTCTACCGCTCGTTCCGGTCGGTTACCGGTGTGACGCCGGGCGAGTACCGGCAACTGGCACGCCAGGGCGTCACGGACCTTCGGACACGGACAGACCGGTCTGAATAACGCTTGACTCTGCGAACGGGCGATGAGTCCACATGGTTCACAGCCCCGGTGGCGCAGAAAGTCATAGGTCCGGCACGCACGGACAGCAGGACGCGGGCACCCGAAGGTAGCGTCAGTTCAGTAGGAACAGGAGGACGTGGGGTGACGGACCTTCACGACAGAGTGCGGGTGCGCGGTGCCCGTGAGCATAATCTGCAGAACGTGGACGTGGAGGTGCCGCGCGATGCCCTCGTTGCGTTCACTGGCGTGTCGGGTTCGGGAAAGTCCTCTTTGGCTTTCGGCACCCTGTTCGCGGAGTCGCAGCGTCGGTATCTGGAATCGGTTGCGCCGTATGCGCGCCGCCTGATCGATCAGGCGGGTATTCCGGATGTCGATTCGATCGAAGGGATGCCTCCGGCTGTTGCGCTACGGCAGCAGCGCGGCAGTGCCAGCACACGTTCGTCGGTCGGTAGCGTGACCACGCTGTCGAGCCTGATCCGGATGCTGTATTCGCGCGCGGGCAACTATCCATCCGATCAGCCGATGCTCTACGCAGAAGACTTCTCCCCCAACACACCTCAGGGTGCCTGTCCCACCTGTCACGGCATGGGCCGCGTGTACGAGGTCACCGAGGCGCTCATGGTGCCGGACCCGACGCTGACGATCCGGGAGCGCGCCATCGCCTCGTGGCCGCCCGCCTGGTACGGCCAGAACCTGCGCGACATCCTGGTCTCGCTCGGCTACGACGTCGACGTCCCCTGGGCGAAGCTGCCGCGCAAAGATCGCGACTGGATCCTGTTCACCGAGGACCGTCCCACGGTGCCGGTGTACGCCGGCCTCACCCCGGCGCAAACCCGCCATGCCATCGAGGACGACTGGGAACCCAGCTACCAAGGCACCTTCATCGGTGCACGACGATACGTCCTGGATACGTTCGCCACTACCAAGAGTGCCGGCGTCAAAAAGCGCGTCTCCCAGTTCGTCGGAAGCGGACCGTGCCCGGCCTGCCACGGAAAGCGACTCAAACCCGAGGCACTCTCGGTGACATTCGAGGGACTCGACATTGCCGCACTGTCGCGGCTCACGCTGGATCAACTCGCTGCACTCTGCGCCACGGTGCTAAGCCCGCAATGGGCGCCCGACGTTTCCGGCGAGGCGCTCGACGTGCGAGCACGGACGTTGGCGGTCGAGGCGCGGGTCGCTGCCGGCGGGGCCGCGCACACCGCGGCCCCGGATGTTCGGCAAACACCGAACATGTCACCCGAAAAGCGGGCCGCGGCACAGCGATTGGTATCGGATCTACAGGAACGACTACAGCCGCTCATCGACCTTGGACTGGGGTACCTGTCCTTGGCTCGCAGCACGCCAACGCTATCGGGGGGAGAATTGCAGCGCGTCCGGCTCGCGACGCAGCTGTCGTCTCGGCTGTTCGGAGTCGTGTACGTGCTCGATGAGCCGTCGGCTGGTCTGCACCCTCGTGACCGAGAGGCGCTACGCGGCATCTTGCAGGGACTCAAACGCAGTGGCAACAGCGTCTTCGTGGTGGAGCATTCGCTCGATGTCATCGCCGCAGCCGACTGGCTTGTCGACATCGGACCGGGCGCGGGCATGGACGGTGGTCAGATCCTCTACAGCGGACCGCCACCAGGTCTGGCCGACGTTGCTGAATCTGTCACGCAACGTTACCTGTTCGGCGAGGACACACAGAGGATTGCACGCACACCACGGGATCGCGACGATTGGTTGGAACTTGCGGGAGTGCGGCGCAACAACCTGCACGACATCTCGGTGGCGATCCCGTTGCGCTGCCTGACCGCGGTCACCGGGGTGTCCGGATCCGGGAAGTCAAGCCTCGTCGCGCACGCGCTCGCCGAGATCGTCGGAGATCGTCTGGGCCGCCCGGTACGCTTTGACGACTCGGGTGACGACGACCTGCTCGCCGAGGCCGCGCCCGCTGCATCGGGTGAGGTCGTCGGTGACACCCACGGCATACGCAGAGTCGTGTGCATCGATCAGAAGCCAATCGGGCGCACCCCACGATCCAATGTCGCCACCTACACCGGGGTGTTTGACGACATCCGTCGACGGTTTTCCCAGACTCCGGAGGCGCAAGCTCACGGGTACAAACCAGGGCGGTTCTCCTTCAATGTGGCCGGCGGGCGCTGCCCGACCTGCGAAGGCGAAGGGTGGGTGATGGTAGAGCTGCTGTTCCTGCCCAGCGTCTACAGCCCATGCCCGGACTGTCACGGAACACGTTACAACGCAGACACTCTCGCGATCCGATGGCGCGGACGCAACATCGCCGAGGTGCTGGAGCTCAGCACGTCGGCGGCCCGAGAGTTCTTCGACGGTGAAGTCGACATTCTTCGAGCGCTGGACGCCCTCTGCGACGTCGGGCTCGGCTATCTGAGACTCGGACAACCCGCTACAGAGCTGTCCGGCGGCGAGGCGCAACGCGTCAAGCTCGCCGGCGAACTGCAACGCGCGCACCGCAGCGACGCCCTCTATCTACTGGACGAACCCACCGCCGGACTGCACCCCGCCGACACCGACCGGCTCCTCGCACACCTGCACCGGCTCGTCGATGCCGGCAATACCGTGGTCGCCGCCGAACTGGACATGAGAGTGGTTGCACAGGCCGACTACGTCATCGATCTGGGACCGGGCGCAGGCGCCGCCGGAGGCCACATCGTCGTTGCCGGCACCCCCGCGGAGGTGGCGCAGTGCCCAGACAGCGCCACCGGGCCCTACTTGGCCGTGGAGCTGGCGCGCTGAACACCCGCCCTTGGCGCAGATGGGCACCATCGTGGCGCAAAGAGACATAGACACCATGCGCGACCGTGCATATGTTGGCAGAGCGGCTCGCCACAAGGCCGAGCTGACCGTCACACCAGCGCTCCGCTTGTGCTGCAGGAGGTTGACATCATGTCCGAAACTAATCGCGCGGTCGTGTTCAACGGTCCCCGGGACATGCGGGTGGAGTCTCTGGCCTACCCAAAACTGGTCATGCCGAACGGGAAGAAGGCCCCGCACGGCGCGATCCTGAAAATTGTCGCCACCAATATTTGTGGCAGTGATCTGCACATCTACCGAGGATCCTTCCCCGTCCCGCAGGGCATGGTCATGGGCCATGAGATGACCGGTGAGGTCATCGAGGTGGGCACAGATGTGGAGTTTTTGAAGGAGGGCGATCTGGTCTCGGTTCCGTTCAACGTCGCCTGCGGACGCTGTCGAAACTGCAAAGCACGCCGGACCGACGTATGCGAGACCGTGAACCCAGATGTCGCCTGCGGCGCTTACGGTTTCAACCTCGGCAACTGGAATGGTGGCCAGTCCGAGTACCTGTTCGTCCCGTACGCCGACTTCAACCTCCTGCGTTTCCCGGACAAGGACCAGGCCATGGCGAAGATCCTCGACCTTGCCCTGCTTTCGGACATTCTGCCGACCGCCTTCCACGGTTTGATGGAGGCAGGAGCCAAACCCGGTTCCACGGTCTACATCGCCGGGGCCGGTCCGGTCGGGCGCTGTGGAGCTGCGGCCGCACGCCTGTTGGGCGCGTCCTGCATCATCGTCGGTGACTACCACCGGGAACGGCTCGAGCTGGTCAAGAACAACGGGTGTGAGACGATCGATCTGAACCAGGACATCCCACTGCAAGACCAGATCGAGGCCATCCTCGGTGAGCGTGAAGTCGATTGTGCCGTCGACTATGTCGGTTCCGAAGCGCACGGCATCGGCGCACAGGCAGGTGACCCTCAGCCGGCGGGTGCCATCAACCAGGTCATCGACGCTACGCGCGCTGGCGGCGCAACTGGCGTCATCGGCGTCTACGGCCCCGACCCTATCGCGCCGACGAAGGCGGAACAGCAGGGCGTCTTCCCACTCGATTTCGGGAAGGCGTGGATCAAATCGCCTCGGATCTCGGCCGGGCAGGCGCCGATCATGCACTACCACCGCGAGTTGATGATGGCGATCCTCTGGGACCGCATGCCCTACTTGAGTGCGATGCTCAATACCAAGGTCATCAGTCTCGATGACGCGCCGGCCGCCTATGAAACCTTCGAACAAGGCTCGTCGAACAAGTTCATCATCGATCCGCACGGAAGCATCCCGGCCGCATAGCCTTCGCCTCGGCGCCGGCCGCCGTCCTCGCCCAGAGGGCGGCGGTCGCCGCTGAACCCCAAAGCAATTGACAAGGAGCTGAGCATGATTGATCCGTCATCAGCGACCCGGCTCGACGCCACGGATTTCGGATGGATCACGACCGTGCGCCGCGATGGCCAGCCGCAGAGTTCCTACGTGTGGTTCCATTTTGACGGAACCGACGTGTTTGTGATCAGCGAGCCCCGATCGGGAAAAGTGCGAAACATCACCGAAAATCCCAGGGTGTCATTTCATCTCGACGGAGACGGGACCGCCGGCAACGGTGTCCTCACCGTCGACGGTACCGCCGAACTATCCTCCGCCTCAGACGATCCCCAGCGACTGGCGCAGTACATGACCAAGTACAACCGCCGAATTCGTGAAGATCTGGAATCGACCCCGCAGCGATATGCGGACCACTTCTCCACGGCGATGAAAATCAGCCTCAGAACGATCCGCGCTTGGTGACCATGCCTTGACGTGCGGTGCAAATCGTCCGGTACTGCACATGCTGACCGCCGCCACCGCCCGAGACCGGACCGGATGTGCCGCCTTGACGGGGAGAGAGGTTTAGCAGTCTCCGGGGGTTCAAACCCCTCCGTCACTGCTGTGGAGCAGTGCCGATGTGTCTTCGGCGGTCGTCCGCTGCGAGCTCAGCGTGAACGTCGTGACCAGCCTCCGGTAGAGCGGGCTGGTCGCCAGGAGCTGGTCATGGGTGCCTTGCGCGGTGACCCGTCCGCCGTCCATGACAACGATGTTGTCGGCATCTACGACAGTGGAAAGCCGGTGCGCGATGGTGATGACGGTTCCGCGTGCGGCCTGTTTCCGGATCGCGTCGTGAATGGCGCTCTCGGAGATGCCGTCGACCTGGGCTGTCGCCTCGTCGAGAAGGAGGATGCGGGGCCGGGCGAGCAGAGCGCGGGCGATGGCGATCCGCTGGCGCTGTCCGCCGGAGATCGTGGCGTCCCGGATCTCGGTGTCGAGGCCCTGGGGAAGGCGGTCGATGAGATCGTCGAGCAGCAGTTCGCCGGCGACCTGCCTCATGTCGGCCTCGTCCACCTCCGGGTTGGCGAATCCGAGGTTGTGGCGAAGCGTGCCCGGCAGCAGCGGTGCCTCCTGCTCGACGTAGGTGATGTGCTCGCGAACCGCCGTGGGCCCGAGCTCGTCGTAGCGTGCCCCCAGCAGGCGAAGGCACCCGGTGCTGGGTTCCAGGAAGCACAGAATCAGCGACATGACCGTAGTTTTCCCGGCGCCGGAGGGCCCGACGATTGCCGTGTGGCCCCGGCTCGGGAAGACCAGCGACAGCTCGGAAACTGCGGGCACGTCGCCGGGAAGGTAAGAGGCGGTGACGGACTCGATCGCGATCGCCGGGGGTGCGTCGTGCTGGTCCGGCTCCGGCCTGGTGCCGGGCTGGCCCGCCCCCGGGTACCGCTCGGTGTCCAATGCCTCGACCTCGCGGATGCGGCCGGCGGCGGCCATGCCCGCCTGCAGCGTCGTCAGATGGTGCGCCAGTTCCGATGTGGGGCCGAGCAGTCCGAAGATGTAGAGCAGGAATGCGACGAGCGTGGACACGGTGATGGCGCCGAGCGACACCCGCCACGCGCCGAGTGTGAGCACCGTGATGATTGCGGCCTGGACCCCGGCGCCGGTAGCCGCCCAGACGAGTGCCTCACGGCGAACGACGCGGATGCCGTGATCGCGTGAGCGGCGGGCGTGCCCGAGCAGAGTTGCGCGCTGGTTCTCCTCGGCGGTCGCGACCTTGACCGTCTTGATCGCGCGGACCGTGCCGTCGAGCTCGCCGCCGAGATCGGAGAGCGCGGCTTGGGCATCTTCCTGCATGCCGGAGATGGCGGGCATCAGCAGCGCGACGCCGGTGCCGACGACGGCGGCCACACCGATGGTGACGCCGGTGAGAACCGGATCGAGGAAGAACATGAGCGCAAGAGCTCCGATGAGCGCGACCGAGTCATTGATGATGCCGATCACGCTGGAGGACGCCGCCTCGCGCAGCAGGACGGAGTCGGAGGTGACGCGGGTGACCCACTCGCCCGGCGAGCGACTGAGCAGGGGCAGCACTCGGGCGCGCAGGTACCGGGTGATCATGGTGGCGCGAGCCTCGTAGACGATGTTCTCGGCCAGGCTGCCCAGGATGACCGCCTGCCACCATCCGGCCAGTGCGCTGACCACAAGTAGACCGATCAGAAGGGCCACCGGCACCACCAGGGAACCTCCGGTGTGGCCGAGGGAGTCCAGAATCCATCGGGTGGCCAGGGGGCTCGCCAGCTCGCCCGCGGACACCAGAACTCCGAGGAGCATGGCGAAGACGAGAATGCCGGCCTTGGGGCGGACGAACTGCCACAGAACGGCGAACCGCGTGGGCTGGCTCATGATCGGCGACGTGTTCATGCGTCGGAGGCTTCCTCGATTGTCGGGGGCGTGGGCAGAACCGGCCGTGCTTCGTCGGCCGGGCGGGAAGTGCGACGATCCGAAGGGCTGCGCCTGGAGGGGCGGGAAGCCGGGCGCTATCGGTGTTGCGGGTGGGGCCGGCGGGTCAGGTCCAGCAGGTGTTGTCTGAGCACGTCGAGTTCGGCGGTCGGCCGAAAGCGTCCACCCCAGGTGGGGGCGATGTTCGCGCCGTCCGCGGCGGCGACGACCAGCAGGCGCACCTGGTCGTGGAGGCCGTCGTTGCGCAGCCGGGCTTCCAGTGCGTCGGCGTCGGCGCGCGCGATGACGGCGACGGCGGGCACGGTGAGGAGTTGGCCGAGCAGCATCACGTCCTCCAGCGCGGCGTCGTCGGTGTGCGGGGTGAGCATCGCTCGGATGTAGGCGCGGGTGTAGGCGCCGGGCGCGGTGTCCTCGGGGTCGGTCTCGGCGTCGACGCATGCGTGGAACTCATCGATGAGGGCCTGGGACAAGGCGAGGAACAGTTCGTCCTTGGTGGCGAAGTGGTACATCAGCCCACCCTTGGAGACGCCGGCCTCGCGGGCGATGTCGTCCAGCGTCGCCGAGGTGCTCTTTGCGCGCAGCACGCGCGCGGCCGCGGCGAGCAGCGATTTCCTGGTGTCCTCGGAGTTGCGTCCCGCGGTGCGGCCCATCGGCGGTCCCCCTCGTCCTGGTCGACGCCATACCGAGAACTATACCGACCAGTCGGTGCAGTATTAGTTCGGTGTGGGCGGCGTCTCAGTCTGCCGGGGCCGCGTCGTGGGCGGCAGCGGGTACGACGCTACTTCGCCGCCACCAGCTCCGGGCTGACACCACGGGACGCTTCGCGGGCCAGCAACCGGTCGCGTTGTTCTTCGAATCGCGCCGCCTGGGCTTCCATCTTCTCCAGGTGCGCCGCCAACTCCTCGCGGCGCTTCTCGCCGGCGGCGGTGAAGTCGGTGCGGTCGAAGATCTTCCACTGACGCAGCGGGGGCCGCACGACATCCTCCAGGTGCTGACGCAGATCGTAGATGCCGTGTTTGGCCATCATGACGCCGTAGCGGCGGAAATTCGGCATTCCGGTACCCGGCATCCGGAAATTCTCGATCACCGAGGCGACGGCATGGAGCGTTTGATCGGGCGCCAGATCCAACGCCGCCGCGGAAAGCTGCCGGTAGAAGATCATGTGCAGGTTCTCGTCGGCAGACACCCGCTGCAGCAGCTTGTCCGCCACCGGATCGTTGCAGACCTTGCCGGTGTTCCGGTGGCTCACCCGGGTGGCCAGCTCCTGGAACGTGGGGTAGACGATCGCCATCAACACGTGGGTGCCGATCGCTTCTTCCTCTTCGGGAGTGGGCGCAAAACCGTTGGTCATGTGTTCCATTCGCGCCTGCTCCAGCGCAACGGGATCCACCCCGCGAGTCGCCAGCAAGTAGTCGCGCATGACGATTCCGTGACGGTTCTCCTCGGCCGTCCACCGATTCACCCACGTTCCCCAGGCGCTGTCCAGGGACAGGTGGGTCATGGCTTCACGGCTGTACGACGGCAGGTTGTCCTCGGTCAGCAGGTTGGTGATCATCGCGGCCTTGGCGAGTTCGCTGAGCTGCGATTGCGCTGGATCCCACTCCTGGCCGCCGGTCGCCGCGAAGTTGCTGCCCTTGTTCCACGGCACGTAGTCGTGCGGGTACCAGTCGGTGGTCCTGGCGAGGTGTTGGTTCAGTGCGTTCTCTGCTGCCGATTCGAGTTCCGTCAGGTAGTCGGCGTCGGTCAAAGTGCGCATTGGTGTCCCATCTGCGTGCAGGGTGCGGCGGGCGTGTCGCACCATCTGAGGTCGTTTATGCCTCCAGCCTAAGCCTCGGCTTTGCCGTCGACCGAATCCACGCCGACCCTGGTCAGGTGAAAGTCCGCCGGATTCGGCTTCGACAACATGCGGGTCATCGCCTTGCGATCGAACGGGAACAGGTCGATGTTGCCGGAGTCGGTGAAGTACCAGGAGTTGCAGCCGGTGTTCCAGACCGTCGGACCCATGGCCTCGTCGACGGCGGCATAGAAGTCGTCGGTGGCCTCCTCGGTGACCTCGATGCGGTCCACGTCACCGTTGCGCCACCGTTGGAGCCACTGCGCGATGTATTTCGAGGTGAGTTCCGCGGAATACTGCAGCGAGATCGAGGCGGTCGGCGAGTTCGGGCCCAGGATCGTGAACAGGTTCGGGAATCCGGGGATCGCCATCATCCGGTAGGCGCGGGGTCCGGCGGCCCAGGCATCGTCGAGTTTGACCCCCGCCCGGCCGGCGATCTGCATCGGCCGCATGTAGTCATGGGCGCGGAAGCCGGTGGCCAGGACGATCACGTCTATCTCGTGCGTGACGCCGTCGGCGGTGACGATCCCGTTCGGGGTGACCTTCTCGATGCCCGCGGTGACGAGTTCGGCGTTCGGCTTCTGTAGTGCTCGGTAGTAGCTGCCGGAGACGACCGGGCGTTTGCACAGCGGCTGGTAGTCGGGTGTGAGCTGCGCGCGGAGTCCGGCGTCGCTTACCTGGGCGCGCAGCGACAGCTGTGCGTACCGCTGCACCAGTTTCCGGCGCCAGGTGGGCCGGGTCAGCACGTCGGCGAGTATCCCCGAACCCCAGAGCAAGCCCTGGTAAACGGCCCTGTGCAACTCCGGCAGACCGCCGAGCACCATTGCGGTGCCGGGGATCTGTGGCAGGGTCATGGGAGCCCAGAGCACCCACTGAGGGGTACGCACGAAGTGGGTGAGTTTCTCGGCGCCCGGCTGCAGCGCGGAGACCACCTGCACGCCGGTCGACCCGGTACCCAGGACGGCGATCTTCTTGCCGTCGGTCTGCAGCCCGTCGTCCCAGCGGGCGGTGTGCACCACCGGGCCTTCGAACGAGTCGATCCCCTCGATGTCGGGGATGGCCGGGTTCTCCAGCACGCCCGTCGCGCACAGCACGAAATCGGCGGTGAGCGTCTCGTGGTCGGCGGTGGTCAGCGTCCACTCCCCGGTCGTGTCGTCGAACTCGGCGGAGGTGACCTCGACGTTGCACCGGATGAGTTCGTCCAGGCCGAGTTCGTTCACCACGTCGCGGTGGTACTGCTGGATCTCGCTGCCGTCGGCCCACAGCTTGGACCAGTCGGCCTTGGGGGCGAACCCGAACTGGTAGATCTGCGAGGGTACGTCGCAGGTCAGGCCCGGGTAGTGGTTCCAGTGCCAGACCCCGCCCACGTCGGCGCCCTTCTCCAGGACCGTCACGTCGGTGAAGCCGGCGCCGGTGAGGACGTGGGCAGCGGTGATGCCGGCGACGCCGGCTCCGATGACGACGACGCGGGGTTCGCGAGTGCTCACCGGGTTTCCCTCTGTGCTCCTGCGGCCGTGGTCTGCGCCTGGGCCCGGGCGTATGACCCCGGCGCGGCGTTCTGGTCGGCGTGGCGCTCGATGCGTTCGAGGTAGTCCTTCCGGCCGACCGGGTCGAGGGCCATCGCCTGGTCGTGACCGATGAGAGTGCGGAAGAAGCGTTCGATCGTCTCCGGTACGAAGGACTCGACCAGTCCCCAGCCGTGCAGCACCCAGGTCGGTGCGGAGGTCTTGGCCGCGCGGGTGCTCAGCGTCCGCAAGATCTGGGCCGCGACATCCTGGGGGTCGACGGTGGGCAGCACCGACAGGTCGGCGCCCGAGGACAGCTCGGTGCGCACCGCGGCGGGCATGATCGCCGAGACCGTGACACCCGTCCCGTCGTACTCGCGGCGGGCGGCCAGCGATGCGCCGAGGGCGGCGTACTTGCTGGTGTTGTAGGTCACCATGCCGGGCAGCGGGATCATCCCGGCCATCGACGAGATGTTGACGATGTGCCCGCGGCCGGCCGCCGCCATCACCGGCAGTACCCGGTGCATGCCGTTGAGGACACCGCGGACGTTGACGTCGAGCATGAGGTCGGTGGTCGCCTCGGGTTCATCGGCGAACGGGCCCACCGGCATGACTCCGGCGTTGTTGACCAGCACGTCGATCCGCCCGTGCTCGGCGAGCACCTCGTCGATCAGCCGGTCCCAGGACTCGCGATCGGTGACGTCCAGGCGGCGTGCCACCGCACGGGGGATCGACTCGGCCGTTTCCTTGGCCACGTCGTCGTCGAGGTCGCCGATCCAGACGACGGCCCCGTGGCGGACGAACAGTTCCGCCGTCGCCGCGCCGATGCCGCGTGCGCCGCCGGTGATGACGACGACGGCTTCTGCCGGATCGATCTCCGGAACATTCTTCAGGTAGCCGATGCGCGAGCTGATCACGCGATTCACCGAATCCAGAACAGTCATGGTCAACCTTCGTTCGTAGCGGACTTCACGGCGGGTGGCGCCCGAGCAACGCGAGGCGCGGACCTTGATGATGCGGCACTTCCGGGGGGACTCAACTCCACCGTCGGCGCTAGGCGTGGCGCGGTCGCCGTGTTTGCGGGGCGGGGGGCGTGCAGACGTCAACCCGGCGTCGGGACGGCGCCCGCACCGGGCTTCCGCCGGGTCCGGCGCCGAGAACGCCCGGGCCGGCGCCGAGCCGGATCATGTTACGCCCGGCACTGGTACGCATGCCCCAGAATCGGGCCGATAACTACCAATTTTGCCGTGTCCAGCCCGTTTCCAACGCCGCCGGTCAGCAGTGCAATATTACGAACCGACCGCAAACTGTCAAAGGGCTGGAGTTACCCGGTTCACAGTGATTAAGCTACTATGCGGTAGGTTACCGGCAATATCGGCAAAACGGTGATGTCTGCCGCCGGCCCGCCATACCGTGTGGCGACGGTGCTGACCGGATTGCTGATAGGTTGCTGGGCACCCGACACGCCGGACGATTTATGGGAGGAAAAGTGACGTTGCGCCGCCAGTGCGAACGCTGCGCCGCTGACCGTTTGTCCGGTGGCCTCGAGACCCCGGGCCGGACCGCCGAGGGAGAGCCGACTCCATGACGATCCAAGACGAACGGCCGGCCGAGCCGCCCGCGCCCGCGCCGTCCGGCCACGGTGGCGTCAAGGCCATCGAGGACTGGACCACCGGCTGGGTCAAGCGGCACCCGATGGCCTCCGTCGATACCGTCGGTGACCAGTTCATCCTCGGTGTGCGCACCATCCAGTGGTTCTTCATCGACCTGTTCACCGGGAAATTCCAGTGGCAGGAGTTCGTCCGTCAGGGCGCGTTCATGGCCGGCACCTCGGTGCTGCCGACCATCCTGGTCGCGCTGCCGATCGGCGTGACGCTGTCGATTCAGTTCGCCCTGCTGGCCGGGCAGGTCGGCGCAACGTCGCTCGCCGGTGCTGCCAGCGGCCTGGTCGTCATCCGCCAGGCCGCCTCGCTGGTCTCGGCGGTGTTGATGGCCGCGGCGGTGGGGTCGGCCATCACCGCCGACCTCGGTTCCCGGAAGATGCGCGAAGAGATCGACGCCATGGAGGTCATGGGCGTCTCGGTGCTGCGCCGCATGGTGGTGCCCCGGTTCGCGGCCTCGATACTGGTCGGTATCGCGCTGACCGGCGTGGTGATGTTCGTCGGCTTCCTGGCCAGTTACCTGTTCAACGTGTATTTCCAGAACGGCGCGCCGGGTAGCTTCGTCGCGACCTTCGCCTCGTTCACCAAGACCGACGACATGGTCGTCGCCATGATCAAGGCCGTCATCTACGGCGCGATCGTGGGTATCGTGTCCTGCCAGAAGGGCCTGAGCACCAAGGGCGGTCCGACCGGCGTCGCGAACTCGGTGAACGCGGCGGTCGTGGAATCGATCCTGGTGCTGATGGTCGTCAACGTCGCGATCAGCCAGCTCTACACCATGCTGTTCCCGAGGACGGGGCTCTGACGTGACCGCTTCAACTTATTTCCCGGTCAACCGGATCCTGTCGCAGACCGTTGACAAGGTCACCGGCCCGGTCATCAAGCTCGGGCACATGATCGTGTTCCTGGTGCGCGCGGTCGCCGGGATCCCGCTGGCGGTCCGCCACTACACCAAGGAATTCGTCCGGCTGCTGTCCGACATCGCCTGGGGTAACGGTTCGCTGGTGGTCGGCGGTGGTACCGCGGGTGTCGCCGTCGTGCTGGGCATGACCGTGGGTGCCCTGGTCGGCATCGAGGGCTACAACTTCCTCAACCTGCTGGGCCTGGGCCCGGCGACCGGCGTCATCTCCTCGCTGGTGAACACCCGCGAGCTGGCCCCGATCGCCGCCGCGCTGGCGTTCGCCACCCAGGGTGGTTGCCGGTTCACCGCGCAGCTGGGCTCGATGCGCATCGCCGAGGAGATCGACGCGCTCGACGCGCTGGCCATCCGGCCGATCCCGTACCTGGTCTCCACCCGGCTGCTGTCGTCGGTCATCGCGGTCATCCCGCTCTACGTGCTCTGCCTGGCCGTCAGCTACCTGACCACCCAGACCGTCGTCGCCATCACCAGCGGCGGGTCCAACGGGTCCTATATGCACTACTTCACCCTGATGCTGTCGGGTACCGACGTCGTCTACTCGGTGCTCAAATGCGTGGTGTTCGTGTTCATCGCGTCCACCGTGCAGTGCTACTACGGCTTCTACGCCAGTGGCGGCCCCGAGGGCGTGGGTGTCGCCGCCGGTCACGCGATGCGCGCGGCCATCACGGTCGTCGTCATCGTCAACATGCTGCTCACCATGACGCTCTGGAGCGTCGACGCCGGCGTGAGGTTTGGTGGATAGATGTCGCAATCGTATGAGGTCGACGGGCGCGGGCTGAGTGCACGGCAGCTGTTCCTCTGCGGCTTGGCGCTGCTGGTGGCCCTGGCGGTGTTGACCGTGCTGCTGATGATGCGGTCCAACGGCCGGTTCGAGAACTACACCCGGATCGTCGCCAACATGAACAACGTCGGCGACGGGCTGCCGGAGAATTCCGACGTCAAGTACCACGGGATGATCGTCGGCACGGTGTCCGGTGTGGAGCCCGGCATGAACGGTGCGCCCAACAAGGTGATGATCAACCTCGAGGAGCGGCACGCCGGCGCGATCCCGAAGACGGTGACCGCCCGGGTGATCCCCAGCAACGTCTTCGCGGTGTCGGCCGTGCAGCTGATCGACAACGGTAGCGGCCCGGCGATCCGCAGCGGGGATCAGATCACCCAGGACAACACGCTGCCGACCGTGGTCTTCCAGACCACGATCAGCAAGCTGCGCGACGTCCTGTTCGCCACCGGGCGCGGCCGTGAGGATCGCACCATCGGTGTGCTGGAAGCCGTTCAGGTCGCCACCCAGAACCGCCGGCCCAAACTGCTGACCTCGGGTGCCCAGCTGGACCGGCTGCTGTCCGAGCTCGACGGGATCATCGCCACCGACCCGAATGACACCACCGTGTCGGCGCTGATCAACGTCGCCGACGGGCTGAAGTCCACCGCGCCGGAACTCGTCGACGCGCTGCACCAGGCCATCGAGCCGATGAAGACCTTCGTCGAGCAGAAGTCCGCTCTGGACAGCATGATCTCCGCGGGCCTGAACACCCTGGGCACCACCCAGACCGCCCTGGCCAACCACAGTGATCAGATGGTCCGGATCACCGGTGACCTCACCCCGGTGCTCGGCAGCCTGGCCCAGCAGTCGAACAACTTCGTGCCGGCGTTCCAGAAGCTGAACGTGGTGTCCAGCAAGTTCTTCGACGACGTGTGGATCCCCGAGGTCGACACCCCGAACATGCGGATCAACCTGGCGCTGGCGCCGACCTACACCTACTCGCGGGCGGACTGCCCGACCTACGGCGCGCTGAAGGGCAACAGCTGCTTCACCGCCCCGCTGATCCCGGTCCGCCCGGATCTCCCCGAGGTGCTGCTGCCGCAGAACTACCAGCCCCCGGCCGACCTCGCGCCGCCCAGCGGCACCGTCCTGGGACCCAACGGGAACCTGGTCGCCGTCGGCCCACCGTTGATCAACCCGAACCCGAACCTGGCGGACCCGAACCCGCCGCTGCCGCCGGGCTTCACGCCGGCGCCGCCGGTGCCGCTCACCGCCAACCCGGCCAACGTCGATCCGCCCGCCGCACCGGCGCCCGCGGCCCCGGCCGAGCAGCCGCCGGCCGAGCAGCCGCCGGCCGGCAGTTTCCCGGCAGAGGTCGCCGCACCGGCGTCCTTCGGCGGAACCGTCGGGCCGGTGGGTAGCGCCAAGGAGCGCGTCCAGCTCTCCGTGATGACCGGTAGGCCCGCCACCCCGGCGACCCAGGTCCTGCTCGGGCCGTTGGTGCGCGGCATGACGGTCAACGTCGGCAATGCCGAGCCCGCCGCGGTCAAGCCCGCTTCCGCCACCACCGCAACCACCGGAGGGCCCCGATGAAATTCCGTGGCCCGGCGATCGGGCTCGCCCTGTTCATGGTCATCTCCCTGGGTCTGACCTGGCTGGTGTTCGTCACGCTGCGCCGTGATGTCGCCGGCAAGACCCACGAGTACTCGGCGATCTTCACCGATGTCTTCGGACTGCATGAAGGCGACGACGTCCGGATGGCCGGTGTCCGGGTCGGCCGCGTGGAGTCCGTCGACCTCGACGGCGACAAGGCCAAAGTCCGGTTCGTGGTCCAGGACGACCAGACCCTCTACGGCAACACGGTCGGCTCGGTCGTCTACCAGAACATCGTCGGTCAGCGGTTTCTCGGCCTGTCCCTGGGCAGCATCGGTGAGCACAACGTGCTGGAACCGGGCGGGACCATCCCGGTCGAACAGACCGACCCGTCCTTCGACGTCGGCAACCTGCTCAACGGATACCAGCCGCTGTTCGCCGTACTGTCCACCAAGGACGCTGACAACCTGACGAAGGGCATCATCCAATCCCTGCAGGGCGACCAGAACTCGATCACCGCGCTGGTCAGTCAGACCTCGCAGGTCACCGAGACGTTCGCCGGCAAGGACCAGGCGCTCGGCGAGGTAATCACCAACCTGGACAAGGTGGTGGTGAACCTCGCCGCGCAGAACGAGAGCCTGGACAAGGTCATCAAGCAGACCCACAAGGTGGTCACCGACTTCAACGCCCGTCGTCCCCAGCTGGTCGACTCGATGGGATCGATCTCCCGGGTGACCAAGGAACTCGGCAACACCGCCAACGCGGTCCGGCCGTCGCTGGACGACCTGCTGAGTCGCCAGCCGGGCTTCGTCAGCCACATGATCTCCATCGAGCCGCAGCTGGCGTTCACCGGAGACAACCTGCCGCTGATGCTCAAGGGCATTGCCCGGATGACCAACGAGGGCGCGTTCGCGCAGGTGTACGCCTGCGACATGAACCTGACCGGGTTCTTCCCCGGCCTCAACGACGTGATCCCGATCATCGTCAACGCCGCCACCCCGGGCAGCCAGGCGATGTACACGCCGAGGTGCAGGAGCATGGCGAATGGCTAGGGAGAAGACGCTCGAAGACCGGAACCGCACGGTTCTCGGCCTGATCGCGCTGGGTGTGGTCACCGTGTTGATCGCGGCGATGCTGCTGATCAACGCGATGGGCCTGGGCTACAAGGACTACACCGCGCAGTTCTCCCAGGGCGGTGCCCTGCGCCCTGGTAACCAGATCACCGTCGCCGGTATCCAGGTGGGCCGGGTGACCAGCATGAAGCTGGTCGGCGACCACGTCGATGTCGGGATGAAGATCAAGGACGACGTGCGCCTGGGCAAGGAGACCCGGGCCGTCATCAAGGTCACCAGCATCCTGGGTGCCCGCTACCTGCAGCTGGAGCCCGCCGGAGACGGTTCACTGGAAAACGACAACATCGACATCAGCCGCACCGAGCCGCCGTACGACCTGCAGGCCGCGCTGGCGGACGTCACGCACAACTACCAAGATTTCGACGCCAAGCAGTTGGCCAAGTCGCTGGGGATCCTGGGTACCCAGCTCAAGACCCTGCCGCCGGTGGTGCCGCAGGCGATGGAGAACGTGCACACGCTGTCGTCGATCATCGCCGACCGCCGCGATCAGCTCGGTTCGCTGCTGGCCACCACCCAGACCGTCACCAACACGCTGCGCAGCCAGCAGGCCAATATCGGCGCGATGGTCAACCAGGGCCAGCAGCTCGTCGGTGAGTTTGTCACCCGGCGCGCGGCGTTCCACGCCATGATGCAGTCCCTGACCAAGTTGATGACGACGCTGGACGACACTGTCATCGGCAACCGGCCGCAGGTGGAGAAGCTGCTGGCCGACCTGGACACGCTGACCGGCATGCTGTCCCAGCACGACGACCTGGTGCGCAACATTCTGCAGGTCGCCCCGGTGGCTCTCCGCGGCCTGGCCAATGCCACCGGTACCGGCAACACGATCGACATGAACGTGTCCAACGGTCTGCTCATCGATTCCTGGATGTGCGCGATCAGCGGACGGGCGAAACAGTTCGGGATGATTCAGTACTTCAAGGACTGCAAATGAGTAGCGCACGCAAGCGGCTGCTGGTGATCGCGGGCATCATCGTGGTGGCGGCCCTGGTGATCGGCGGGTTCATCTTCTCGGAGGTGCGCAGTCACCTGACCACCAAGCACTACACCGCGCAGTTCGAAAGTGCCGCCGGCATTTTCGAGGACAACCTGATCACCGTGCTGGGCATGCCGGTCGGCCGGGTCAGCAAGGTGACTCCCAAGCAGGGCTACGTCGAGGTCGAATTCACCGTCGACGGTGAGGTGAAGGTGCCGAAGAAGGTCGAAGCCGTCGCCCTGCAGACCGCGATCCTCACCGACCGGCAGATCGAGCTGACCCCGGTTTTCAAAGACGGTGATGAAGAGTTGCCGAGTGGAACCACCATCGGCCGGGACCAAACCCGCGTCCCGGTGGAGTTCGACGAGGTGCTCGGCACGCTGGACAAGCTGGCGACCGCGCTGTCGGGCAACAAGGACGGCACCGGACCGGTGGCCGACGTGGTGGCGAATTCGGCCGCCGTCGTCGACGGGAACGGCGAGAAGATCAAGTCGGCGCTGTCGGAGCTGTCCGACGCCTTCCGGCTGAGCGTGAACCGCGGTGACACCACCAAGGAGCAGATGACCACCATCGTGCAGAACGTGAACTCGCTGTTCGGTGCCGCTGCCGACAATGACGCCACGCTCCGGCAGTTCGGCACCACCGTCAACGCGCTGACCCAGGTCCTGGCCGACGAAAACCTGGGGACGGGCACCACCGGGCGCAAGATCAACGACGTGCTCAAGCAGGCCGGCGACATCCTGGCGGCCAATCGCGGTCACATCAAGACGATCGTCTCGAACACCAACACCGTGCTGACGACCACCGTCGACAAGAAGCGCGACCTGGCCGAGTTCCTCGACGTCACGCCCTTGGTGCTGGAGAACGTCTACAACGCGGTCGACCGGGAGAACGGCTCGCTGAGGATCCGGTTGATGACCGACCGCGTTCTGTTCGAGACCCAGACGAGCAAGGAGATGTGCAACATCTTGCGACTCCGGCAGCTGGGGTGCAGTACCGGCACCATCCAGGATTTCGGGCCCGACTTCGGGCTGACCTACATGCTCGACGGCCTGGCCGCGATGGGGCAGAAATGATCGCCCGGCGTAAGGCGGTGGTGGTCGGAGCACTGGCCACCGGCCTGACCCTGGCGCTGTCCGGGTGCGGCTCCGACGGCATCAACAGCCTCCCGCTGCCGCGGCCGGGGATCGCCGGCGGCGGCTACCTGTTGACAGCGGTGTTCAAGGACGCCCTGAACCTGCCCGCGTACGCGAAGGTCCGCCTCGGCGGTGCCGACGTGGGCAGCCTGGAGTCGATGAAGGCGGAGAACTACACAGCGGTCACCACCCTGCGGATCCAGGACGGCGTGGAACTGCCGGTGGGCACCACCGTCGAACTGCGCTCGGCCACCCCGTTGGGTGACGTGTTCGTGGCGGTGACCCCGCCCGCCAATTCGCCCGCCGGCGCCCCGCTGCTCAAGGACGGCGACCGCATCGAACTCGATCGCACCGCGTCGGCGGCGACGGTTGAGTCCGTGCTCAGTGGCGCGGCACTGATGGTCAACGGCGGCGCGATCCAGAACATGACCAATATCGTCAACGGTCTGGGCAAGGCGACGGGTGACCAGGGCGAGGCGTTCGGGCACCTGATCTCCCAGACCAATCACACCCTGGGAAAGCTCAACGCACGGTCGGCGCAGATCAAGACCGCGATGACCAAGACCTCCGAGCTGGCCAAGTCGATCGAGGGCAAGAACAAGGAGATCAACGAAATCCTGGCCGAGGCGAACCCGGCCACCGATGTGCTCTCCGGACAGACCCAGCAGATCGCGAACCTGGTGGTGCTGGCCGGTGCCACCACCAAGGAACTGGAGAAGTTCCCGTCGATCGCCGGTACGGATAACAGCGGCCGCAGCGTGGTCGCGGATCTGAACACCATCGCGGCCTCCTGGAACGACGTCGCGGTGGCCCCGGGTACCGATCTATACGGTCTGAACCGGGTCATGCCGCCGGTGGTCAAGGCGACGCCGAGCAACTCGCTGTCGGTGCGGATCAGCATGGACCGTCTGATCCTGGGCCACATCCCGGATGCCGGGTTCCCGGGCGACCTCGGGTACCACGGGCCCAAGTGGAACAACTTCCAGCAACTCGTCGGGGCGTTCAAATACACGCTGTGGCGTCTGCAGGAGCGGATCGTGGGGAAGGGGCCGGACGTGCCGCAGGTACCCGTCATACCCAGCCCGACGGAGCCGGGCGTGATGATCCCGGTGCCGCAGGGACCGGCACCCGGACCCGGGGTCGAAGCCCCGGCGGCCCCGGCCGCCCAGGCACCGGCCCAGGCCGCCCCGGCCGCCGCCCATGCCCCCGCGCCCGGCCTGCCCGGCCCGGCGCCGGCCGCGGAGCCGGCACCGTGATGGGGAAGGTGGCCGACGGGCTCGTCGGCACGGTCAAGTACGCGCACGGCAAGAAGGCGTGGCTGTCGGCCATCGCCCTGCTCCTGGTGCTGGTCCTGGCCACTCTGTGGATCATGGTCAACGCGTTGCGGTTCAACCCGTTCGTGGGTACCTACCTGGTGAGCGTCGACCTGGCCGAGTCCGGTGGGCTGCTGGCCGACCAGGACGTCACGCTGCGCGGCGTGGCCGTCGGCAAGGTCGACGACCTCACCCTCACACCGTCCGGGGTGCACGCCACCCTGCGATTGAACAACGGCGTCCACATTCCCGACACCACCGGTATCCGGGTGTCGGGCCTGTCGGCCGCCGGTGAGCAGTACGTCAACCTCGACGGTAACGGCGACGGCGCCCCGCTGCGCGACGGCGGCGTCATCAACGGCACCGACGCCAAGCTGCCGGTCAGCCTGGCAGACCTGTTGGCCCACGGCGACGGGTTCTTCAAGCAGCTCGACACCGAGAAGCTGAAGGTGATCCGCAAGGAGCTCTCGATGAGCACCGAGGGTCCGCAGAAGCTCGCCGACATCGTCGACGGTGGTGCCTTCCTGCTGTCCACGCTGGACGGGGTGCTGCCGGAGACCACCAAGACGCTGCGCACCAGCCGGGTGGCGCTGAACCTGATCGCCGACAAGAACGCCGGTATGCACCAGGCCGCCAACAACATCAGTGGCGTACTGACCGGCGTGAACAAGATGCGTGACGGATACCGCAAGCTCACCGAGATCACCCCGGCCACGCTGAACCAGGCCGACAACCTGTTCGACGACAACTCCGACACCATGGTGGAGTTGCTGGGCAGCCTGGCATCGACCTCGCAGCTGCTGTACCTGCGGGTGCCGGCACTGAGCTCGCTGTGGCCGAACTACCGGGGCTCGATGCTGGACGCGCTCGGTAGCACCATGCACGACTACGGCGTGTGGGTGAACCTCGACATCTACCCGCGGTACACCTGCGACTACGGCACCCCGCGTCGTCCTCCGTCATCGGCGGACTACCCGGAGCCGTTCATGTACACCTACTGCCGTGACGACGATCCGGCCGTGCTCATCCGTGGCGCCAAGAACGCACCGCGGCCGGCCGGCGACGACACCGCAGGCCCCCCGCAGGGCGCCGACCTGGGGGCGCAGACGGATCCGACGCCCAAGGGGCGCTACACGATCCCGACCGAGTACGGTGGTCCGACCCTTCCGATGGAACCGCCTCGATGAGATGGCGGCGATGGAGGCACCGGCGCCCGCCGGTGTCCCATTGCCGCGACGCCCGACAGCGGGTGTTCAGTGTGCAGGAGCATGATTAATGGTCGTGACGACCAACAAGAAGTCCGATTCCGGGAACGCCGACGAGCAGACGACGGCGATCGAACTCGACGCGGTGTCCGCCGAGGAGCCGCCGGTGTCCGTCGCCGAGATCTCGATGACCGAGGAATCGGTGGACGACGGCGACATCTACGACGGTGTGGTGCCCGACGACGAGGCGCTGGACTGGATCACCGGCGGCGAGGACCGTCGCTCCGGCAAGTGGCAGAAACCCGTCACCATCGCAGCCGTGGCGCTGGTATTCCTGGCGATGGCCGCCGGGTTGGGCGTGCTGGGCTGGAAGGTGTACGACAACCACCGGCTCAACTCCGCGCGCGACGCCGCGCAGAAGGCCGCCGACGACTACGCCCTGATCCTGACCAGCGTCGACTCCGGTGATCTCGATGCCAACTTCGCCAAGGTGCTCGACGGTGCCACCGGCAAGTGGAAGGACCAGTACTCCGCCGGCAGCTCCGAGCTGAAGCAGCTGCTGGTGGACAACAAGGCCAGCGCCAAGGGCCGGGTTCTGGAGTCGGCGGTGCAGTCCGCCGAGAAGAACAAGGTCGTGGTGCTGCTGTTCGTCGACCAGGCGGTGGCCAACGCGAAGGTGCCAGACCCCCGGCTGGACCGCAGCCGGATGAAGATGACCATGGAGTATGTGGACGGCCGCTGGCGGGCCAGCGACATCAGCATCTTGTAACCGGCCCGAAGGGGGTTGAACAGCGTGCATATCGGCAAGAAACTCGGCGTCGCCGTCGTCACGGCAGGCGTCGCACTGGCCACGGCGCCGGTCTCGTCGGCGTCCGCGGCCTCGTTCTGCGGTGAGATCGGTGGTCAGTGGGACGGCTCCTACTGCCACACCACGGTCCCGTCGGAGCGCAAGGCGCTGCGTGACATCAAGATGGCGATGCCGTCTGACCTACTGGACAACCCGACCTCGGGCCCGGTGCTCAAGGACTACCTGCGCACGCTGATGAACAACTGGCGCGACCACGCCGGGAAGATGGCCGCCGACAGCTTCGGCGAGGAGAACTTCGAGGTCTTCAACCACGGCCCGGCCACCTCGGTGGTGTTCCATGAGGACTACCACGCCGACGGGCCGTTCCCCGCCAACGCCTACCGGACCTTCACCTTCGACATGTCCCAGGGCCGCCGGCTGATGCTGGCCGACATCATGGCCAACGGGGCGGACCCGCTGGTCACCCTGCCGCCGCTGGTGGAGCCGTTCCTCATTCCGGCGCTGGATGCCGCGCCGAAGGGCCCGTCGCCGACGGCGTACCCGTTCATCCCGGAGCGCTGGACCCCGGACAAGGTGTACTCCGGCGCATACCGGGCCTGGGCCCTGACGCCCGACGAGCTGATTTTGTACCTGCCGGACTACCCGGTGGCCCGCGACTCCCCGGTCAACTACGACGGGAACACCTATCAGTGGTCGATGGACGGTGGCACCGTCCAGGTGCACGTGCCGCTGTCGGCGCTGGCCGGGGTGCTCAAGCCCGAATACGGCGGCTGATACCGAGCGCCGCCCGGTTGATGGGGCGGTCCCGGCTTCCCCTCGGCTCCACCGGCACTCGCTGCGCTCGCGCCACCTCCGCCGAGCCTCGCCGAACCGCCCGGTTGATGGGGCGGTCCCGGCTTCCCCTCGGCTCCACCGGCACTCGCTGCGCTCGCGCCACCTCCGCCGAGCCTCGCCGAACCGCCCTACTCCCCGGTGAAGTTCGGGGGGCGCTTGGTCAGCATGGCGGAGATGCCCTCGCCGAGGTCCTTCGACGCCAGGAATGCCGCGTTCCAGGTGGCCACGTAGCGCAGGCTGGCCGCCACCTCCGCCGTGCGCTGCTGGTCTAGCACGTCTTTGACGCCGCACACGGTCAGCGGCGGGTTCGCCGCGATCTCCAGTGCCGTCGCGAACGCCGCGTCCAGGCAGGCCTGCTGGTCCGGGTAGACGTCGTTGACCAGCCCGATCTTCTCGGCGCGGACGGCGTCGATGTCCTTGCCGGTCAGCGCCAGTTCGCGCACGACGCCGTCGGACAGGATCCGGGGCAGCCGGGCCAGGCTGCCCATGTCGGCGACGATCGCCAGTTTCACCTCGCGGACGGAGAACTTGGCGTCGGCGCTGGCGTAGCGGATGTCAACGGCCGCGATCAGGTCGACGCCGCCGCCGATGCACCAGCCGGATACCGCGGCGATGGTGGGCGTTCGGCAGTCGGCGACGGCGTTCATCGCGCGCTGCATGTCCAGGATGTGCCGGTGGAACTCCATCCGGGGACCCGCCTGGGCCCCCTCGGCGAGCACCCCGGCCAGCGTGCCGCCCATGGCGGCGACGTCGAGGCCGTAGCTGAAGTTGCGCCCGGATCCGGTCACCACGATGGCCCGGACCTCTGGGTCGGCGTCCAGCGCGGCGAATGCGTCGGGCATCTCCCGCCAGAACGCCGGTCCCATCGCGTTGCCCTTGCCCGGCCCGATCAGGGTGACCAGGGCAACGCGATCGCGAACATCGATGGTCAACGATTCGTAGGTGTGCTCGTGCGCCATGGGGCGACAGTAGTCCCCGGCCCAGGCCCGAGGCCGGTCAGGCCCGGGCGAGCCCTACAGCCGTCGTCCCGCGATCCACTCGCCGGCGAAACCGAGGAAGGCGTCGTTCTCCGAGGGTGCCCCGATCGAGACGCGCACGCCATCGGTGCCGTAGGGGCGCACGAGCACCCGGGCCCGGTCGGCGGCCTGCTCCACGAAGCCGGCGGTGTGTTCCGGGCCCAGCGGCAACCACACGAAGTTGGCCTGGGAATCCGGCACGGCATAGCCGGCGCCGCGCAGGGCGGCGGTCACCCGGGTGCGTTCGGCGACCACCGCGTCGGTGCGGGCCAGCAGCTCGCCGGCGGCGTCCAGTGAGGCGATCGCGGCGGCCTGGGCCAGCGTGCTGACGGTGAACGGCACGTACACCTTGCCCAGCGCGGTGATCAGGTCCGGATGCCCGACGGCGTAGCCCACCCGCGCCCCGGCCAGTCCGTAGGCCTTGGAGAAGGTGCGCAGCACCACCACGTTGGGATGGCGGGCGACCAGGGCCAGGCTGCCCGGGTCCAGACCTTCGCGGATGTACTCGACGTAGGCCTCGTCGATGGCGATGACGACGTCGTCGCGCACCCCGGCGACAAACGCGGCGAGCGCCGCCGGGTCGACGACCGTCGACGTCGGGTTGTTCGGGTTGCAGACGAAGATCAGCCGGGTGCGGTCGGTGACCGCGGCGGCCATGGCCTCCAGGTCGTGGGTGTGGTCGCGTAGTGGCACCGGCACGGGTGTGGCACCGGCGACCCGGATCTGCAGCGGATACACCTCGAAGGCGCGCCAGCCGAACACCACCTCGTCACCGACCCCGGCGGTGATCTGGATCAGCTGCTGGCACAGGCTGACCGAGCCGCAGCCGGCGGCGATGTGCTCGGGCCCGAATCCCCAGCCGGCGACGTGCTCGGCCAACCGGGCCCGCAGCGCCGCGTAGCCGTTGTCGGGGTAACGGTTGAGGGTGTCGGTGGCCTTGTCGATGGCGACGCGGACACTGGGCAGCGGGCCGTGCACGGTCTCGTTGCTGGCCAGCTTGATGGCCCCGGGCACCGTCCGGCCGGGCGTATAGGCCGGCAGGTCGTCCATCAGCGGGCGGAGGCGCGCGGGCATTCGGTCAGCATAGGGGAGTCCGGCGGCGGGTTCGGGCGCTCGGGATCGGGTTTGGTCGACGTGTGCGCGGCCATGTACGCTCATGCCTCGGCGGTTCTGGTACCCCTGTTGGTGACGTGATGGAGGTCCGGTAACCTCTGCAAGGTCGAGGAGGCGTGCCAGAGCGGCCGAATGGGACTCACTGCTAATGAGTTGTCCCTCTTAAAGGGGACCGGAGGTTCAAATCCTCTCGCCTCCGCCACATAACTGAATACACCAAGCGCCCGTAGCTCAACGGATAGAGCATCTGACTACGGATCAGAAGGTTAGGGGTTCGAATCCCTTCGGGCGCACCAACACAGCAGGTCAGAGACCTAACCGAGTTTGCTAGCAAACTTGATCGCACGGAATCCCGTACTTTCCCCGTAAATTGGGTCAGCCGTTCCCGTTGCTGGCCCATCGGTCCAGCACAGCCCGGGTATCGGGCCCCTCCGTCCGGCGCTGCACGTAGTGCCCTTCGGTCGTGGCGAGCTGCGCGTGCCCGAGCTGGTGCTGCGCAGCCTCGACGCCCAGGCCATCCCGGACCACCGTCGCCACCGACCGCCGGAACGAGTGCGGCGTGACCCACTTCAGTTCCGGGTGCGGTGCGAGCGCTTCCCGCAACGAGCTGGCGATGTTCGACGCCGACAGCCAACCTCCGTCACGGTTGGCGAGCACCGGGCCGTCGGGGCCGGTGACGGCGAACAGCTCGGCGAGCACCCGCGCCCCGAACGCGGGCAGCACCACCGTGTGCGCCGGTGCGTCACCCTTGCGCGCATCCTGTCGGTGCAGCGGCATCCCCGCAATGACGCCGTGGTCGATCAACGTCCCGGTGACGGTGACGGTCGGCGGATCCCCGAGCAAGTCGACATCGGCCCACCTGGTTGCCAGGACCTCGCCGGGCCGGACGCCGGTCGCGGCCAGCAACTCGACATAGGCGCCGAGCATCACTCCGCGGCGCGGGCCGCCCCGGCCGGTCGGCGTCGCGTACACCTTCACGGCCTGGCGTACCTGCTCCAGCTCCATCCCGGTGATCGCCCTCGCCGGTTTCCGCTCGTGCTTCGGTAGGCGCGTTTCCCGGATCGGTGACACCTTGACCGCATCGTGGCGGGCTGCGAGGCCGTACATGCCGACGAGCACGACGCGTGTCGTCCGGCCGGCTGACGCCGGCATGTTCTTGAGGTGCGTATCTGCGCGGGCGGTGGTCAGTTCGGTAATTCGCAGTTCGCCGATCTGGTCGGCGCTGTGGACTCGCCACGCATCCCGGTAGTGCTGCTCGGTCTGCGGCTTCAGTCCGGCCTCGGTGACCTTGCCCGAGATCCACGCCTCGAACAGCCCGCCGAGCGTCGTCTTGTGGTTGACGACGCCGGTGGGCTCGCCGGCGGCCAGCTCGGCGGCAATGCGGCGTTTCAGCTCCCGGCGTGCATCTTCGGGCGACTTGCGCGACGTTGCCACCCGCTCGCGCAGCTTCCCGGAATACAACCGGAGATACGTTGTCGCACAGTAGATGTCACCCCGGCGAGTGTCGGTGATCTTGCCGTGCTCACCGGGCGCGAGTCGCTGCCTAGGCATCAGGATCACCTGCTGGCTGACGGCGCGGATCGTCGTCGTCCAATCTCCGAAGCTGCCCGTCGCGGTACTCGTAGACATCTGAACTCGTAGGATTGCCTATCCCGAGCTGCGCCTCTAGATCGTCGATCACGCGGTCGTGCATGGCGATCAGCTCGCGGCTTGCAACGTCGTCAGTGCGTTCGTCGCTGATCATCCGAACCACGGCCTTGTTGCGGAGCATCTTCTGTTCCGCTAGCTGCCGCCAAAGCCCGAGTCGTTCAGTGGCGGCCAGCCACCCGGCCGAGCCCTCTCGGCTGTCCCCGATGCTGGCGAAGCTGTGCCACTCAATACCTGAGAACCACTGTGCCGCTTGGAACTCTGGTGCCTCACGGCCAGGTAGGACCTCGACCTCGTTTTCGTACGGGCCGGGGTAGAGCAGCGTGACCGGCGTTGTGCTCAGTGCTGCCGCCAGCACGATCAGCTCCCCGAGGTCGAACCGAGGTCGACCATTCTCGATCTTCGTGATTGTCGTGCGGTGGATGGGCGCCCCGAGTTCTGCGCACCGTTGCGCGAGCTGCTGTGCCGTCATCCCGAGGCGTTTCCGATGGCCCGCTACTGCGGTCCCGACCCGCTTCGACGTCGCCGCGTGCCAAGCATCACCGATGTTCGCCATAACGACATTCTCGCACGCTGTTGACTCCCGGAGGAACGAACCGTACGGTTCTGACTGCCGACATACACATATGGATATGTCGCCATAGAGAACATTCGGGAAGGATGGCTATGGAAGGTATCGCCCAGAGGGCAAACAACGAGTTGCACGGGTGGCAGGAGGTCGGGCGCAGGCTCGGCGTCGGCCGCTCCAAGGTGTTCGCGTTGTGGGCGGGCGGTGAGCTGCCCAGCGTGAAGGTCGGCGCCAAACGGATGTCCACCACTCGCCAGCTCGATGACTACATCACCCGACTCGAGTCGGGTGCCGCGTGAGTGGCCCGCATACCGCGCAACTCGATCGCGATCACCTCGACGACCACGACCTGGTCGACCGGTATCCGGCCGGCGATGAAGAAACGGCCCCCGAACCCCGAGTGCGCCAACACCCGGCGGGGACCGTCCCGAACACCACTACCCATCACAGCAAGGAGTTCTGACCCATGATGACACACACTGACGCCCCCGTGAGCCCGACCGTCGGGATGCTGGAGACCGCCCGCGCAGCCGAACTGTTGGCCCGCCAGCTGCACGACCAGGCCCAGGACCTCGACCCGGACGTGACCCCGTTGTGGTCGGTCGTCGACGTTACCGCCGCCGCTGCGCATCTGCGGGCCGCGGCACGCCTGGTTGACCGGGCTGCCGACCGTATCGCCGCTGACGAGGTGATCCGGTGAGCGACAACGCGATCCGCTGCGGGCTCGATGGCTGCACATCGAGACAGTGCGCGAGTCCCGGCGCTCATAGCTGGACGAGCGAGCTGGCCATCTACGGGACCACCGGAATCCCAGGCCAGTCCCGCTACCTGAGTATCTGGCTGGACATCGACGATCGAGACCGCCGGCCCAATGAGATCCTGCTCGGCCTCTACAACGACAGGAGCGGTGAGCACGGCACCGAGGCATGGATGACGGTCGCGGAGGCCGAAGAAATCGTCCATCTGCTCGGTAGCGCAATCCGCCGCCACACCGCGTACAGGGCGGCCAGCAAGTGATCACCGCGACCCCGGACGGCCGCCCCCAGACAGGGGGCGGCCCACCCGCCGGCGACGAGGTGCGGACCGCGGTGCGCTGCAAGCACTGCCGTCACTGGATCGTCGACCCCATCAGCGTCGCGGCTGGCGCCGGGAAACACTGCCGCGAGGCCCACCGTGCCCGATAGCCCACAGGTGTGCTTCGCCGAGCTGGTCGCGTTCGTGACCGGTGTCCTCGGCGTCAACCCGACGGTTCCCGTCCCGGCGGCGGGAACCGCGGCATGGTGCGCCCTCGACGACGCCGACCCCGCCAAGGCCCAGGCCGTCCTACTCGCCGGCCTGCACTGGGGCCTGCACCTCGACCTGCTCCAACTTGCCCGCGCCGAAGCATCCCGCGAAATCGCCTGCGCCGCACCGTGGGCCCGCTGGGCCACCGAGAAACACCGCGGACGCGGAACCGCATACATCCCCCGAGAGAAGGTCTCGTGACCAACATCGACGACGAAATCACCCGCGCGTTCTTCCTGGAATCCGGCTCCGAGCCGCTGCGGCGGATATACCAGTGGGCGCGTGCCCGGTACGCCGCACCGTGGGCTGTGCTCGGCGCTGTCCTCCTGCGCATCGCGGCCAGCGTCGGGCCGCATGTGCAGTTGCCCGGCCTCATCGGCGGCCCCGCATCACTAAATCTGCTGTGCGCGTTCGCATCCCCATCCGGGGGCGGCAAAGGCATCTCGGACAAGGTCGCACGGGAAGCGTGGCCGACGCCGGTCACCGAACTGCCCATCGGCTCGGGTGAGGGTATCGCCGCGGCATTCAAGCAACCCGACAAGCCCGACGCCGATCACGAAACGCTGCTGGCCGCGGTCTTCGCGGCACCCGAGATCGACACTCTCACCGGCCTCGCATCCCGCCAGGGCTCAATCCTGCTGGCACAGCTCAAGTCCATGGCGATGGGCGAGCAGATCGGGCAGCACAACGCCCAGAAAGCCACCAGCCGCGTCATCGAAGCCCACAGTTACCGTGCGTGCCTATCCGTCGGCGCCCAACCCGGCCACTGCGGCATCATCTTCGGCGACACCACCGGCGGCACCCCGCAACGGTTCCTGTGGTTCCCCACCACCGATCCGAACATGCCGGCCGACCCCGGGCCCGAGCCCGAACCCCTGGACTCACGGCTGCCCGGATGGGCGCGCCCCGCACCGATCGCCGACCGGGTGCCGCAGATCATCGGCTACGGCCCCGACACCATCCGGCAGACCGTCATCACCGCCCACCTCGCCCGGCAACGCGGGGAAGCCGAAGCCCTCGACGGCCACGCCCTGCTCACCCGATGCAAGGTCGCCGCGCTCCTGGCGATCATGCACCACCGCAGCGTCGTCGACGAACTGGATTGGGAGCTGTCCGGCACGGTGATGGAGGTGTCCGACCAGACCCGGCAATGGCTCCTCAACCACGCCCAGCAAGCCGAGCGAGCAAAGAACCGAGCCCGCGCCATCCGGCAAGCCGAGTTCAATGACATGGTCGATAGCCGCCTCCTCGACGGGGTGAAGAACAGCATCATCCGCACCCTTGCCAGGGACGGCGAGCAAGCCGGGAATGTGCTCCGAAGCCGCATGGGTAAGCGCGAACGGCGCGACCTGTTCGACCAAGCAGTTGCGTTGCTGGAGAGTGAGGGGAGGGTGTCATCAATCGCGGTTGACCGCGGCGCCCGATACCGCTTGACCAGAGTTCAGGGTGAACCACCGGTTCAGGGTCCATCTGTGCAGGTCGGATACCCCGAACCGAAAGTTCAGGGTGAACCCAGCGCGACGGTAACCGAGCTGGATTCCCGCAGGCCGGACTGCCCTGAATGTCACCGGTACCCCGCCCGACCTGAGACCGGCAAGTGCGACGCCTGCACCGTGGCAACCATCGGAGCGCACGAGTTCTTGGTTTGCTGGATGCGGCACAACGCCGAGCCGGGACAGTGGGTCACCCCGAGTGTCGTGATCGCCGCGGGCACCGCCATCGGGTACAAGCACTCCACGTTGAAGGCCGCCCAGCAGCGGGTCGACAACCCTCGTATCGAGTCGTCCGGGACGGGCCGCGGTAGCCGGTGGCGCATCGCCCCAGCAAATGATCAGGAGACAGCATGACTGGCCACGCCTGCGATCCCCACCCGGACCCGCGCGGCGGGTACCTCACCCAGACCCGGGTCCTCCGGGTGCTCATCGAGGGGTTGAAGCGCGAGGACGGCGACTGGCTGCCCGTCATCGACGAGGTATACGGGTGCCTCGTGTGCACGATCGCGTTCGTGGGGACCCTGGCGGGGTTCGGAGGCAACACGTTCAGCGCGGTGTACCAGCACGACGGGAACGCCTTGTTGGCGCTGGAGTTGCAGTTGGCGGCGGTCGAGGCCGAGATGCGGTCAGGGCAGACTGGTGGATAGCGGGTTCGTTCCGTTGACCGGCGAGCAGCTGCACGGGATTCGGTATTGCATCGCGGAGACGATCCGGTGGAGGGTTCTGGGGGCGCGGCCCGTTCCGGGGTGGATGCGAGCGTTGGACGAGCACCTCAAGATGTCCGTAGGCGGACGTAACACTGGTGTGCGGCAACAAGAATCAGATCAGATCGACACCGACGAAGCAGCCCGGATCCTCGGGTGCAGCACCCGGCATACCCGCCGGATCGCCGCGGACCTCGACGGAGTGCAGATCTCCGGCCGGTGGATCTTCCACCGCCGCACCGTCATCGAATACGTCGAAGCGAGGAACCGATGAACCCACTGGAAGCCGGCGCCAAGCAGTGGCTCGCCGGCCTGACCGACGACGAGTTCAAGGCGGTGGTCGGCGAAGTGCGCGAACCCGCCGACACCGGACTGACACCTGAGCAGGTGAGGGAATCGGCGTCCAAGGCGCTGGCCGCAGGCCGAGACTCCTACGCCAAGGACCACAAGATCCACGTCGACACCAGCCGCGAGCACGTCGTCGGATTCAACCTATGAGAGGGATGACGCCGATGCCGCAGTCAATGAAAGACGCAGTACTAGACCAGCTTCCGGGCTATCGAGCAGCCGAACACCGCGAGAATCGGCTGAAGAAGGAACTCCCGGCCCTCGCCGCGGCTGGGATACCGGTCAGCCTCCGATACCTCGACGTGGTCCGCGAACGCCTCGACGGCGACGGCCCACTGGACCTACGGCAGATGTGCGCCGACTACGGCAACGAGTACACCGCGCAGCTCGGCCGCCACGAGTTCCACCAGATGCTCGCAACCGAGCTGACCGACCTGCACCACCAGAAAGCCACCCTCCTGGCGAATCACGCCGATGTCGCCCTGGACTTCCTGCGCGGCCAGCTTGACCAGCTCATGGCCGCGGTACGCGACAACCGCGAACGGATCGCCGGGCAACCTGCCAGCGCCGACGCAGCGCTCGCCGCGGGGAAGAACGCTGTCGCTGACTACCAGTTGGTGCAAGGTCTGATTGGTCGGTATGTCGAGATCCGCGCCGAGCACCGCCGGTACGCGGCCGGAAACCGGGGCGCTGGCGGCGGGGTGGGAGCGTTCGGCCGGCCTTTCGACACCGTCGGTGAGGTCGCGCGGTTCCTCGAAGTGGTGCCGTACTGGCAGCAGCGCCGCGGTACTACCCCCGCCCGCAACAGCACCGAACCCGCAATCCGCGCCTGGTTCAATGCCTCCCATGCCGGTGCGATGCAGGTCGACAGCTACGGCAACAGCAGCATGAACGCTGTGCCGGCAAACCAGTGGCTGCTCACGGTCGCCGACAACGACCCCTGGCTGCCCGACGGCGACACCATCCAGCGCGCCTACGACTTTGCAGACCAGCTCTTCGCGCCCGGCCGCTCTTACAACCGGCGCACCGAGATCGAAATGTTCTGGTCCCACGTCGCCAACCTCGCCGAGCTCGGCGTCACTACCGACCTGCCCGAACCGGCCAGCGCCTGAAAGGACTGACCACATGCCCGAAGCGGAGTTCTGACCCATGAACTCGGCGCTGCCGCGCGGTGCGGGTGGCTTTCGCAATCACCCCTTTCATGCCCGCCCGCGCGGCAGCGACCGACCGAAACCACTACTACTGCAATTGATTTAGGAGGTGCGCGATGCCGGAGTTAGCAACCGCGTGGGTAACCCTTGCTGTCTCCGCCGAGGGGATGCAGCGGGATATCCGGCGTGCACTGAACCAGGCGGACGGTGATCGCGCCGGCCGCCGCGTTGGGCAGCAGTTCTCCCGAGGTGTCGCGGCGAACACGAACCTGACGGCGGTGGAGCGGAAGCTGGCCGAGGTCGGCCAACGCGGCGCCGCAGTGATGGGCAAGGCGTTGAAGGCGGGTGCGGTGACCGCAGCGGCGGGTATCACCGCGACGCTGGGTACCGCTCTCACGCTGGGCTTGAACCGGTTGACGGCGATCGATGACGCCCGCGGGAAGCTGACTGCTCTGGGGCATGACGCGCAGGGCACCGCGCAGATCATGGACTCCGCGCTCTCCAGCGTGAAGGGGACCGCCTACGGGCTCGGTGACGCCGCGACGATCGCGGCGAGTGCTGTCGCCGCAGGTGTGAAGCCCGGCAAGGAACTGACCTCGTACCTGAAGTTGACGGCCGACGCCGCCGCGGTGGCTGGCACATCACTGTCGGATATGGGCCTGATCTTGAATCAGGTCCGCACCGGCCGCACTGCCTACACCGACGACCTGAACCAGTTGGCCGGCCGCGGGTTGCCGATCTACCAGTGGATCGCGAACGAGATGAACGTCGCCCCTGAACTGGTCAAGAAGATGGCGGGGAAGGCGAAGATCTCCTCGGAGGTGTTCGAGGCGGCGATCCGCAACAACATCTCGGGGGCGGCCCTGAACATGGGCAAGACCGTCCGGGGTGCGTTCGAGAACGTCAAGGCCGCGCTGAGCCGCGCGGGTGCCGCAGCGGAGGAACCCAGCTTCAAGCGCCTTCCCGCCACCCTGACGAGCATCACCACGTCGATCGACGCCGCGACCCCGAAGATCACCGAACTGTCCGAAGCCTTCGACGAGAAGGTCTTCGACCGGTGGATTCCCGGAGTGGAACGCGCCTGGCATGCCCTGGCCGGCAACGAAGCGGTCCAGTCGAACGCCCAGGAAGTCCGCGCCCTCCTGGCTTCGCTGTGGTCGACCGCCAAGGAACTCGGGCCCCCTCTGGGCCAGATCGGCACCTCACTCGCCCACGCGTCGGCCAGCCTCGGGGTCTCCTCCTGGCAGCTGTTCGTCGTGGCACTGGAAGCCGCGGCCGGCGCGCTGAATGCTGTCTCCCCGCTGATTCACGGGCTCGGGGATTTCATGTCCGGGCACCAAGGGATGGTCACCGCCGCAGCGGCAGCGTGGCTCGGGTTCCGGACCATCCCGGCGATCCTGGGGCAGATGCGCGCCGGAATGACCCAAACCGGCACGGCCACAACGGGAATGTTCGCCGCATGGGGACGCGGCGTCGCATCCATCCAGTCCGGCGGCAGCCGGATCACCGGACTGTTCCGCGGCTTCAGCGACGAGATGCGCCTCCAGCAGCACCTGGCGATGATGTCCGGGCAATCGATCAGCCGCACCAACGCCGCGTGGTCCACCCTCGCCGCGCGGGGCAGCGGGGCACTGAACTCGATGAAATCTGCCGTCGGTGGTCTCGTCGGGGCGCTCGGCGGACCACTGAACATCGCCTTGATGGGCGCCACCGTCGCCATCGGCGCGGTCATGGCGAAGAACCAGCAGGCATCACAGTCGATGCAGGCATACCAGGACGCCATCAAGCGAACACGAGAGGCTCAGACCGACCTCAACGAGGCGCTAATGCGGTCCCGCGGCGCGTTCGACGACACCGTCAAAGGCGAGGCAGTCGACCGAATCAAGGCACTAGGCGACGAACTTCAAACCGCGAGCGAACGCACGGCATCGTGGGCCGACGAATACCGCAAGGCCGGCTCGACCGGGAACTGGGCAGCTCTTCGAGGAATGATCACTCCCCGCTTTGGCGGCAAATACGACTCGGTTGCCAACGAGATCCGAGACGAGGCGAACGCCTCCAGAGAGGCCAAGACCGCACTCGATGCGCTGAAGATGAGCAACCAGACACTGGCCGACGTGACATACGGGTCGCAACCGGTGTTCGACCAGCTCGTGCAGAAACTGGAAGGTGCCGGCGACGGTGGTCAGAAGACCGCCGCGGCAATGCGACTAGCTCGCGGAGAGTTCCTGAAGCAGCAGGCCGTCGCCGCTGGGGTCGCTCCCGGTGTCTACGAGATGGCAACGGCCATGCGGGTTCTCGCCGACAACACCGCCACCGCAGCCGACAAGACCAAGGCCCTCAAGGCTGCGATGGATGCGATGAACCCGGCACGGACCGCCGGTGACGCCGCCGCGGCCCACACCCGCGCCGTCGACGCGGCCCGCTCCACACTGCAAGGCCCGGTAGATGCGTCCCGCGGCGTCGGAGACCGACTGTTCCTGGCCAACGGTGAGATCGATCAGCAGATCGGCAACGGCGTGGACCTGGCCGGAGTCCTCAAGCAACTCGCCGACACCACCGCCGACTACTCCCAGCACGGCCGCGACATGACCGAGGTGCTGCGGCAAAACGATGAACAGTTCGCCGCGCTGGCCGAGGCCTACGGGACCACCGTCCCGAAGATCAAGGCGGCCTACAAGTCGCTGGGTGGCAGCCTCTCGGACTTCGGTGGCCAGCTCGGTAAGGTCGCTCAGCTGTTGCAGTCCGGTGACATCCCCACCGACCACCCGATCAAGATCGACACCCCCGGCGGCAAGGCGGTCCTCGACCTCCTCAAGGCCATGAACGCCGAGGTGAAAGAGGGCAACGACAAGCAGATCGAGGTCACCGCCCCGCTCGGCGATCAGACGTTGCAGCTGCTCAAGAACCTCGGATACGAGGCCCGGATCGTCGATCAGAAGCTGATCATGACGAAGGTCGACCCGGACAGCCTGTCGCAGACCCAGCAGGCCCTGGCAGCCCTGCTGAAGGACGAGAACAAGACCATCACCGTCACCCAGGTGTTGCAGAACGCTGCCGGTGGAACCCAGCCCGGCGCCCCGGCGCTGGCACCGAACGGATCACTCCCCGGCCTGGGCGGCGTCGCAGGCCCCCGCCTGGTTGGGGCGATCGTCCCGATGGCCGATGGTGGGTTCCGCTACATCCGGAAGCCGGAAACCGCGGGCCTGTACTCGGGTCGCGGCGCCGGCACGGTGTTCGCGGAAAAGCAGACCGGCGGCGAAGCCTACATTCCCCTCGCGCCGGGGAAGCGGAAGCGGTCGGCCGCGATCCTCTCGGAGGTCGCCCGCCTGTTCGGGATGACCGTCATGGAAGACGGCGGTATCACCCTCGACTCGCTGAAGCAGTTCGCCTCTCAGATCAGCGGCGGCGCCTACGTGCGCGGCGGGCCGCCCGCTCTCAGCGGCACGGACTGCAGCGGCGCCCAGGCCGCCATCGTGAACTATCTGACCGGCGCGTCCGGCCGGTTCGGGACAGCGGCGGAAGGCCAGGCGCTGTTGGCGCGCGGCTTCCAGATGGGTGACCCGCCCGCCGGGATCGCCGCGTACTGGGTTGGTTGGCGCAACGGCGGCGCCGGTGGTGGGCACACGGCGGGGACGATCGTCGACCCGAACGGCGGCAACGTCAATGTGGAGATGGGTGGCCGCTCCGGTGGTGGCGCGTTCGGCGGGATGGCTGACGGTGCGGCGTCGTTCCCGCAGCGTGCGTGGATCGCCATCGCCGGTGGTGAGGATCCCAGCCGTAGCGGTTCCGGTGGCAGTTCGGCGGCGGTGCGTACCGCCTCGGCGCGGGTCACCAGCAGCAAGGCCGCGGTCACCTCCGCGCAGGCGTCGCTGGATGCGGCGGAGAAGAGCGTCGCGGATTTGAAGGCGAAGGGCGCGTCGGCGGACAAGGTGGCGATCGCGGAGAAGAAACGCGACGCTGCGGCGCAGAGGTTGGCGGCGGCGCAGGAACGTCAGGGCATCGCCGAAGACAAACTCGCCGCGGCGAAGGAGAAAGCCGCCAACGGCTCGGACAAGCAGCTGAAGGGTTCCGACGGGGGCGCGGAAAGCTTCGGCCAGTCCCTGATCTCCGGGCTGCTGCAAGGGATCGGATTCGACGGCAGTGTCATCTCCAACCCCTTCGACTGGCCCAACTTCAAATCCGCAATGGCCCTGGCGAACTGGGGAACAGGACTCGCCAAGAACGTCCTCTCCGGCGGAGACGACACCGGCGGTAGCGGGATCGGTGGCGGGGCGCTCGGCGGCATCGGCCTGCCTGGCGTCGCAGACTTCATCAAGACCGCCAGCCAGCCGGTCACCGAACCGATCCAGCACGGGGTCTCCGGTGGTGCACCCGGCCCCGACTCTGCGCCGTCCTACGTCATCAACGGCAACGTCGGCATGAACCCCACCACCCTCACCCAAACGTTCGACTCCAAGAACAACCAGACCATCCGCCGCAACCTCGCCGCAGTGAGGCCCGGATGACCCTGGGGCACCGACCCCTCGACCCGACCGGACTTCCGACTCAGGGCATAGGGATCTCCTCCCCCCGAAAGTTTTTTCTTTCACCCTCTGATCGGAGGTGCCAGCGGTGGCTCAGCGTGAGAACGATGCGGCGGCGAAGCGCCTGCGAGCTCGGCTGCGCAAGCAGTTCCGTCCCTGTCACATCTGCGGCCGCGACATCGACTACACCGTCCACTACCTGGACCCCGGCGCGTTCCAGGTCGACCACCTGCTGCCCGTCAGCCTCGGCGGACCGGCTGACGACTGGGACAACGTCGATGCCAGCCACCGCGCCTGCAACCGCACCCGCTCCAACACCATCGACGCCAAGGCCGCCGCGGCCGCCGCCCACTACGGCATCCCCCTCGCCGACACAGCCGGTCACTGCCGGACAGACGGAAGCTACTGCAACCGCCACGGCGGAACACACCCCGTCGGTGCCCCGGGATTGACGATCCTCACGACCCGCAAGTGGTGATCCCGCCTGCGGTAGCAGATGATCAGCACATGCGGATCGAACAATGCAAGGCCGGTGAGCTCTCCGGCAAACATCGCTACTACCTCAGGGAATCCGACGATCCCGCCGCGCCCTGGCTGTTCGTGACCGACGCCAAGTACGGGTTCTGGACCGACACCGAGACCGGACTGCGGACCTACTACATGACGTTCACGCTCTCGGCCGGCACCGAGCGCATGTTCAACCCCGACGACATGATCGACGTGGCCTGGCCCGAGTAGATCCCTCGCGAAAAAACCTGCTCCCTCTCGCCATCCCTATGCCCTGAGGGGGACGCCCGTCGGGGTCGGTGGGGGCATTCCGCACCCCGTCTCTCGGCGCGCTGGCACGGTCGGCCGAAGGTTTGCGGGTACTCCGTATTTTCCCCGTAGAAACGGTCCCGAACCGATCCGTACTTACCTGTATCTGCGCGTACTAGGCACCGTCGAGATAGATTGCAGTGCAACATTGTTACGGACTACCGCGAACTGTTGCGACCTCAAAACCGGGGCCAGAAGGTTAGGGGTTCGAATCCCTTCGGGCGCACTTTTCCTGTATGACCTCGGTTGATGCTGGGCAGTATCTTCGTTTGATAATTGGCGGTGTTTCGGCTGATCCTTGACGCTCCCGGGATGAGGGAGTTGAGTGTGACTGCTGTGTTGGTGGCTACCGCTCGCTGCCTGGTCCACGGCCGGCGGCAGCACCCGGTCGGGGTGGTCGTGGGCGAGGGCCTTCCCGAAGTCCGACGACGCGCCGGTGATCAGCCAGACCTTGCTGGTGGTGGTCATCTCGATCAGTCCTTGGGTTGATACGGGGCGACCGATGTGAACCGGTCCCGCCGTCGGAACTCGAAAGGCGCGCCCGCCAGCGGCAGACCAATTCCAGGCTGCTGTTCCAAACAGCTTCCAATGTGCGTGGATAGCGTCCTGTGGCATGCAAAGAAAGGTGGTCGCAGTCGCGGCGGCGTGCGCTCTGGTGCTTTCCGGTTGCGGCGGTACCGGCGAATCCGCGCAGTCGAGCCCGTCGGCGAAGCCCGCTGCCGACGGTATCGATATCCACGGAGACGCATCGGCACCGGTGAATCAGATCGCCGTGAAGGCCATCGCCGACCTGCAGAGTTTCTGGGGCCAGGAGTTCTCCAAGCTGTACGGCACCGACTACCGCCCGGTCAGCGGCGGCTTCTACTCCGTGCTGCCGTCGCACGACAGCGCGCCGCCGTGCGCCCAGGATGTCTCCGAGGTGTCCGGCAACGCCTTCTACTGCTCCACGAAGGACGTTGTCGCCTGGGACGCCGAGGGTCTATTGCCCGGGCTGCAGTCGAAGTTCGGCGATTTCGTCATCCCGATCGTGTTCGCCCACGAGTGGGGACACGCGGTGCAGGCCCGGTCGAACTTCACCGCCCGCACGGTGACCAAAGAGCTGCAGGCCGACTGTTTCGCCGGCGGCTGGGCCCGCCACGCCCAGGACTCCGGAGTATTCGCCGCCGACGCCGGAGAACTCGACTCGGCGCTGGCCGGCATCCTGCAGTTGCGGGACACCCCCGGCACCAGCAAGGTCGACCCGTCCGCGCACGGCAGCGGGTTCGACCGGGTTGGCGCCTTCCAGGACGGCTATGACAACGGGGTCGCCACGTGCAAGGACTACCGCGACGACGAGCCGATGGTGCTGGAGCTGCCGTTCAACGATGCCGAGGACGAGGCCCGCAGCGGTGATGCCCCCTACGCATCGATCGTCAACGGTGTGCCGTATGACCTGGAGGACTATTGGACCCGGGTCTATCCCGAGCTGACCGAGGGAGCCGCCTGGGTCCCGGTGCGAGGACTCAAGCCGTTCGACCCCGCCGACCCGCCGTCGTGCGGCGGAACGCCGATTGCCGACTATGTCATGCTCTATTGCGTCCCCGAGGACTACATCGGGTGGGACAACGTCAACGCCATGCCGGCCATCTACCGCAAGGGCGGTGACTATGCTGTCGCCACCCTGCTGGCCACCCAGTACGGGCTGGCCGCCATGGAACGCGCGCACGACACGTCCGACGCGAAGACCCAATCACTGCGCGGTGACTGCTTCGCCGGCTCCTACACGGCGAGTGTCATTCTCGGAAACCGTTCGGACACCAGTAGTTACCGGATATCGCCCGGCGACCTCGACGAGGCGATCACCGCGCTGCTGGTATTCCGCGGGGCCGACGACGCAACCCGTCAGGGTGCCGGCTACGAACGTGTCCGGCACTTCCGGAACGGCGTCATCAACGGTGCCGGCTCCTGCCTGAAAGAAAACTGAACCCCTTATCGCACAAGGAGAACCGCCATGATCACAGCTACCACTACCACTACCACCCGGGCCGGGATCGCCGCCGCCGCACTCTGCCTCGTCCTAGTGGGATGCGGGTCTGGGAACAAATCCGACGAGCACAAGTCCGAGACCAGCAAGACCTCGACGTCGACGAGCACGAGTAGTGGCTCGCCGAAACCCACGACACCCGCGGCGAAAGGCGCACACCGCACCATCCAGGACTACATCCAGGAAAACCACATCCAGGAGACACCGCTGCGGCAGGGCGACCCCGGGCCGGCCGTCAACCTGCCGGTACCCGACGGTTGGCAGATCAACGACGAGCTGCCCGAGGCGCCCTACGGTGCGATCGTCTACTCCAACTCGGCAGTGCCGTCGAACCCGCCGCGAATCCTCGCCATCTTCGAAAAGCTCACGGGCAACGTCGATCCCGAACAGCTGCTTGCGCTCGCCCCCGGGGAGCTGCAGAACCTCGAAGGGTACGACGGGCCCAGCGAGGGGACCCGGGACACCCTCGGCGGCTATGAGGCGGTCCAGCTCGGCGGCCACTACAACGTGAAGGGTAAACAGGGGATGGTCGCCCAGAAAACCGTGGTGATCCCCGGGAGTGACGGCGTCTACATCCTCCAGCTCAACGCCTACTCCGACGAGTCGGAGGCCGATATCCTGACGACGGCGACCGACCTCGTCGACAAGGAAACCACCATCACGCAGTGACCGGGGCGAACGTGCGACCGGAGGTCCGCAGCGCCAGCCTGCGGGCCGCCAGTTGCCCGTCCCACACCCGCTCCCCGGTGGCCGCTGCGACGGCTTCGGCGGTGTCCAATGCCGCACTCGCCTCGGCTGCCCGGTCCCGGGCGGATTCGGCGTCGGCCAGCAGTTGCAGATACAGGGGCAGGAAAATCTTGGTGTCGTCCTGGCGGTGCACCTCGATGGCGGCCCGGATCCGGGCGGCGGTGTCGAGTCCGTCGGGACCGAGCGCCGCGGCCCAGCCTTCGATGACGTGCGCGGAGGCGGCCAATTGGGCGATGCCGTTCTCGGTGAGCGCCGCACCCACAGCGGCGGCCGACTCAGCGGTTCCGGCGACCTGGCCCATGATCGCCCGGGCCTGCAACTCCGATACCAGCGTGATCGACCGGCCCAGGGTGTCGTTGCGCGCAGCGGCCACCGACACGCCGCGGGCCGCGTGGTGTCGCACCTCGTCCGCGTTGCCCCGAATGGCGGCGGCCCAGGCAGCGATACCGTAGCCGCGGACGTCGAAGGCCATCAGGACGTCGAACGCCATCAACTGGCCGTAGCGGCGCCAGTCGGCTTCCGGCAGCCGGTGCAGCAGCAGGTCGACTGCGGCCGCCGACTCGTCCAGCGAACCACGGATGAAGCAGACGAGGCCGCGCAGGTAGTAGCCGGCGGCGCCAGTCATCGCATCGCCGGATTCTTCGTACACCGCGACCAGTCCGTCGGCCAGCAGCGCAGCCTCGTCCAGTCGGCCCGAGCAGGCGGCCTCCAATCCCCGGAACGCCGCCTCGACGCCGAATACTCCGGAGTTCGGGGCGATTTCGGCGAACCGCCGCAGTGCGTTGCGCACCACCGTGGAGTTCTGTCCGTTGATGAAGGATTTGACCGTGAGCTGTTGCAGCAGCAGGCCGGCTTCGTACTCGCGGCGCTCGGCGGACGGCTGCATCCGGGCCGCGACGTCGAGGGAATACGCGCTCAGGTCGGCAGCCTCGTGGTAGGCCGAGCGTCGCCAGGCCGCCGCCAGCGCCGGGTCCAGTAGCGAGCGGGCGGTGGCGGTGTCGAGTTCGGGACCCGCCCGCCAGGCGTGCTCCGCGCCGGCGAAGGCGTTCTCCAGCGCGGAGCGGTCGGCGCGGGCGTAGGCACGGGCGACGTCCGCATGCAGTCTGGTCCGATCGGACCCGGCCGTGCCGGCGGCGACGGCGTCACGAACCAGGCCGTGGGCGAACCGCATTCGCCGGGGCGCGGCGCTGACAATCAGTCCGCAGTGTTCCGCCTCGCGCAGGTCGTCGGTGAGTTCGCCGACGGGTCGGCCGAGGACCTCGGCGGCGATGTCGACGGAGAACTCCCCACCGAGCAGTGCCGCGACGGTCAGCGCCGCCCGGGTCGGCATGGGCAGTTCGGCCATCCGCCGGCGGATCACGCCGGCCACCGCGTCGGGCACGTCGTCGGCGCCGAAGGAACTGTCGGACAGCCGCCCGCTATCACGCAGCATACGGGTCAATTCCGTTATGTAGAACGGATTCCCACCGGTGCGACGTTCGACGGAATCCACCAGTGCGGTAGACGGGGGCGCCCCGGCGACGTTCTGGATCAGCGCGGCGGTGGCAGCCCCGTTCAGGCCGCGCAGGCGTGACAACGCGATTTCGCACCGGCCCATCAGTCGGTCGAACTCGGCCTCGCGCAGCGGCAGATCGAGTCCGCCGTCCTGCCAGGTGGCCAGGATCAACAGCGGGCGTCGGGCCACGAAGGAGGTGAGCAGCTCCAGCACGTCCCGGGTGGTGCGATCGGCGCGGTGCAGATCGTCGAGCACGATGAGTGTCGGCCCGCGGCCGGCTGCCTCGGCGACGCTGTTCGCCAGCGATTCCAGATAGGCGAAGCCGGTCTTGTCGCCGGCCGGTTCCCGGTCCAGGGTCGCCTCGACGCCGCCCGGCAGCTGCGCGTTGCGGGCGGCCAGCGTGCGCAGCACCTGGGTCCACGCCCATGACGGTGGTGTGCGGACACCGCCGGCATGCCCGACCCAGACAACGGCCATCCCGAGATCGTCGGCGCAGCGGGCTGTTTCGGCGGCCAGCGCCGTCTTGCCGACGCCACTCTCCCCGGTCACCACCGCCACCCCACCGCAGCCGTCGGCGGCGGCGGCCAGCGCATCGCGCAGTCGCGTCAGTTCTGGGGTCCGCCCGTACAGTGATCGCGCCGCAGGGGTACCGCGGGTGCCGATTTCGGATGACGGTGCCCATTCGAGTTCTGCTGATTCCGAACGGATCTCGTTTGCCAGCCGATTCAACGCCGCACTCGGCCCGACGCCGAGTTCTTCGTCGAGAATCGAGCGCAGGCGCTGATGGGCGGCAAGAGCGTCGGCGCGCCGTCCCGCGCGGTAGAGCGCCAGCATCAGCTGGCCCCACAGCTGCTCGCGGAGAGGGTTTGCGGCCACCTCGCCTTCCAGGCCGCCGATCAGCGAGGCCGCGTGCCCCTGGGCGAGATCGGCCTCGTACCGGGCCTCCACCGCATCGGCCCGCAGCGCCTCGAGTCGGTGAATCTCGTGATGCGCGAACGGAAGATCACGAAAGTCGGCCAGTGGGCTGCCCCGCCACAGGGCGAGCGCCTCGGTCAACACCCGCGCGGCCCCTGCCGTGTGGCAGGCGGCGAGCAGCCGCTTGCCGTGGCCGACCCGGGTCTCGAACAGCCGGATGTCGAGCCGATCATCGCCGAGCCGGAGCCGATAGCCGTAGCCGTCGGTGGCCAGCCGGTCGGCGCGATCCTCGCCGGCCAGGATCTTGCGCAGGTTGGCGATGTAGGCCCGAACGGAGGCCAGTGCCTTCGGCGGCGGAGCGTCATCCCACACCTGCTCGATCAGCGCGTCGATGGAAACGGTGCGATCCGCCGACAGCAGCAGTACCGCCAGCACGGCCCGCTGCCGAAGCCCGCCGAGCGCCGGCGTTCGTTCACCGTCGACGACGGCGAGCGAGCCGAGCATCAGATAGTCCACCGCGACCTCCTGTCGGGTGTGGACTCCAACCGGAATCCAATCCCGCGTAGCTACCGTGCACGCGGTGATGGAGTGCCTGCCCGCCCGGCGAAACTCCGCTATCGAAGGATAGGAGTACCGGATTCGTGACCGCAGGTCAAGACGCATCTCAGCAGAACCCGGCGGCACCGACCCGCGGGCTGACCCGGCAGGAAAGAGCCGGCGCGACCGGCGCGGCCGAGGATCGTCGCGCGCCAGGAGCCGGACGGCAGATGCTCGCGATGATGCGCCCGGGCTACCTGTTGTCGATGGCCTATGGATACCCGGCGGGCCTGCGGCAATTGCTGCAGTTCGGCCTGCTGATCGCCTATCCGGTTTGGCTGGGCGCGGTGGTGTTCTCCGAGCTGGTCTACGGCGCGGTCTACGCGGTGCTGTGGGTGCTGTTCTGGCCGGTCCGGGAGTGGATGAAACGCAATCGGCCGGAAGACTACGCGGCCAGTCAGCGGAAATAGTGGCGCTGCTGGGCCGCGGGCCGGCGGTGGCCGTCGAGGTCGTACCGGCCGTCGCCGCTCCCCGGCAGAGGGTGACCGCGCGGGTGTTCACCGGGCGGCGGATCACCCGGGTCCGCTCGGTGGTCCTCGACTGGGGCTACACCAACGTCTACCGCTACCACTGGGCAGGCCGCGCCGACTCGCCGATGATCGCCGCCGGGGAAGCCGCGTGGCTGGCCTCCGACATCGGGACCAACGCGACCGGTGAGCGTGACGCCGAGGAATGGGTCAGCGTCAGCCGCACCGACGTGACCTTCTCGGGTGACGAATTCGGCGGCGCGACAGCGACCTTCCGAGTGCCATCCTGGGCTCCCGCCTCCTCACCGGAACTGGTCCGATGGGCCTGCCGGGTGAGGGTGGAGCGTGACGGTCGGGACGTCGACGGACACGGTGAGTTCTCCGTCCGGATCGGCCGGGGGGATGTGACCGCACCGGAGGCGGTCGCCGAGTCCATCATGGGTGACCGCGAGACCGTCATCGAGATCGACTTGACATCAACGGTATTCGCCGCCGGCGAGCTGATTGGCGGACAGGTGCGGCTGCTGCCCACCGCGGATCTGCCCGACGGCGACGTCGGGGTGTGCTGGCGGCGGTGCCGCGAATCGCACCCGCTGACCAGGACGCCCAGCCGCGGCGGCGGCTACGACGGGCCGGTGCTGCGGCTGGCCAAGCGCGTCCCGCTGCGTGCCGGCAAGCCGGTGGTGCTGCCGTTCGAGTTGCCGCTGCCGGAGAACGCCGCACCTTCGGCGAGTGCGGTGCACTCGTCGATGGCCTGGTTCGTCCAGGCGCGACTGTTCTACGCGGGATTCTCTGCCCACCTCACCGAGCGGGTACTGCGCCCGATCGTCGTCGTCAACGGGCCGGCCACCGCCGGTTGACTTCCGCCCGGTGCGCTGCGCTCGGACACCGGCGGTGGCAAGCTCGACGGAATGGAGTCCCGCCTGCCCTCACGGTTCATCGAAGACGCCCACAGCCACGCACTCGCCACCCTGCCGCTGGCCGACACCGTGGACTTCGCCGACGCCGACCGCGGATTCATCGGCCGGCTGTCTCCGTGCGTGATCACCGCCGCCGACGGGCGGGTGGTCTGGAACAACGACGAATACGACTTCCTGACCGGCGACGCCCCGGCCTCGGTGCACCCGAGCCTGTGGCGGCAATCCCAACTGTGCGCGAGGCAGGGCCTCTACGAGGTGGTCGACGGTATCTACCAGGTGCGCGGCCTGGACATCTCGAACGCCACCTTCGTCGAGAGCGACACCGGCGTCATCGTCATCGACCCGCTGGTGTCCACCGAAACTGCGGCGGCCGCGCTCGCGCTGTACCGCGCCCACCGCGGCGACCGGCCCGTCGTCGCCGTCGTCTACACCCACAGCCACGTCGACCACTTCGGCGGCGTCCTCGGGGTGACCACCCAGGCCGACGTCGACGCCGGCCGGGTGCCGATCCTGGCGCCCGAGGGATTCCTGGAACACGCCGTCGCCGAAAACGTCTATGCCGGAACGGCGATGGCCCGTCGCGCCGCTTACATGTACGGCGCCGCGCTGGATCGCGGACGGCAGGGTCAGGTCGGCTGCGGTCTGGGCCAGGTGCCCTCCGCCGGGGAGGTCGCGATCATCCCGCCGACCGTGCACATCACCAGCACCGGCCAGACCGAATGCGTCGACGGCGTGCAGATCGAGTTTCAGATGGCGCCGGGCACCGAGGCGCCCGCCGAGATGCACTTCTACTTCCCCCGCTACCGGGCGCTGTGCATGGCCGAGAACGCCACCCACAACCTGCACAACCTGGTGACGCTGCGCGGGGCGGTGGTCCGCGATCCGCACGCGTGGTCGGGTTACCTGACCGAGGCCATCGACACCTTCGTCGACCGCTCCGACGTGGTCTTCGCGTCGCACCACTGGCCGATATGGGGGCGCGACCGCGTGCGCGAGTACCTGTCGCTGCAGCGTGACCTCTACGCCTACCTGCACGACCAGACCCTGCGGCTGCTGAACCAGGGCTACACCGGCATCGAGATCGCCGAGAACTTCGAACTGCCGCCGGCACTGCGGAACGCCTGGCACTGCCACGGCTACTACGGCTCGGTCAGCCACAACGTCAAGGCGATCTACCAGCGCTACCTGGGCTGGTTCGACGGCAACCCGGGCCGGCTGTGGCAGCACCCGCCGGAAGCCGCGGCACCCCGGTACGTCGAGGCGATGGGTGGGGTGGACCGGGTCGTCGAACTCGCACGGACGGCTTTCGAATCCGGTGACTACCGCTGGGCAGCAACGCTTCTCGATCACGCCGTGTTTGCCGACGAGACGCATTCCGGGGCGCGCGAACTCTACGCCGACACCCTCGAGCAGCTGGCCTACGGCGCGGAGAACGCCACCTGGCGCAACTTCTTCCTCAGCGGCGCCACCGAACTCCGCGTCGCCAACTTCGGCACGCCCACCCGGACGGCATCGCCGACACTGCTCGGCCAGCTCTCGCCGGAGCAGCTCTTCGACGCCATGGCGATCAACATCAACGGGCCGCAGGCCTGGGATCTCGACCTGGCGATGGACGTGACCTTCGCCGACACCGGGCGCAACTACCGGCTGACGCTGCGCAACGGTGTGCTGGTCTACCGCCGGGGGGCCGCCGATCCGGCCACCGCCGGGGTCACGATCACCCTGGCCGAAAAGGCACGGCTGCTGACGCTGCTGGCCGGTGACCGGGACTCGCCCGGCCTGCAGATCTCCGGTGACCCGCAACAGCTGGCGGCGCTCGTCGCGGTCCTGGACAGACCGGACCCGGGCTTCAACATCGTCACGCCGTAGCCGGAGTGAAGTCGGGACCGGCCGTTACTGAACCGGACGGTCCCGGTTTAACTCTTGCGGCCCACGGTGAGCATGTCGGCCACCGGCTGGATCCAGGCGGGCCGGTGCACTCGGTGCTGCTCGATGACGGTGAGCCCGGCGCCGGAGAACAACTCGCGCATCTCCTCGGGACTGGGGGCGTGCGCGGGGGAGGCCGACGTCAGCCGGGACAGTCCGCCCTCGGGCGCGAAGGTGGTCACCGCGACCACCCCGCCGGGGCGCAGCACCCGGTGGAAATCGGCCAGCGCGGCCGGCTGGTCGAAGAAGTGGAACGCCGAGGTGGTCACCACCGCGTCCAGCACCCCGTCGTCGAACGGCAGTGCCTCGGCGGGACCGGTCAGCCACTGCACGGCCGCCGACCGGGCGCGGGCCTGGGCCAGCATGCCCTCGGCCATGTCGACGCCGTAGACCTCGTCGGGGTGCAGCTCGCGCTGTATCCGATCGGCCATGATGCCGGTACCGCAGGCGATGTCGGCGATCCGCCGGGATCCCTGCTCCCTCAGTACGGCGATTACCTCGGTCTGGGCCGGGCGATACACCCAGCTCTGCAGAACAGGCAGATTGTAGAGCGGGGCGGCCAGGCTCCAGAACCCGGTGACCACGTCGTTGAAGATGCGGCGCTGCACGGTCGGCATGGCGGAGACGCTACGCCGCGCGGCGGGCTAGGTGATGGTGAGGCCGCCGTCGACCGCGATGGTCTGCCCGACGACGAACCCGCCGGCCGGCGAGGCCAGCCAGACCGCGGTGGCGGCGAGCTCGGCGGGATCGCCGGTGCGCCCCAGCGGAACCCGGGGCTGCTGAGCCTCCAGATAGCCGGACGGGTAGGTGTCGGTCATCTCGGACTTGAAGAACCCGGGGGCCAGCGCATTGACCCGGATGCCCCGCCGGCCGCCCCACTGCTGGGCCAGATCCCGGGTCAGCCCGACGATCGCGGCCTTGGACGCGGAATAGGCGGCCTGCGGCAGCCCGGCGGTGGTCAGCCCGAGCACGCTGGAGATGTTGATGATGGAGCTGCCCGGTCCCATCACCTTGCCGCAGGCCTGCGCCATCCAGTACGACCCGTTGAGGTTGATGTCGATCACCCGGCGGAACTCCTCGGGGGTCTCTCGGGTCGCCGGCACCGCGGTGCCGATTCCGGCGTTGTTGATCAGCACATCGACTCGGCCAAACTCGGCGACCGCGGCGTCCACCAGCGCCTGACACTGCTCGGGATCGGCGACGTCGGTCTGCACGCTCAGTGCGCGCCGGCCGGTAGCGGTGACCAGCGCAGCGGTGTCGGACATCTTCTCCAGTCGCCGCGCACCCAGCACCACGTCGGCACCGGCCTCGGCGAACGCTTGCGCGAAGGCGACCCCCAGGCCGGCCGACGCGCCGGTGACGATGACGACCTTGTCGTCGAGGCGGAACAGATCGAGAACGCTCATGATGAACTCCTTGGGGGTGGGGCGTCAGGCCTGGATGAGAGCGGTTGCCCGGTCGAACAACCGGAGGGTGGCTTCGTGCAGATGATCGCCGACGGCGGACGACGCCAGTCCCGCGGCGGCCCGGGCGTTGGAGCCCTCCAGGATCACCCCGAGCTTGAAGCAGGCCATCACCGTGTACCAGGTCAGCGCCGAAAGGTCCCGGGTGGTGTTGGTGGCGTACTCGGCGACCAGCTCGTCGGGTGTGGGCAGCCCGGGAGCATCCATCAGCGGATTGTTCAGCACGGTCTGCTCACCGGGATAGCGCCAGGTGGCCAGCATCCAGCCGAGGTCCAGCAGCGGGTCGCCGATGGTGCACATCTCCCAGTCGACGATGGCGACGACGTCACCGCCGGCGGGCGAGAACATCACGTTGGCCGCGTGGTAGTCGCCGTGCATGATGCCCGGGGACCAGTGCGCCGGGATGTTGGTCTGCAGCCAGTCGGCGACGGCGTCGAGCGCCGGGATGTCGTGCCCGGGGTAGCCGTCGAGCTCGGCGTAGGACTCCAGTTCGGCCCGCCAGCGCGGGACCTGGCGTTCCAGGAACCCGTCGGGCTTGCCGAAATCCGCCAGTCCGACGGCGACGTGGTCGACGGCGTGCAGCCGGGCCAGCGACGAGGCCATGGAGATCCCCATCCGATGCTGGATGTCCGGACTGCCGGCGTGCAGCGGCGGCAGACCCTGCCCCGCGTTGAACCCTTCGATGGGTTCCATCAGGTAGAAGACCGCGTCGCCGAGCACCGAGGTGTCGTCGCAGGCGGCGATCAGCCGCGGGTGCGGGACATCGGAGCCGGCCAGCGCCGCCAGTACCCGGGTCTCCCGGAGGATGACCTTGTTGGACACCGGGCGCAGGTGCTCGGGGCCGCGGCGGAAGATGTACTCGCGGCCGTCCCGGGTGAACCGCAGCAGGATGTTCTGGGTGCCGCCGGTGATCTCGGTGACATCGTGCAGCTCGCCGCTGCCGAGGCCCTGTTCGGTCATCCACTGCGCGACGCGGTCGAGGTTCTGCACGTGCATCAACCTAATCCGTCCCCGTCCTCGCTGTCCTCGGCCACGCGTTCCCGGCGGGATCCGATCGCGTTGAGCACGCTCCAGCTGACCAGGGTGCCCAGTGCGATCGCGAAGATACCGGCCACCGTGGCGACCACTGCGGCGGAATCGGCGGGCCCGCCGGTCACCCGCTCCGACAGCGACTCGAAGCCCAGCACCCCGGGCGCCAGCGACCAGAACGCGGCCAGCACCATCACCATCATCGGCGGGGCGGTGCGGATCTGGGCGGCCAGCAGGGCGAACGGAACCACCAGGGCGGCACCGATCGCCCCGCTGTGCGAGGCCCCCAGATAGTCGGCGCCGACCCGCTGGGCGATCAGCGCGATGCCGATCGCCGCGGTCAGCCACAGCAGTGAACCGCGCGGGGCCGACAGGTAGAAGTACAGACCGATGGCGATGACGAGAACCGCGGCGTAGAACGACCACGGGCCCAGCTGCGCGGACTTCTGTTGCGGCGGTGGCATTCCGGCGATCGCGATGCCGATCGTCACGCCGAACACCAGCAGCAGCAACTGCACGCCGCCGTACATCAGGCGGCTGGCGCCGGCGATGATCGAGCCGCCGGCCAGTTCCATGGCGCCGACCGTGAGCCACAGCCCGGGCAGCAGCGCCACCAGCGACGGCCCGATCACCCGCATCAGGTCGTCGTTGGCGGCATCGGCGATGAACCAGCTGGCGAGCACGGTGACCGTGGTCGCTGCCAGGGTCGGCACGATCGCCGACAGCGACGGGAACGCGGCACCGGCGGCCAGGATCGTCCCGACCACCAGGCCCAGTGCCGCGTGCCACCACAGCGACGCCCAGGTCGGGTCGATGATCATGCCGAACCCGAGGGTGGTGATGGCGTATCCGAGGACGGTCACAAACGCGTTGAACCGGTGCGGCAGGTGCCGGATGTGCGTCAGCTCGGTGATCGCGTCGGCGGGACGGATCGCACCGGCGGCGGCCAGCCGGGCGATGGTGTCCACCCGGCCGGCGTGGTCGAGCTGGGTGGTGCTGCGGGTGGTGATCTCCATCTGGTTGTGGTCGGCACCCACCTGAATGACGAGCAGGGTGGGCAGCGTCGCGATGCGCACCCGCGACGTCGTGTAGCGGGCGGCCACCGCGTGCAGCCGTTCGGTGACCAGCTGGGTGGGCTGGACGACCTCGACCATCGCCACGCCGAGCGCGGCCAGCAGAGCGGCGACCTCGGCATCGGTGCAGTGCCCGGGCGCGACGACGGATGGGGGCGTCTCTTCGCGGACGGCATGCCACAGCCGCCGCAGTCGACTCAGCGGCATCGAATGACTTTCAGGGGGCGGGCTCGGGCACCGGGTTGTCTGGCTCGGGCGCCGGCTTCTTCTGCCAGGGCCAGCGGCCGCTGATCTCCAGCTCCAGCGACCAGCTCAGGAAGGTCCGGATGACCACGATGACGGCCAGCACGCCGACGTTCGCCAGCGTGGGCTCCACCGCGACGGTGCGGATGATGTCGGCGGCCACCAGCAGTTCCAGACCCAGCAGGATCGCGCGGCCGAGCTGGCGGCGGAAGGTCTGATAGGCGTCGCCGGTACGTCGCACGGTACGGCCGACCGCCAGCCCCGCGGCCAGCACCGCACCGGCCGCGATGATGACGACCCCGATGACGTCGATCCATTTCCCGACGATCTCCACCAGCGACATGGTGCTCATGCCGACACGGTAGTGCCCGGAACTCAGCCGGGCAGCGAGATGGTGGTGGCGGTGGGCGCGCCCCCGTAGCCGGGGATCGCCGCGATGGTGGCGGTCGCCCCGGCTTCCAGGCCGGGCGCGGATTTGGTGCGCGGGGAGATGGCGTAGGTGCGGGTGAACCCGTCCGCGCTGCGCGCGGTGATCTCGGTGTCCGAGAGCCGGGTCACCACCCCGGTCTGGGCGAACTCGGTGTGGAAGCTGCCGTAGCCGTCGTCGACGACGGATTCGCTGTGCAGGGTGGTCGACGGGGTGTCGTCGTGCCCGCCCCAGCCCCGCCCGCCGAACTCCGGTCCGCCACCGCCCGAGGACCCGCCGCCGGCGGCGTGGATCACCAGCGCCCCGCCCGCACCGAGCACCGTCGCGACGGCCACCGCGGCCAGTGTCTTGCCGCCCGACCAGCGTCCTGGGGCGACGGCCTCGCCCCACACTCGCCCGGTCCCGGCCGGTGGCGTGGCGGTGTCCTGATCGGGGGCGTCGCCGTCGGCGGGCGTCCCGGTTGGTGTCTGTGCCATTCGATCACCGTTGCGCACTTTCCTATGCGTTCGCTGTGCGCCGACTTGTCGGCGACTTTGAAGGGGGTGGTTCATAGCCAAGGCATAGGTTTCCTACAGGAACGCCCCATCGGACTGTGGCAGCTTGGGTGGCTATGACGTCGAGAAACGAACGAGTAGAGATGCGTCGTGCCGACGGCAACCCGATCTCCGTGCTGGTGGTCGACGACGAGGCGGTGCTGGCCGAGATGGTCTCCATGGCCCTGCGCTACGAGGGCTGGGACGTGCACACCGCCGGTGACGGCGCCTCGGCGATCACCGCGGCCCGCGCCAACCGCCCCGATGCCGTCGTGCTGGATCTGATGCTGCCCGACATGGGCGGGCTGGACGTGCTGCGTCGGCTGCGGGAGCAGAACCCGGGCCTGCCGGTGCTGCTGCTGACCGCCAAGGACGCGCTGGAGGATCGGATCGCGGGGTTGACCGCCGGCGGCGACGACTACGTCACCAAGCCATTCTCCATCGAGGAGGTGGTGCTGCGGCTGCGCGCGCTGGTGCGCCGGACCGGGGTGGCCACCGAGGACAGCGGCGCGCAGATCGTCGTCGGCGATCTGGTGCTCGACGAGGACAGCCACGAGGTCACCCGCGGCGGTGAGCAGATCACCCTGACCTCAACCGAATTCGAACTGCTGCGGTTCATGATGCGCAACTCCAAGCGGGTGCTGTCCAAGGCGCAGATCCTCGACCGGGTGTGGAGCTATGACTTCGGCGGCCGGTCCAACATCGTCGAGCTGTACATCTCCTACCTGCGCAAGAAGATCGACAGCGGGCGTGAGCCGATGATCCACACCCTGCGCGGCGCCGGCTATGTCCTCAAACCTGCAGCCTGAGTGGCGCCGGCCCGGGGTAGCTCCGCTTCACCCGTCGACCTGGTCGTTGCGCACCCGGGTGCTCAGCGGCCAGGTGCTGTTGCTGCTGCTGGTCTGCCTGGGCATCGGGACGGCCACCGAACTCGCGCTGCGCAGCTACCTCTACCACCAGCTCGACGGGCAGGTGCGCGACGTGGCGGCCCGCTCGGCGCTGCTGTCCGCGCTGCCGCCGCCGCGCCCGGACATGCTGCGCGAGCTCGGGCATCACGCCGGCCCGGGCCCGAGCTTCCTGGACTCACCCGGGCAGCCGGTCGGCCTGGTCACCGCCGTGATCGAATCCGACGGCACGCTGTCGGCCGGGGTACTCGCCCGCAACGGGCAGCAACAGGCGCAACGCCGGGCGCTCAGCGACACCGCCCGCGACCAGATCGCCGCCGTCCAGGCCGACCACCGCCCGGTGACGGTCAACCTCGACGGTCTCGGCGACTACCGGTTGATGACCAAACCGGATCGGCTCGGCCGGACCACCATCAGCGGGCTGCCCACCGCCGACATCGAGGCCACCATGCTGCGGGTGCTGTGGATCTTCGTGCTCGCCTCGGTCATCGCGCTGGTCGCCGCCATCGTGCTGGGGGTGCTGGTCACCCGCCGCGCCCTGGCGCCGCTGAACCGGATGGCCGCGACCGCCCGCCGGGTCGCCGGGCTGCCCCTGGACCGCGGCGAGGTGGAGCTGCCGGTCCGGGTGCCCGGAAACGTCGCGAACGCTAATACCGAAGTGGGGCAGATGGGTTCGGCGCTCAACCGGATGCTCGATCACATCTCCACGGCGCTGTCCACCCGGCAGGCCTCGGAGACCCGGGTGCGCCAGTTCGTCGCCGATGCCAGCCACGAGCTGCGCACCCCGCTGACCGCCATCCGCGGGTACACCGAGCTGGCGCAGCGGCGCAGCGAGGAGATGCCGCCGGAGGTGGCGCACGCGATCGGCCGGGTGGCTTCGGAAGCCGACCGGATGACGCACCTGGTCGAGGACCTGCTGCTGCTGGCCCGGCTGGACTCCGGCCGCCCGCTGGAAGCCGAGACGGTGGACCTGTCGCTGCTGGCCGTCGACGCGGTGTCCGATGCCCACATCGCCGGCGGTGACCACACCTGGAACCTGGACCTACCCGAGGTGCCCGTGCAGGTCACCGGCGATGCGCTGCGGCTGCACCAGGTGCTGGCCAACCTGCTGGCCAACGCCCGCACCCACACCCCGCCCGGCACCGTCGTCACGGTCTCGCTGGCCCAGGACGATGGCGGCGCGGTGCTCACCGTCGCCGACGACGGACCCGGCATCCCGGTCGAGCTGCAGTCGGAGGTGTTCGAGCGGTTCGCCCGCGGCGACTCGTCGCGATCCCGCAAGGACGGCAGTACCGGGCTGGGTCTGGCCATCGTGTCGGCCGTGGTGCGCGCCCACCACGGCAGCATCACCCTGGCCAGTACCCCGGGCGACACCGTGTTCACCGTCCGGCTGCCTTATGCGCCGGGACCGCCCGCGACAAACCCGGGTGGTTCGGCGAGCGTAGGTGGAGTTGGCGCGAGCGCAGCGAGTGCCGGCGGAGCCGGAGTGAATCCGGGACCGCCCGCGACAGACACAGCCGATGCATAGCCGTCACCCAGGATCGGTACACGGTGACCGGTGAGGCTGGCGGGGTGACCGCTGTTTCCGAGCGCGCGACCGTGCGCGCCCGCCCGCCCGACCCCGAAGCCGTCGCGGCCCGCCCGCGGTGGGAACGCCCGGCACTGGCCGCGCTGCTGCTCGGCACCGCTGCCCTGTACCTGGTGAACCTGGGGGACAGCGGCTGGGCCAACGGCTACTACGCGGCGGCGGTGCAGGCCGGCTCGCAGAGCTGGACCGCCGCGCTGTTCGGTGCCACCGACGCCGCCGGCGGCATCACCGTCGACAAGACCCCGGCCGCGGTGTGGGTGATGGTCGCCTCGGCCCGGGTATTCGGCTTCAACCCGTGGAGCATGCTGGTGCCGCAGGCGCTGATGGGCGTGGCCGCGGTCGCGGTGCTGTGGGCGGCGGTGCGACGGATCTCCGGACCGGGCCCGGCGCTGCTGGCCGGCGCGGTGCTGGCGCTGACTCCGGCGGCCGCGCTGATGTTCCGGTTCAACAACCCCGACGCGCTGCTGGTGCTGGCGCTGGTGATGGCCGGCTACGCCACCCTGCGAGCCCTGGACGCCGACGCCGCCCGGTACTGGCTGCCGCTGGCCGGGGTGGCCGTCGGGATCGGGTTTCTGGCCAAGATGCTTCAGGTGGCCGTGGTGCTGCCGGTGTTCGCCGCCGCGTTCCTGGTGTGCGCGGATCTGCCGTGGCGCGACCGGCTGCGGCGGTCGGTGGTTGCCGGGCTGGCGGCGGTGGTCTCGGCGGGCTGGTACCTGCTGCTGGTGTCGGTGTGGCCGGCCGACCGTCGGCCCTATATCGGTGGTTCGCAACATAATTCGATCCTCGAGCTGGCGCTGGGGTACAACGGGCTGGGCCGGCTGACCGGCGCGGAGACCGGTGGCCTGGGCAACCCCAATCACGACGTCGGCTGGGACCGTCTGTTGGGGATGGGGATGGGTCTGCAGATCGGCTGGCTGCTGCCGGCCGCCGTGATCGCGCTGATCGGCGGGCTCATCTGCCGCGGGCGCGCGCCGCGCACCGACCGCACCCGCGCAGCCCTGCTGCTGTGGGGCGGCTGGCTGGTGGTGGTCGGGGTGACCTTCAGCTACATGCAGGGCATCGTGCATCCCTACTACACGGTGGCGCTGGCGCCGGCCGTCGGCGCAACCCTGGCCACCGGGGTGCCGCTGCTGTGGGCCCGCCGCGACGACATCCGCGTCGCCACCACCCTGGCCGGCATGACGGCGATCACCGCGATACTGAGCTACACACTGCTGCAACGTAATTCCGACTGGATGCGGTGGCTCGGGCCGACGGTACTGGCGGCCGGTCTGATCGTCGCCGTCCTGCTGCTCGGAGTACGACGGCTGGCCCCGCCGATGCCCACGGTGCTCGCCGGGCTCGCCGTCGTCGTCGCGCTGGCCGGACCGGGCGCCTATTCGATCGCCACCGCCGCCACCCCGCACACCGGGGCCATCCCGTCGGTCGGGCCGGCCAACCCGCACGGGCGCGGCGGGCCGGCGGGGTTCCTGTCGCTGAGCGAACCCGGGCCGAACCTGGTGGCGCTGCTGGCCGCCGATGAGCACCGGTGGGCCGCGGCGACCGTCGGCTCCAACAACGCCGCCGGCTACCAGCTGGCCGCCGGCACCCCGGTGTTCGCCGTCGGCGGCTTCAACGGCACCGACCCGGCGCCCACCCTGGAGCAGTTCCAGCGGTACGTCGCCGACAACCAGATCGGCTACTTCCTGACCACCTCCGCCGAGCCTCGCCGAACAACACAAGGTTTCGGGCGCGCGACCAGCGGTAGCGACGATGCCCGCCGTATCGCCGACTGGGTGGCCGAGAGCTTCGGATCCCGGGTTGTCGACGGCGTCACCGTCTACCAGCTGGCCCGATGACTCACAGGGAGCACATAGCAAAGGCCAACTGCCGGCTAATTTCGGAAATCCAGGATGAACGCATGAACGCCACACTGGACACCCCGATCGCCCCGCCGGCCGACGCCGACACCACCCCCGTCGCCGACACGGCACGCGAGCGCGACCTCCGGCCCAATGCCGCCCGGTTCGCCGCCGAACACGGGGTCCCGGTGCTCGACGTCGTCGTCCCGGTCTACAACGAGCAGGTCGCACTGGCCGGTTCGGTGCGGCGGCTGCACCGCTACCTGGAGCAGCAGTTCGGCTTCAGCTACCGGATCACCATCGCCGACAACGCCAGCATCGACCAGACCCCGCGCATCGCCGCGGCGCTGGCCGACGAGTTCGACGAGGTCCGCGTCGTGCGGCTGGAGCAGAAGGGCCGCGGCCGCGCGCTGCACGCGGTGTGGGACGCCTCGGACGCCCCGGTGCTGGCCTACATGGACGTCGACCTGTCCACCGACCTGGCCGCCCTGCTGCCGCTGGTCGCCCCGCTGATCTCCGGGCACTCCGACGTCGCGATCGGCACCCGGCTGGACCGCGCATCGCGGGTGGTCCGCGGACCCAAGCGCGAGTTCATCTCCCGCTGCTACAACCTGATCCTGCGCTCCACCCTGTCGGCCAAGTTCTCCGACGCCCAGTGCGGGTTCAAGGCCATCCGCGCCGACGTCGCGCACGCGCTGCTGCCGTTGGTGGAGGACACCGGCTGGTTCTTCGACACCGAACTGCTGGTACTCGCCGAACGCAGCGGCCTGCGCATCCACGAAGTTCCGGTGGACTGGGTCGACGACCCGGACAGCCGCGTCGACATCGTCGCCACCGCCGTCGCCGACCTGCGGGGCGTGGCCCGGCTGCTGAAGGGGTTCGCCACCGGCGAGATCCCGGTCGCCGCCATCGCCGCCCAGTTCGGCGCCGGGCGCAACAGCGCCGCGCTGGCCGGCCAGCAGCGCTCACTGCTGCGCCAGGGCGTGTTCTTCGCGACCATCGGCGTGCTGAGCACCGTCGCCTACCTGCTGCTGTTCATGGCGCTGCGCGGCGTGCTCGGTCCGCAGGGCGCGAACCTGGTCGCGCTGCTGGTCACCGCCGTCGGCAACACCGCCGCCAACCGGCGGTTCACCTTCGGGGTGCGCGGTGCGGCCGGTGCGGCCCGCCACCAGTTCGAGGGCCTGGTCGTCTTCGGCATCGGGCTGGGGTTGACCAGCGGTGCGCTGGCCCTGCTGCACAGCCTCGGCGAACCGCACCGGCTGGTCGAGCTGAGCGTGCTGGTCGCGGCGAACCTGCTGGCCACCGTGGTGCGGTTCGTGCTGCTGCGCGGCTGGGTGTTCCACCCGCGGCGCACCGTCCGGCAGGGCTGAACCCGGACCGCCCCGATGACCACGACCATGATCGATGACGTGACCGTCACCGACACCGCCCCGGAGCCGACGGCCGCCCGCCCGGGGGTTCGGCCGCGCTGGGAGCGGTCCGCGCTGGCTGCCCTGCTGATCCTCACCGCGGCGCTGTACCTGTGGTCACTCGGCTCGCTGGGGTACGGCAACCAGTTCTACGCCGCGGCCGTGCAGGCCGGCACCCAGGATCTGCGGGCCTGGCTGTTCGGTTCGCTGGACTCGGCCAACGCGATCACCGTCGACAAGCCGCCGGCGTCGATCTGGGTGATGGCCGCCGCCGGTCGGATCTTCGGCTTCAACTCCTGGAGCATGCTGGTCCCGCAGGCGCTGATGGGCGTCGGGTCCGTCGGGCTGCTCTACGCCGCGGTCCGGCGCACCAACGGCCCGGCCGCCGGTCTGCTGGCCGGAACGGTGCTGGCGCTGACGCCCGTCGCCGCGCTGATGTTCCGCTACAACAACCCCGACGCGCTGCTGGTGCTGCTGCTGGTCGTCGCCGCCTATGCCGTCGTGCGGGCGATCGACGCCAACCCGACGCGGTGGGTGGCGCTGTCCGGGGTAGCGCTGGGGTTCGCCTTCCTGACCAAGCTCATGCAGGCGTTCCTGGTGATCCCGGCGCTGGCCGCCGTCGTGCTGGTCGCCACTGCGGGCGGGGTGTGGACGCGGGTCCGGAACCTGCTGATCGGCCTGGCCGCGATGATCGCGTCCGCCGGCTGGTATCTGCTGCTGGTGCAACTGTGGCCGGCCGATGCGCGTCCCTACATCGGCGGGTCGACCGACAACAGCCTGCTGGAACTGGCGATCGGCTACAACGGGCTGGGCCGGGTGCTCGGCGGATCGGGCAATCCCACCCGCACCCCCGGCGGCTCGGGCGGCCCCGGGGGTCCGGGCGGAGCCGCGTTCGGCGGAGACCCGGGGTTCACCAGGATGTTCGGCGAGGCGTTCGGCACCGAGATTTCCTGGCTGCTGCCGGCCGCGGTGATCGGTCTGATCGCCGGGGCCTGGTTCACCCGCCGCGGGATGCGCACCGACCGGACCCGCGCGGCCCTGCTGCTGTGGGGCGGCTGGATGGTGGTCACCGCGGGCGTGCTGAGTTACATGAAGGGCATCTTGCACCCGTACTACACCATCGCGCTGGCGCCCGGTGTGGCCGGAGTCATCGGTGTCGCGGTGGTCGAATTATGGCGGGGCCGAGCCTATTTCGCATCCCGACTGGTGTTGGGTCTGATGCTCGCCGTCACCGGCGTGTGGAGCTTCGTACTGCTCGACCGCACACCGGACTGGCTGCCGTGGCTGCGCTGGACCGTCCTGGTGGGCGCGATCGCGGTGGCCGCCGTGCTGATCGTCGGGCTCGACCGGCGGCGCAGTGCCGCGCTGGCCGTCGCGGGCCTGCTGCTCGGTTTGGCGCCGACCGCCGCCTACACCCTGGAGACGGTCATCGCCGCGCACAGCGGCGGGTTGCCCACGTCGGGACCGGCACGCGGTGGGTCGGCAATGCCGCGGCCTCCCGGCGGCGGTCAGGACCAGGACACCACGGCGCTGGAGCATCTGCTGACCTCGACGCAGACCCGGTGGGCGGCCGCGACGGTCGGCTCGCACACCGCTGGTGACCTGGAACTCAAGACCGGCGCCGCGATCATGGCGATCGGCGGTTTCTCCGGTGGCGACGACGCCCCGACACCCGAGCAGTTCCAGCGCTACGTCGCCGACGGCCAGATCCGCTACTTCCTGATCGGCCAGGGCTTCGGCGGCCGCAAGGGTCCGGGCGGCTTCGGCGGCGGCACCGACAGCGCCGGGAATCAGATCAGCGCGTGGGTGAAGGACAACTTCGCGTCGCAGACCGTCGACGGGGTCACCGTCTACGACCTGCAGGGCTGAGGACACCGGGCTCTATATTGGGCGGGACAACACGGGTGGACGGCCGGTAGGAGAACCAGTGCAGCTGATCGCGATCCGGCACGCCCTGCCGCTGCGCAGCGAACCCGGCCACGGTGCCGACCCGGCGCTCTCGGAGATCGGCGTCGAGCAGGCCGCCCGGCTGCCCGAGGCGCTGGACCGGTTCCGGATCGCGCGTGTCGTCAGCAGCCCGCAGCGCCGCGCTGTGCAGACCGCCGAGCCGGTGGCCGCCGCGCGGGGACTGCCCATCGAGATCGACGAGCGGCTGGCCGAATACGACCGCGGGATGGCCGAGTATCTGCCCGTGGAGCAACTGCGCACCGAACGGCCCGAAGCGTGGGCCCGGATGGTGGCCGGGCAGCTGCCCGCCGGGGTCGACGAGCAGGCCTTCCGGGAACGGATCCGAGCGGCGGTCGGGGAGCTCGTCGCGGCCACCGATCCCGCCGACACCGTCGCGATCTTCAGCCACGGCGGGGTGATCAACGTGCTGCTGCACGAGTTGCTGGGCACCCGCGCGCTGCTGGCGTTCACCATCGACTACGCGTCGCTCACCCGGGTGCTGTACTCCCGGCGCGGGACGGTGCGGGTCGCCGCGGTGAACTCCGCCGACCACGTCTGGGATCTGCTGCCCAGCCGCGTCCGCGACTGAACCGCTTGGTCTGACGGGCTTGGTGGGGCGGCCGCTGTCAGAGGGCCAGGCGCAGAGCGCCCGGCGCGCCGGCGGGCACCGTGGGGTGCGCCGGGGCGACCGGATCGATGCGTCGGTACCGATCGCCCAGCGCCGGCCGGGGATCGGGCTCACCCTTGTTGGGCCAGAACGACATCGCCCGCTCGGCCTGCGCGGTGATGGTCAACGACGGGTTGACGCCCAGGTTCGCGGTGATCGCCGAGCCGTCGGCGATGTGCAGACCCGGATGGCCGTAGATCCGCTGGTACGGGTCGACGACCCCCTCGTCGGCCGACGTGCCGATCACACAGCCGCCGATGTAGTGCGCGGTGGCCGGGATGTTCATCACATCGTTGATGCCGCCGGCCGGATCGCCATCGATCTTGTCGGCGTAGCGCCGGGCGATGTCGTGCGCGACCGGGATCCACGTCGGATTTGGTTCGCCGACACCCTGTTTGGTGGTCATTCTGCGGCCCCGCAGATAGGACGTCAGCGAATTGTCCAGCGACTGCATCACCAGCAGCGCGACCGTCTTCTCCGAGGCGCGATGGTTGTTCTGCGAACGCAGGACGTTGCGGGTGGCCGAGGTGACCGGCCCCCGCAAGTTCTCCATGGACGAGATCGCGCGGGCCGGCCGGATCGGGCGCGCGACGCTCTACCTGCATTTCCCGGGCAAGGAGGCCCTGATCGGGGCCACTGTGGAACGGGAGCTGTCCCGTTTCTTCGCCAAGGTCACCGCCGCCGTCGAACCCGTCGATGACCCCGAGGACCGGTTGGTCGCCGGGTTTGCCACCGGATACCGGGCGTTGCGGGACCACCAGGCGCTGCAGACCATCCTGCGCACCAACCCCGACGCCATCCGGACCTACTTCATGGGGCCGCAGAGTCCGGCGATGGAGCGATCGCGCGAGTTCATCGTGTCACTGACACGCGGTGAGAACATCCCGGAGGAGATGCGGGCGCCGTTCGCCGAACACGTCGCCCGCTGCGTGCACTCCCTGGTGCCGACCCCGGGTGGGGTGCTCGACATCGATGGCCCCGAGGGACCGGAGAACTACGCGCGCAACTTCCTGGTGCCGGTACTGCACCGGATTCTCGACGGCGCGGGGATCGCGTCGGTCTGAACCCCGGTCAGTGGCTCTTGAGGCTCTTCTTGGCCACCCGGCGCAGCTGGATGATCCGCACCATGCCGACGGCGACGGTGACCAGGCCGCCGGCGATCGCCGCGAACAGCGTCGCCACCCCCAGCGGGAGTTCCCAGTGCAAGGAGAAGAACCTGAACTTCGTCACCTCGGTGTTCTGCACGATGAAGATCAGCAGCAGGATCAACACCAGGAAGCCGAGGGTCAGCGCCGTCCACAGGGCGCCGGCCCGGGTCAGCCGACTGGCCTCGTCCTCGACGACATGGACGGACGGCTCGGGTGCCGGCACGGCCGGGGTGGCCGGCGGCTTCGACGGCTCGACGGGTGGATCCGGATGAGTACCCATCAGCACATTGTGCATGGGTGCCGCGCCGGTTGGTCAAAATTGACCGGCTCCCGGACTGCGAACGACCCGATCCTTACCCTAGATTGGAACCGTGAGCGCATCCGAGCACGAGAGCCCCAGCGCATGGCCGGCGATCCTGACCTGGCGTGCGCAGCAAGTGTCACGGATGGAGTCGGTGCGGGTTCAGCTCTCCGGCAACCGGCTGAAGGCCTACGGTCGCATCGTGTCTGCCCGCACGGAGACCGCACCGGCGTTCTCCGCCTCCTATGACCTGGTCACCGACGAGTCCGGCGCGACCAAGCGGCTGTCCATGACCGTCACCCTCGCCGAGCGCGAGCGGCAGCTGTCCATCGCCCGCGACGACGAGAACATGTGGCTGGTGCAGAGCCAGACCGGCCAGACCTCCCGGTTGACGTTCGACGGGGCGCTGGACGTCGACGTGGTGTTCAGCCCGTTCTTCAACGCGCTGCCGATCCGGCGGACCGCGCTGCACCGGCGGATCGACTCGCTGATCCTGCCGGTGGTCTACGTCTGGCTGCCCGAGCTCGAGGTCAAGCCCGCCACGCTGAGCTACTCCAGCGAGGGCGACGGGGTGATCAACCTGCAGTCGCCGGTCGCCAACACCCCGCTCAGCGTCGACGACGACGGATTCATCGTGGAGTACCCGGGCCTGGCAGAGCGGATCTGATCACCGAACCGGCCCGCCCGGCGGCGGCCAGCTGGGCGCGCCAGCCCGGCTCGCCGACCGTCACGGTGACCACCTCGGGCCGTGGGAAGTTGTCGTAGCGCACCCGGGACGCGTGCCCGGCCTCCACCAGTTCGGCCACCGATCCTTGTTCGACGAGCGTGGTCCGGGCCCGTTCGAGCAGTTCGATGGTGCGGTCGAGGGCCTTGAGCAGTTCGTCGGCGTTGGCCTCGCACATGGCGCGCACCAGGTCGGGGGCGGTGGCTGCGACCCGGGTGGAGTCCCGGAACGACCCGGCGGCCAGCGCGAACGCCAGCGGGACGTCGGCGGCGGATTCGGCGACCGCCTCGGCCACCAGATGCGGCAGGTGTGAGATCGCGGCGGCGGCCGCGTCGTGCTCGTCGGCCTTCGCCGGAACGACCACCGCGCCGCAGTCCAGGGCCAGCCGCATCACCGTCATCCAGTTTCCGGCGTCGACGTGATCGTCGACGGTCAGCACCCACGGCGCCCCGACGAACAGCCGCTGGTCACCGGCGGCCCAGCCGGAATGGGCGGTACCGGTCATCGGATGCCCGCCGACGAAATTGGCGTCCAGGCCGGCCGCGGTCACCGCATCGCGCACCGCGCCCTTGACGCTGATCACATCGGTCAGCGCACAGCCCGGGGCGGTATGGGCGATGCGATCGAGCAGGTGGGCCAGGGCCGGCATCGGCACGGCGATGACGATCAGCGAGTCGACCTCGGCGGCGCGGGCCAGCGTCGCGGTCAGGTCGGTGGAGACGTCGAACCCGTCGGCGCGGGCGGCCTGGGCCCCGTCGAGACCGCGGTTGTAGCCGAACGCCCGGTAGCCGGCCGCGGTCGCCGCCCGCAGCAGTGAGCCGCCGATGAGGCCGAGCCCCAGGACACACACGGGGGATCGCTGCGCTGTCGCCGTCACCGCTCAAGGTTGACATATGCGGCGGCCCGGCGCCCGGCTCACCTGGTGCGGGTCGCTCCGGCGGACTACCGTTACCCGGCATGGGAGCACAGCGGGCGTCCGCGCCGGAAGCCGACCACCCGGAGTTATTCGGGATCTCGGTCGTGCAGGAGGACGGCAAGTGGCGTTGCGCGGCGCTGCCCGCCACCGCATCCGAGGGGCTGCCCGCCGCGGAGACCCAGCTGCGGGAGCTGCGGGCCGCCGGCGCCGTGTTCGGCCTGCTCGACATCGACCACGAGTTTTTCGTCATCGTCCGGCCGGCCCCGGCGGGTACCCGACTGCTGTTGTCGGACGCCACCGCCGCGCTGGACTACGACCTGGCGGCCGAGGTGCTGGAGCGCCTCGACGCCGACATCGACGACGAGGAGCTGGAGGACTCCGAGCCGTTTGAGGTCGGGGACCTCGAGGTGCTGTCCGACCTCGGGCTGCCGGCCGGGGTGCTCGGGGTCATCCTGACCGAAACCGAACTCTATGCCGACGAGCAGCTGACCCGGATCGCCCGGGAGATGGGCTTTGGCGCCGAGTTCGCCGCCGTGCTGGACGCGTTCGACCGCTGAGCGGGTGCGTGTGCTTGACGACGAGGCACTGATCCGCGCCGCGCTGGACGCGGCATCGGCTGCCGGGGCCGACGACGTGCCGATCGGCGCGGTGATCGTCGACGCGGACGGGGTGGAGCTGGCGCGGGCGGCCAACGCCCGGGAACGCCTCGGCGACCCGACCGCACACGCCGAGATCCTGGCGCTGCGCGAGGCCGCGGCCCGCCACGGCGACGGCTGGCGATTGGAAGGTGCGACGCTGGCGGTGACGGTCGAGCCGTGCACCATGTGCGCCGGCGCACTGGTCGCGGCCCGGGTCGGGCGGTTGGTGTTCGGCGCGTGGGAACCCAAGACCGGGGCCGTCGGCTCGCTGTGGGACGTGGTGCGCGACCGTCGGCTGTCGCACCGGCCGCAGGTGCGCGGGGGAGTGCTGGAGGCCGAGTGCGCCGCCCCGCTGGTCGAGTTCTTCGCCACCCACCGGGCGGATTGACGCCGCCCTTCCGCTGAGCGTGGGTGTCCCCGGTTCATATGGTGCAGTCAATTCTTCGGTGCAGGGTGGATCCGGTCAGCGTGGCTCCGCCTCGGCCGCGTTTCGGGCTCGCTGTGTCGGGGTTCGGGCATTCGGTGCGTACATAAGTGGTCTTTCAACACCCTCGGTCGCGTTGAAAGACCACTTAGGTGCAGCGGTCTCCGGCGTTCGAATCGCTCACCTGCGGTTTTGACTGCAGTCTTCGACGTTGCCTGCACCTAACTGGTCTTTCGACTCACACGGAGGCCTCGAATGACCAGTTAGGTGCACCTGAAGCCGTCGAACCGCCCGGTTTGGTCGCGGGCGGTCCCGGCTTTACTCCGGCTTCGCCGGCACTCGCTGCGCTCGCGCCAACTCCGCCTACGCTCGTCGAACCGCCCGGTTTGGTCGCGGGCGGTCCCGGCTTCACTGCGGCTTCGCCGGCGCTCGCTGCGCTCGCGCCAACTCCGCCTACGCTCGCCGAACCGCCCGGTTTGGTCGCGGGCGGTCCCGGCTTCACTGCGGCTTCGCCGGCGCTCGCTGCGCTCGCGCCAACTCCGCCTACGCTCGCCGAACCGCCCGATTAGGGCCGCGCGCACCGGGCCGGTAAGCTCTCCGGCGGTGGCGTGTCCGAGCGGCCTAAGGAGCACGCCTCGAAAGCGTGTGACGGGTAACCCCCGTCCGAGGGTTCAAATCCCTCCGCCACCGCCAAATTTGCACCCGGCTGACCGAGGGCGGGGAGTGCTGTGCAGCATCGTGCAGTGACCATCGCCCTGACGGGCATTATCGTCGCGGCGGTTGCCGGTTGCTCACACGGTGAGACGACGGCCACCGACCCGGTGAGCGGGGAGTCGACGATGGGTGCCGCGGCCGAAAGCCCGTCGGCCACCGCCGAGTCCACCGGTAGCGTCCTCGTCGACGGGGTCGATCAGCACATCTCCGGACCGGTCAGCTGCGACGGGGTCGACAACATCCCCACCATCACGATCGGTACCCGGGTACCCACCGCCGTCGTGAAACTCGGCAGCTTCGACAACCCCACGGTGACCGAAATCCAGGTCCACGCCGAGGATTACCTGCTCGGATCGCCGATGAGCGGAGCGTCGGTGACCAAGGACGGCAAGACCTACCACGTCACCGCGACCGCGCAGCGGATCATCGTGAGCAATGTGAAGATCGAGAAGGTCCCGGTCGATATCACCGCCACCTGTCCCTGACCCTCGGACGTCTATCCCGCTCCGGGGCTGTCGATTCAGCCCACATCTTCCAGGGCCATCCGCCAGTTCCGTTCCACCGCCCGCATCGCCGAGACCAGCTGCCCGGGTGCCGCGGCCGGAAGCGTCGGCCGAAAGAACAAGGTGCACAACGCGGCCGGGCAACCCAGGCCGGGCAGTGTCAGCTCGCCGGCGACACAGCTGACACCGGGCACCGACTCGCACTCCTCGGTAACCAGCGCCGGGCCGATGTCGTGGCGCACCGGCCCGCCGGGTCCGAAACCCAGTACCCGGCCCACCGCGGTGGCCCGCCACGCGTCGGTGGTCAGGTCGACGCTGACGGGCAGCGCATCGGTCGAGTACGTCAGCACCGTCTCGGGTGTCTCACCGGAGACGATCACCAGGCCGACGAGCCCCCGGGACAGCTGGCCCAGCCGGATCGACGGAAGCATCGCCACCTGGTGCAGTTCCCGCGCGGGCCGGTGACTGCGTCCCCATCTCCCGACCGTCGCTCCGATGAAATACCGCTGGCCCACCCGCTCCAGCAGGCCGGACTCGGTCAACTGCCCGGCGATCCGGTGCACGGTGGATTTGGGCAGCCCGGTCTGCGCGGCGAGCGCGGTGATGCCGATTCCACGACGTGCGCCCGCCACCGCGTCGACCACCAGGCTGCTGGTTTCGAGAACCCCTCGCCCTGAACCCCGTTGGGTCAGTTCCTCTTCAATCACGACCGGCATTGCAACCGCCTCCCTGCGTCGAAATCCGTTATCCAAAAGCTACGGAGGCGACGCCTGCGGCACTACCGTGGTAGTACGGTAATCCGGTTCGCGCACCATGATCGGTGGTCGGGGGAGATGGAGATGTGATGCGCGCGGTTCTGGCCGACGACTCGGCGCTGTTCCGGGAGGGCGTCGCCCGAGTGCTCGCCGACGCCGGGCTCACGATCGTGGGGTCTGCCGCCGATGCCCCGGCTCTGCTGGAACTGGTGGCCGAGCACCGCCCGGAGGTGGTGGTGACCGACATCCGGATGCCGCCGACGTGCACCACCGAGGGCATCGAGGCCGCGCTGCAGATCCGCCGGGACCACCCGGGCACCGGTGTGCTCCTGCTGTCGGCGCATGTCGACGTCGTCCACGCCATGCGGTTGCTGCAGGACACGCCGTCGGGCGTCGGATACCTGCTCAAGGACCGGGTCAGTGACCTCGCCACGTTCGTCGCCGATGTGCGGTCGGTCGCCGAGGGCGGGACGGTGATCGACCCCGAGGTGGTCGAGGGGCTACTGGGCCGACGGCAGCGCAGCGGCCCGGGCGAGTTGACGCCGCGGGAGTCCGAGGTGCTCTCCCTCATGGCGCAGGGCCGCTCCAACGGCGCGATCGCCACCGAACTGACGCTCAGCGCCCGCACCGTCGAGGCCAACATCAACAGCATCTTCACCAAGTTCGGCCTGCCGCCCGACGATGCGACCAACCGCCGGGTCGCCGCGGTCCTGCGCTACCTGCAGGGCGACCGGGTCGCCGGCTGAGGCGCGAGGGGGCACCCGGAAAACCGCCCCGTAATTACGCTACTAAAAGTAACGTTATGAGGCGTGACCGCAGGCGCATCCACCCCCGAACCGGCCCCCGACCTCTCCACGGCCTTCGCCGAGCTGCTCGACGAGGTCCGCGCGGCCGAGACCCGCATCACCGAAGCCCAACCGCCCCTGGCCGAGGCCGACATCCTCGACGGCTACCGCCTGGCCTTGAGCCTGTTGCGGGTGGCCGTCGACGCCTACGTCTGGGGCGACAAGGACAAACCGATCCTGGTCGACGTCATCAGCCCGTATCTGAAATGGGGCGGTGACAACTCCGACGCGTTCTACCGGCTGGCCCCCGTCGATCCCCAGCGCAGCTACGTGGTGCGCGGCAACCGCGGCGACGCGATCTACCTGTCGATGACCGTCTACGGCGGCCCCGGCGGCGGCCACTACTCCACCCGCATCGTCGGCACCATCAACGACCGGGACCTCACCTTCGACGACGACGGCAACTTCGAGTTCACCATCGGACCCGCGCCCGGCCCCGGGCCCCGCCTGCAGACCGCCCCCGACGCCGAGTTCATGCTCACCCGCGACTACCTGACCGACCCGGTGGGCGGCCGTCGCCCGGAGTGGCGGATCGAAACCATCGACCCGCCCGCGCGCCGCCACGACGATCGCGAAGACCTGGCCCGGCGGTTCCGCTCGGCGAAAACCTGGCTGCACGAACAACTCTCGATGCTGCCGGTGCGGGTCGACACGACCAACGAACTCTGCGACCCCTACCCGGTGCCGTCGGTGACCTACGGCTGGGCGGCCGGCGACGCCGCCTACTCGATGGGCAGCTACCGGCTGGAACCCGGGCAGGCCCTGGTGATCGACGGGACCTCGCCGCCGTGCGTGTTCTGGAATCTGTGCCTGTGGAACCCGTTCCTGCACACCTACGACTACACCCACGAGCGGGTCACCATCAACGGCGCCACCGTCGACTACAACGACGACGGGTCCTGGCGGATCGTCATCGCCGAGACGGATCCGGGACACCCCAACTGGGTGTCGACGGCCGGACGCAGCCAGGGCCTGATGTGGCTGCGCTGGTTCCTGCCCGAGCGCACGCCGGATCGGCCGCTGTGCCGGGTCGTTGACATCGCCGAGGTCAGCCGGTGAGCACCCGGCCGCCGTCGATCACCTTCACCGACCTGTCGGCACCGGTCTACTCCGAGGATGCCCGCGCCATACGGGAGGGACTGGCCGGCTACGGCGCCACCCTGACACTGACGCCGCAGGCGCTGCGGGAGGCGGCGGTGGCCCGCACCGGTCTCGACGACTTCGGCGACGACGACTTCGCCGAACGCCTGGACGTGCTGTGCGAAAGTCTGCGCACCGAGGCTGGACTCGGTGACACCGGCACCGGGGTGGTCTTCGAGCAACTCGTCGGCAACCTGGTCAACCGGCTGCGTCTGGAGGCGCTCATCGGCGAGCACCCGGAGATCCTCGACGAACAGATCGTCGCACCGATCGTCATCTGCGGCCTGCCGCGCACCGGCACCACGCATCTGCACAACCTGCTGGCCGCCGATCCCGGGCTGCGGCACCTGCCCTACTGGGAGAGCCTGGAACCGTTCCCGACGGGCGAGCCCGGCGACCCGGGACCCCGCCGTGAGCGGTGCGCGGCCGGGGTCGGGCTGATCGACACGGTGATGCCGGAATTCAAACGGATGCACGAGATGACCGTCGACCACGCGCACGAGGAAATCCAGCTGCTGGCCAACGACATCTCCGGCATGCTGTTCGAAACCACCTACCACCTACCGGGGTTCGCGGCGCACTACCGCGCCCACGATCAGCGGCCGTCCTACCGCTACCTCAAACGCAGCCTGGCGGCCATGCAGTGGCTGCGCGGGGGCAAGCGGTGGGTGCTCAAATCGCCGCAGCACCTCGAGCAGTTCCCCGCACTGCTGGACACCTTCGGTGACGCGACGTTCGTCGTGACCCACCGCGACCCGGTCGAGGTGGTCCGGTCCATGATCACGATGATCTGCTACTCGGCGCGGATGGCGGTGGACGAACCCGACGTCGGGAAACTGGCCGCCCGCTGGCTCGACCGCACCGACAACCTGCTCAACGGGTGTTTGCGGGATCGCGACGTGCTGCCCGCCGACCGGTCCGTCGACATCCGGTTCGAGGACTTCATGGCCGACGAAAAGGGCACCGTGGCAGCGATTTACCGGCTGGCCCGGCAACCGCTGGACGGTACCGCGCAACAAGCCATGGCCGACTTCCTCACCGAGCATCCACGCGGGCGCTACGGCGGTGTCGACTACGACATGGCCGCCCTCGGTCTGGATCCCGAGGAGATCGCCGAACGGTTCCGCGCCTACCGTGAGCGTTTCGTCGCCCCGTAGCGGTCCGGGGTTCGGGACCGCCCGCTCCGGCCTTGGCCAAGATCACAGGAGCGAATGGGGGTAAAGTCCGCGCGGGGGCACCGTGGCGGGTTGAATGGTCAACCATGCAATTGATCTCGCCCGTGGATTCCATGTTCCTGCTCGCCGAATCCCGGGAACATCCCATGCACGTCGCCGGTCTGCAACTGTTCGAGCCGCCCGAGGGCGCCGGACCGGAGTTCCTGCTCGACATCCACGAGCAGATGGTCGCCCACACCCATTTCAACCCGACGTTCCGGACACATCCGGCAACCGTGCTCGGCGGCGTCGTCGACCTCGCCTGGTCGGTCGACGACGAGGTGGACATCGAGTACCACTTGCGCCGGTCCGCCCTGCCCACCCCTGGCCGGGTGCGCGACCTGCTGGAGCTGACCGGACGGCTGCACGGCAGCCTGCTGGACCGGCACCGGCCGCTGTGGGAGGCCCACCTGATCGAGGGGCTCAACGACGGGCGGTTCGCCGTCTACACCAAGGTGCATCACGCGCTGCTCGACGGCGTGTCGGCGAGCAGGACGATGCAACGCAGCCTGTCCAACGACCCCGACGACACCACCGTGCGGGTGCCGTGGGATCTGCCGATGGGACGGCCGAAGCCGCAGGCCGACGATGACGGCGGCCGCTCACTGTTGGGGATGGCCTCCGGTGCCTTCGGTGCCGCCGCCGGTGTGGTGGGGACCGCTTTGGGGCTGGCCCCCTCGACGCTGAAGGTGGCCCGGGCGGCCCTGCTCGACAATCAGCTGACGCTGCCGTTCCAGGCGCCCAAGACCATGCTCAACGTCAAGATCGGCGGTGCGCGACGGTTCGCCGCCCAATCCTGGTCCCTGGAGCGGATCCAGCGCATCAAGCGGGCCGCCGGGGTGACCGTCAACGACGTCGTGCTGGCCATGTGCGCGGGTGCGCTGCGCGCCTACCTGATCGAGGAGAACGCGCTTCCGGACACGCCGTTGATCGCCATGGTGCCGATGAGCCTGCGTGAGGACGACGCCGCCGGCGGCAACCAGGTCGGCGCACTGCTGTGCAATCTCGGCACCGACATCGAGGATCCGTCCGAGCGCCTCAAGGTGGTCAGCGGGTCGATGCGGGACAACAAGTCGGTGTTCGCGGGTCTGCCGAAGCTGGAGACGCTGGCGCTGTCGGCGATCAACATCGCCGCGCTCGGGCTCGGGGCGGTGCCCGGTTTCGTGTCCACCGCGCCGCCGCCGTTCAACCTGGTGATCTCCAACGTGCCGGGGCCTCGGGAGCAGATGTACTTCAACGGCGCGAAGCTCGTCGGCAACTACCCGGTGTCGATCGTGCTGGACAACATGGCGCTGAACATCACCCTGGCCAACAACGCCGACAACCTCGAATTCGGGTTCATCGGCTGCCGGCGCAGCGTGCCCCACCTGCAGCGGCTGCTGACACACGTGGAGGATTCGCTGGTCGCGTTGGAGGAGGCCATTCCCGGCTGAGGCCCGGTAGACAGACAATGGCGGCGGACCCGAATCGGGCCCGCCGCCATTGTGTCGGTCTGCGTCAGGGGCAGGTGACCACGAGGACGAACGCCCTCTTGGCCGGGGCGGTCGGGTTCGCCGCATCGAAGCCGATCGCCTCACCGGAGATGGTGTAGGTCTTGTCGTCCTTGGTGGCCGTCGCCGAACCGCCGTTGGGCATGCTCTCCTGGTACGCCAGCCCGGTCAGGCCGTCGGTGCTGCCCAGCCCGACCGAGTGGACCGCCGAGCCGTCCTCGGCCACCACGGCCGCAACGCCGGTGTCGCCACCGCCGATCGCGATGTTCATGCTGCCACCGGCGACGGTGCAGACCGCCGCGCCGCTGACCTCTTTCGCCTCGCCGTCGCCGATCTTCATCGACGCATGCCCGGCCTCGGGCTTGCCCGCGGGTGCCTCGGCGGCCGGGGTCTCGGCCTTGCTGCTGGCCGAGGCGCTGGTGCCGGTGGTCTCGGTGGACTCTTTGTCGTTGCTCTTCGAACAGCCGGTCAGGCTCAGGGCCACGATCGCGACTCCGCCCACTGCGAGCGTCATTGCGTGCTTCACCACTGCTCTCCTGTCTGTTGTGCTCCGCCGAGGTCGGCCGAGCCTGCTAGCCAGTATTGCCGGGAACTGCGCGTGGGGAAAGAGTTCGCTGGGAATGGCCGTCCCGACTACGGGCAGTGCACGTCGATGTCGAACGCGGTGTTGACCGGGCGGTTCGGATCGCCGGCCGTGGTGCCCAGCCCGGTGCCGCGGACCGTGTACTGGTTGCCCTGGTGGGTGGCGGTGGGCGGATCTTCGGCGGCGGCCGACGAGTACAGCAGTGCCGGCTCAGTGGTACCGACCTCGCCGATGCGCACCGACATGACCGTCGGGGTGCCCTCGGCGCTGAGCTTGACCACCGACTTCTTGACCGCCTTCTCGCCGGTGTTGTCCCCGGTTTCGATGGTCAACGTGGTCAGGTTGTCGGTGGTATCGCACGTCACCGCGGTCACCTTGCCCAGATCGGTGTCCCCGAGGCGCAGCGTCCCGCTGCCGGTGGAGCCGGACTCTGAATTCGAGCAACCCACCACGGTCAGCATTCCGGCCGCGCACACCGCAGCCGCCGTCACGACGTTTTTCACCCCCCGAGTATGGTGCCGCGCGCCGAGAGGACGAAATCGGGTGGTTCGGCGAGCGAAGGCGGAGTTGGCGTGAGCGTAGCGAGTGCCGGCGGAGCCGGAGCGATACCGGGACCACCCGTGACTGAATCGGGTGGTTCGGCGAGCGAAGGCGGAGTTGGCGCGAGCGTAGCGAGTGCCGGGTCGTTGACCGCGGGCGCGGTGTACGTAACTGGTCTTTCGGCACCGTCGGGCGGGTTGACCGACCAGTTACATACCAAAACTGGGTGAGGCTGAACCCTGGCCGGCGGAGCAGGCTGGTTGAATGGGCGGCCGTGGGCGAGAACTTCACCGTGGGCGACCGGCTGCCCGGACGGCGCGGCCGAACCGGGACACTGCGCACCCCGCACGGCGAGATTGCCACCCCGGCGTTCGTTCCCGTCGGCACCAAGGCGACGGTCAAGGCGATGCTGCCCGAGACGGTGAAATCCCTTGGTGCCCAGGCGGTACTCGCCAACGCCTACCACCTGTACCTGCAGCCGGGCGCCGATATCGTCGACGAGGCCGGCGGTCTGGGGCGGTTCATGAACTGGCCCGGACCCACGTTCACCGACAGCGGCGGGTTCCAGGTGCTGTCGCTGGGCAGCGGGTTCCGCAAGGTGCTCGCGATGGATACCGAACGGGTCCGCGCCGACGACGTCATCGCCAAGGGCAAGGACAGGTTGGCCCGGGTCGACGACGACGGCGTGACCTTCACCTCGCACCTGGACGGATCCACCCACCGCTTTACCCCCGAGGTGTCGATGGGCATCCAGCATCAGCTGGGCGCCGACATCATCTTCGCCTTCGATGAGCTCACCACGCTGATCAATACCCGCAAATATCAAGAGGATTCGGTGGCCCGCACGCACGCGTGGGCGATCCGCTGCCTGGTCGAGCACCACCGGCTGCGCTCCGCGGCGCCGCAGCGTCCCGCCCAAGCGCTGTTCGGCGTGATTCAGGGCGCCCAGTATGAGGATCTGCGGCGCGCCGCGACCCGCGGCCTGGTTGACATCGGTGAGCAGCCCGGTCCCGCGGAGGGCTTGAGCTTCGACGGCTACGGCATCGGCGGGGCGCTGGAGAAGCAGAATCTGGGCACCATCGTCGGCTGGGTCGTCGATGAGCTACCCGAGGACAAACCGCGCCACCTACTCGGTATCAGCGAGCCCGACGACCTGTTCGCCGCCATCGAGGCCGGGGCGGACACCTTCGACTGCGTGTCCCCGTCGCGGGTGGCGCGCAACGCCGCGATCTATTCGCACGCCGGCCGGTACAACGTCACGGGGGCGCGCTACAAGCGCGACTTCACCCCGCTGGACCCCGAATGCGACTGCTACACCTGCGCCAACTACACCCGGGCCTACATCCATCACCTGTTCAAGGCAAAGGAAATCCTGTCGGCCACGCTGTGCACCATCCACAACGAGCGGTTCACCATCTCGCTCGTCGACCGGATCCGGGCGTCGATCACCGACGGCACTTTCGACGAGCTGCGCGCCGAGGTGTTGGGCCGCTACTACCGGGACCGCTGAGGCTCAGCCGCGGCGGAACCGGAACCAGCCGCCCTTGGGCTTTTCGGTCGTCGACTTCGGGTGACCGCCGCACCACTGGCCGGCCGGGACGCTGCGCTTGACGGCATCGACGTGCATGCCGCAACCGGACCACGTCGTTTTCCCGCACTCACGGCATTTGACGGCTCGGCACATGGCTTCGCTCCTTCTCTCGGCCCAGGCTCGGGCTGGTGGTGTTGGCGCTGGGACCGCGCCATTACCTGAAATTATACCCCTAGGGGTATATGACGCGCAAAGTCCAAGCGATTCGGGTGAAGGTGCGTGGCGGTAGGCCGAACTATCCCGGAAGTGTCGCCGGACGGTAGATCCACGGCTGCCGCGGCAACCGGGCCGGGTCGAACTCGGCCAGCATGCCGTCCAGCGTGACGGCGGTGTAGCCCAGCGAGCCGGCGATCTCCGCCAGCGCCACCGGCACCCCGATCTGCCCCAGCGACACCGGGCCGTCGCGTTTGGCCAGCCGCTTGCCGTCGGCGCCCCGCACCAGCGGCACGTGCGCGTAGACCGGTCGCGGCAGGTCCAGCAGCGATGCCAGATAGGCCTGGCGGGGAGCCGAGGGCAGCAGATCATCACCGCGCACCACCTGGTCGACGCCGGAAGCGCCGTCGTCGAGGACGACCGCCAGGTTGTAGGCGGGCACGCCGTCGAATCGGCGCAGCACGAAGTCGTCGACCACGCCGGAGTACTCGCCGTGCAGCAGGTCGGTCACGGTGAACTCGGTGCGCTGAGAGCGCAGCCGCAGTGCGGGCGGCCGTCCGGATGCCGCGCGGCGGTCGGCGCGCTCGGTGGCGGTCAGATCACGGCAGGTACCCGGATAGGCTCCCTCGGGTGCGTGCGGGGCGCGCGGTGCGGCCAGGATTTCTTTTCTGCTGCAAAAGCATTCGTACGCCATGTCGGCTTCCAGCAGCTGCTCGACCACGGTGTTGTACCGCTCCGGGTGGCTGCTCTGATACTGCGGCGGCTCATCCCAGGTGATCCCGATCGCCGCCAGATCGGCCACCTGCCGCTCTCCGACTTCGGGCAAGGTGCGGTCGTCGAGGTCCTCGACGCGCAGCAGGAAACGCCGCCCGGTCGAGCGGGCGAACAGCCAGGCCAGCACAGCGGTACGCAGGTTGCCGATGTGCAGGTCGGCCGACGGGCTGGGGGCGAACCGGCCCGCACCGGTGCAGCGGGTCACGCCCGCAATCTAACCCGCGCCCTGGCGATCGGCGGCCGAGAGGGCAAGGATGGGGGAGTGCAGTTGCCGGTCGAACCGCCCGTCCAGCCCATGCTGGCGAAGTCGGCCGCCGCGCTGCCGACCGGCGGTTCGGCGATGCCGGGCGGCTGGTGTTACGAACCGAAGTGGGACGGCTTCCGTGCGCTGGTGTTCCGCGACGGCGCCGAGATCGAGTTGCAGTCACGCTCCGGCAAGGACCTGGGCCGCTACTTTCCCGAACTGCTCGACGCGCTGCGCGACGAGATCGCCCCGCGGTGCGTGCTTGACGGCGAGATCGTCGTCCCGCGTCAGGTCGACGGGATGACCCGGCTCGACTGGGAGGCACTGTCGGCACGAATCCACCCGGCCGACAGCCGGATTCACCTGCTCGCGGCCGAGACACCGGCGCACTTCATCGGATTCGACGCGCTGGCCGACGGCGACCGGGCATTGCTGGAAGGCCCGTTCGCGGATCGTCGCCAAGCCCTGACCGCGCTTCTGCCCGGCGGACAGTGGTGCCACCTCACCCGCAGCACCGGCGACCCCGAACTGGCGGCGCAGTGGCTGAGCACCTTCGAGGGCGCCGGCCTGGACGGGGTGATTGCCAAACGCCGCGACGGCCACTACCTGCCGGGCAAACGGGACATGGTCAAGCTCAAGCACTCCCGCGACGCCGACTGCGTGGTCATCGGCTACCGGATCCACAAGAGCGGAATGGGACTCGGCTCGATGCTGCTCGGCCTCTACGACGAGGCCGGTGACCTGCAGATGGTGGGCGGCGCGGCGTCGTTCACCACCGCGGCCCGCGTCGAACTGCTGGCCGAACTCGAACCGCTGCGGCTGGCCGAGGATCTCGTTCGCGACGGCGAACCGAGCCGGTGGAATTCCGCGGCCGACAAACGCTGGATTCCGATCCGGCCGGAACGGATAGCCGAGGTGGGCTATGACCAGATGGAGGGCGCCGGCCCCGGCCGCCGGTTCCGCCACGCGGTGACGTTCCGCCGCTGGCGACCCGACCGCGAACCGTCATCGTGCACCTTCGGCCAGCTCGACGTACCGAACCGCTACGACCTCTACGACGTATTGGAGAGCCGATGAGTTCCGCAGCCGCCGAGGAGGTCGACGTCGACGGCATCGCCGTGCGAATCACCAACCGGGACAAGGTGTACTTCCCGCAGTTGGGCGCCGCCGGCAGCAAGGGCGCGCTGATCGACTACTACCGCAGCGTCGCGCTGGGCCCGATGTTCACCGCACTGCGCGACCGGCCGACTCACCTGCAGCGCTTCCCGGACGGCATCGACGGCGAGGAGATCTACCAGAAGCGGCTGTCACCAAGGCATCCCGACTACCTGGACACCGTCCGGGTGGTGTTCCCGTCGGGTCGCACCGCCGACGCGTTGTGCGTCACCCGCCCGGCGGCGATCGTCTGGGCGGCCCAGATGGGCACCGTCACATTGCATCCGTGGCCGGTGCGCCGCGACGACCCCGAGCATCCCGACGAACTGCGCGTCGACCTCGACCCGCAGCCTGGCACCGCGTTCGCCGAGGCCCGGACCGTCGCCCTCGACGTGCTCAAACCGCTGCTCGACGAGCTGGGTCTGATCGGCTACCCGAAGACCTCCGGGGGCCGCGGCATCCACGTGTATCTGCGGATCGCCACCGACTGGGATTTCATTGCGGTGCGCCGGGCCGGGATCGCGCTGGCCCGCGAGCTGGAGCGCCGGGCCCCGGAGCTGGTCACCGCCTCCTGGTGGAAGGAGGAGCGCGGGCAACGGATCTTCATCGACTTCAACCAGAACGCCCGGGACCGCACCATGGCGTCGCCCTACTCGGTGCGCCGGACCCCGATCGCGACGGTCTCCATGCCGCTGAACTGGTCGGACCTGGCCGACGCCGACCCCGACGATTTCACCTTGTCCACCGCCGACGGCATCATCGCCGGCCGGACCGACCCGTGGGCCGGCATCGACGACGTCCGCCAGTCGTTGGCGCCGCTGCTGGCGATGGCCGACGCCGACGCCGCGCGCGGCCTCGGCGACATGCCGTACCCGCCTGCGTTCTCTGGGGAGTGGACATGTGCGGCGGTGTGTTCAGCGCTTGTGGATGCTGACCTCGGCGTACCTTACGAGGATCTTCACAGCAGCCTCGCCAGCTAAGAACTGGACAGTCCTCATCACCACAGGCCGACGGTCTTGGCCTATCGGCTATTCGGATGTGCTTGATTCATGCGCGCCATCTGCCGGTGTGGACGCATGGGTGCCGGCGGAGACGCCAATTCTACTGTCCAGCAACGGTGAACTTGACGAGTGGCTTGTCCGTTACTGCAGTTCGGCGCCGACTTTCACTTCGCTGTCGGCAAGTTCACGGAAGACGTATGCGCGTGAGATTGCGATGTGGTGTGGTTTTCTCGGTGGACAGTCCCCACCATTGACGTGGCTCGAAGGGACAGAAGATGACTTCGTCGAATACAAGATACGTCGGACGGATCATCTGAAATTTCCCGATTCGGTCGGAGGATCGACGTGGAACAAGGCTGTGTTTGCGCTTCGTGGGCTCTATGACTGGGCGGTGAACCGGCAGATCCCGATTGGGCCGAATGGTCCGGTGATTACGGTGAGCCCGGTGCCGCCGGGGAATGGAACACTTCGGGTCCCTGGCGTGCGGGCGACGGCACCATATGTGCGCAGGGATCGGGATCGTTGGATTGTGCCCGGCACGTACCGGCTGTGGCGTGACGTCGGATTGCGGGGCCATGGGGTCGAACGGCTTGGGGACTATCACTGGCGCGCCACAGTCGAGGAGAACTCATTTCGTGGCCGCACCTCGCTACGCAATGCCGCATTCGCTGATTTCCTCTATGGGACGGGACTGCGTGTCCAGGAGGCAGGGTCACTCTTGTTGGCCGAGCTTCCAGATCCCGGGGTGATCGAGGCTAAGCTTCCCGCCACGATCGCCAAGTACAGCAAGCCACGTATGTGGTACGGCGCGCCGACTGTGATGCGCACGGTTCGGACCTACGTCAAGGTTGCTCGTGCTGCTGCCATTCGTCGAGCGCACCGTGAAGGCCGCTACGAAGCACTCGAGGACATTGTCTGGGTGAGGCAAGTTCGGCCTGCTCGGAAGGGAACGCTCGACGCCGTGTGCGACGACGGCACGGTGTTGTCGCTCAGCAGTCTGCCGTCGTCTGGCAGAAGAAACCTCTTCTGGCTTCGAGACGGTAGGCCAGAGCCAATGGCCTTGTGGCTCAACGAGGCGGGGACTCCATTCCACCACGAGTCGTGGCATGGCGTGTTCGACGATGCGAATGACCGACTGTTGGCGGCCATTGGGTCCAGGGACGGACCCCTTGGCGATCCCCTGGCCGTGACGCCGCATTCTCTTCGATTCAGCTTCGCGCTTGCGATGGCGGTGCAGCTGCATCAGCGTCTGACAGTACTACTAGTAGGGCTCGAATCATCGGACCTCCGCCGCTGATTCGACACCGATAGTTGACGGTGCAAGATGCCAGAATGGGTGCGTGGTGACACCGGGGGAGAGGCAGCTCGCGCGGGTAGTTAGGCAGTACGACGATGACTATCTCAACGATGACTATCTCGACATGTACTCGGGTTCGTTCGGGTTCCAAGTCCCGTTAGAGCGGGCGTTCGCCTGTATTCACGAGAGGCTCGACATCGAGTTCGACTTCATCAACCAGAAGGCGCGAAACGGAGCTAGTGGGCACTTCAACGCTGAGAACAGCCGTAGGTTGATCCACCTGATTGACGAGGTCGATGAGCTCAGGCGAGCGCTGGCGAAGGTTGGACAGTCGATGACCGTCGCTCCTGAGTATCAGCGTGTCCTCGACGGTGCTGCGACCTGGCTCGTGGATAGCGGCGGAAGCCCGATCCCTGAGGGACTCACACCAATCGTCGTGGAGAAGTATGACGCGGTGTTCGGATTGGCCGACGCGTCGATTGAGATCGCGGACCGCTCCACTGCCGCCCTCACCCTAGTCGGGGAGGGTTCCTACGCGATCGTGCACAAGTTCACCGACCCGAATTACGGCATCACGTTCGCCAGGAAGAAGCTGAAACAAGCTGCCGATGGGCGAGACCTAGCGCGGTTCCGTCGTGAGTTTGAGGTCATGAAGGGGCTTGATTTCCCCTACATCCTCGATGTCTACCGCCACGACGATGCCGACAACGCCTATGTCATGGAGTACTGCGGGAGCACGCTTGAGGAGTACGTCAAGCGCCGGAACAATCAGGGCCAGTTTGGTTTCCAAGCTCGTCGCAGGATTGCGCTCCAGTTCCTTTACGGCCTGAACTATCTGCACTGGAACGATATCTGCCATCGGGACCTGAGCATGCGGAACGTCCTGCTCCGCGTGTTCGCTGAGGGCGCGGTGACGGTGAAGCTATCTGATTTTGGACTTGCGAAGCCGTCGGGTTCGGAGTTCACGAAGACCGAGACCGAGATCCGGGGGACCTTCGTGGACCCCGCACTGGACACGTTCAAGGACTACAAGCAGGTCAATGACATCTACGCCGTTGGCTTCGTGCTCTCCTACCTTTTCAAGGGGTCGGACACCTGCTTCCCGAGGGCACTCCGCTCGGAGACATCGTCCAGAAATGCTCGCACTCAGACCCGGCGCGGCGGTATCAGTCGGTTATGGACATCGCGGCGGCGATCGAAGCCTTCGACGGAGACGGGGTCGGAGCGCTGGTGTGACAGCTGCGGCCTGTCGCCTCCGTTGGCCGGGCTGGTTCATGGGCCGCGTAGATCGATGATCCTCCCGCTACTCGCGCCGTGCGTCCGGGGATTCCGCTTCTGAATCTGGATAACGCCGACGACACTCATCGAACGATTCGGGGTAGTCCCGAGGCAGGTCGGGAAACTGCAGTGGCGCGGGAACCAGGGCAGGAAGGAGCGGCGCTCTCAGTGCGCGGTCGCAGATGTCCTGGTGCTCGGACGGAGCCACAGCGCCGGCTTTGAGTGCCGCGTCGACCTTGGGGATCAGCTCATCGGTGTAGGGGTGTCGCCCAAGTTGCTGGATGAGGTTCTCGCGCGAAGCTGGGTAGTCCGGATCGTCTAGGTGCTCCAGCATCTTGTCGACGCTGTGTCCGTAGAGCGCAGTGATTTCCCCGACGATCGCGTCGGAGGTGATCAGGCCGGCGGCTTGTTCAACGAGTCTCTGTATCTGTCGTCGCCTTGGCCAAGGTCCGCCCCAATGCCCGAGCATGATGGCATCCAGGAGTTGTTGCTGTTGGCCTCCGGTCAATGGAGCGATGAGATCTGCGCACCAGACGTAGAAGTACTCCTGCAGGGACGACGGCAACCCCTCATCGCGATCCCCCGGTGCTTCGGCCATAGCGTTCCCGTCGGCTGCCCTGCCGAATCGACGCACTCCGAATTGTCGACAGGAGACCTACTTGTAGGACTGGAGTCTAGGCCGTCTCGGACCAGGGGGTTGTTGCGGTCGCCGCCGAGAGGTCCTTGGCGGTGAACCCGGGTGCGGACGTCGACCTGACGGCTCAGCGGGCTCGCTCGTGCGAAACTCGCTGAGCGGGGGACGTGTGTTGAGGAGGAATCATTTGAGCAAGCTGGGCAATTTCGTGTGGGGGATCGCCGACCAACTGCGCGGTGTGTACAAGCCGCATCAGTACGGCGGGGTGATCTTGCCGTTCACGATCCTGCGCCGGTTGGACTGCGTCATGGAACCCACCCGCGACGAGGTCCGGGACCTGGCCGCCAAGTACGCCGACGGTGCGCTGGCTGTGCAGGTCAAGCGCAAGACCGGCCTCGGTTTCTACAACACCAGCCCGTTCGACTTCACTCGCCTGCTGGAAGACCCCGAGGGTCTGCGGGCGAACCTGATGGACTACACCACCGGGTTTTCGGCCAACATCGACGTGTTCGAGCGGTTCAAGTTCGAGAACGAACTCGCCACCCTGGATGAGAAGAACCGGCTGTATCTGGTGTGCTCGCAGTTCGCCAAGGTGGACCTGAACCCGGATGTGGTGTCCAACGCTGAGATGGGCGACCTGTTCGAGCACCTGATCTACAAGTTCGCCGAGGCCTCCAACGAGGAGGCGGGCGAGCACTACACCCCTCGCGACGCGATCCGACTCATGGTGGACCTGTTGTTCGCCGAGGACGGCGACGCGCTGCGCGAGCCTGGGACGGTGCGCACCATCTACGACCCCACCGCGGGCACCGGCGGCATGTTGTCGGTGGCCGAGGAGCGGCTGCTGGAACGCAACCCCGACGCCCGGCTGCGGCTCTACGGCCAGGAGATCAACGACCAGTCCTATGCGATCTGCAAGTCCGACATGATCGTCAAGGGCCAGGACGCTGACAACATCCGGCTCGGCGACACCCTGTCCGACGACATGTTCTGGGACCGCACCTTCGACTTCTGCATGTCCAACCCTCCCTACGGCGTGGACTGGAAAGCCGCTCAGGAAGCAGTGAAAAAGGAAGCACTGCACCAGGGCTCGCGGTTCTCCCATGGCCTGCCAGCGATCGGCGACGGGCAGATGCTGTTCCTGTGTCACCTGGCGTCGAAGATGCGGCCCGCGCATGACGGGGGTGGGCGGGCCGGCATCGTTCTCAACGGCTCCCCGCTGTTCAACGGGGCAGCGGAGTCGGGGCCGTCGCAGATTCGGCAGTGGCTGCTGGAATCTGATCTGGTCGAGGCGATCATCGCGTTGCCGACGAATATGTTCTTCAACACCGGTATCGCCACCTACATCTGGCTGCTGGACAACACCAAGCGCCCGGAGCGCCGCGGCACGGTGCAGTTGATCGACGCCACCTCGTTCTGGACAAAGATGCGCAAGAGCCTCGGCGCGAAGAGCCGCGAACTCGACGAAGCGGCCCGAGACAAGATCCTCGCGCTGTATGACGCGTTCGACGACGCTGATCCCGGTTTCTCGAAGGTGTTCACCGCCAACGATTTCGGTTACTGGACCATCAGCGTCGAGCGGCCGCTGCTGACGGAAACCGGGAAGGTGTCGACGGACCGCAAGGGGAACCCGAAACCGGACCCGAAGAAACGCGACACCGAGAACATTCCGTTCACCTACGGCGGCAACACCGATGGCGACGCCGGCTGCGCGGCGACTATAAAGGCGTACTTCGACGCCGAAGTTCTCCCGCACGTCCCCGACGCCTGGGTCGACACTGCGAAAACCAAAGTGGGATACGAGATCCCGTTCACCCGGCACTTCTACAGGTACGTGCCACCAAGGCCGCTGGCCGAGATTGATGCCGACCTGGAGAAGCAGGTCGCCAAGATCATGGAACTGCTGCGAGAGGTGGAGGTTCGATGACACCTGCGCGCTTCATCGGTCGGCATCGCTCGGTTGAGCCGCTGCTGACCGACCTTCCTCCTTCATGGGAGGTCCGACGTTTCAAGGCCCTCCTTGAGCGATCGAACGTTCGCAACGAAGATCTGAGCGCCCCGATGATGTCGCTGAAATCAACTGGCGATGTCGTCCTCAGGTCTTCGTTGGGGAACAACCAGGAACCCGACGACGCGTCGTTGCCGCGCTATCTCGTTGCTGGTGTGAACGAACTCGTCGTCAACCCGATGTGGTTGGTCGGTGGAGCCATCGGCGTATCTGCGGCCCGCGGTGCCGTTAGCCCCGACTACCGGGTCTTCACGCCCCGCGGTGAAATAGCTCCGCGTTACCTGCACTACGTGGTGCGTTCCCAGCCGTACATCGATCAGTACCTGCTGTATACACGGGCGCAGACAACCTTCGATCGCCGAGTTCAGCAACCGGACCTCGACAATATGCCGCTCCCCGTTCCTCCCATCGAAGAGCAGCGTGCCATAGCCGACTTTCTGGACCGGGAGACGGCCCGGATCGGCACCCTCATCGAGGAGCAGCAGAGGCTCATCGAATTGTTGCAGGAGCGCCGGCAGTCGCTGGTGGCGCTGACCTTGCTTCGTGGTCAGGCGCCGGGCGTCGGCCTCCGAGCATCTGGTGATTCAAGACTCGGGGACATTCCTGCGCATTGGCGGCTTGTGCCGACGCGGTATCTCTGCACTATTACGACCGGTTCGGAAGACTCTGGAAATGCGGCGGACGACGGCGAGTATCCGTTCTATGTGCGAGGCCGTGAGATCCTTCGGATCGGCCATTACTCGTTTGACTGCGAAGCCGTGATGACGCCGGGGGATGGCCAAGGTGGGACGGGCAAGGTTTTCCACTACTTCGACGGGAAATTCCAAGCCCACCAGCGGGTCTATGTCTTCAAAGACTTCCACGGAGTGCTCGGCCGCTACTTCTATCTGTTTCTCTCCACGTTCCTTCGTCCCGTAGCCCTCGCAGGTAGCAACACCGTCACTATGGAGTCGCTGCGCCGCCCAGTGCTTGCAGACTTCGTTGTCGCGTTGCCTCCGATCGACGAGCAGCGGCGTATCGCGGCATACCTGGATGAGCAGACTTCGAAGATCGACACCTTGATCGCCGAGGCCGAGCGGTTCGTCGAGTTGTCGCGCGAGCGCCGTTCAGCGTTGATCACCGCGGCGGTTACGGGTCAGATCGACGTGTCTACCCCGGCCGCTTGACAGTCTCCTGCGGGGGCCACCCTCGCTGCCAAGTCGAGCTCGCTCCTTTGGCCGGTCGGGCAGAAGATCCGGGGGGCGGTGAGGGCAGTGCAAGCGATAGCTGAGTCGAAGCGCGAGCAAGAAAGATACCGGAGTTGTGCCGCGAGCTGGAAGTCCGACTCCTGGACGTATCCAGTTCCGCGGTGAACCACGACGTTGACATCGGCGGCGATGGCCTGCTCATTGAGTTTGAGGCCGCACTGGAGTTCAACGCCAACTCGCTCTCAAATAGGGAGCTACGCAAGCTAGGACGGCACCTAGCTTTCGGAGTCGTCTGGCATGGGGAACTTGATGATGCCGTCGTTGAGACCTTTCATCATTACGAAGGGCTTCATCAGCGGGTCGTGAAACCTGTAGCGAGATTTCCGGCCCTCGCCGCGGGTATCGAGGATGTAGAGCGGAGCATCAGCGAACCTCTTAAGGTGCGCTAGATAACTTGGGGTGGTCCGCACCTTGCCCGAGAGCTCGGAGAGGGGCTCACGCAGGTTAGCAGGCGCGAAGAAGCCTAGCTCGTCGACTTCAGCGAGCGCACAGGCCAGCAGAGTTAGACCAAACTGAGCAGGTTTAACGGATGCGACCGCGTCGGTGTATGCAACGCGAATGCTGTGAGCGGCTTCGCTGGTTGCTCGTACCAATGCCGCGAACACGTCGTACTCAGTCACGTTATACTTCTTGCTGCGGAGCGCAAGTTCGCCGATTGATCCAGCCAGCAGGTGGGTGTAGTACGGGAAGCCCTGCGATAGTTTGACAATCGCGTTGATAGCTCCAGGTGAGAGCGTTATGCGTACCCCGCTCAGCGTCTCTAGCCGGTCGAATCCGCCGACGACAACATCGTGGAGCTCTTCGGGGCGCATGCGCGGCATATGAACCTGGCGCAGTGCGCGGTCGATCGAGGCGTGGCCGGCGAGTAGTCCCGCGACATTGTCGGCGACGCCGACGATGAAGACCGTGCACTTGACGAGGTCGTCGGACAACATCTTGATCAGATCTGCGAACAAGACGGTGTCGTCCCAGGCTCCGATCCGGTCGAACTCGTCCAGGATCACCACCAAAGGCACGGAGTTGGCCAGTACCTTGAGGCCGCGCGCCACACAATCCGGCGTCACCGCGTCGGCCATCTCGACGATGTCTTCGTATTTGTCCACCGCTGCCTGAAGCCGTTCGGTGACGTCCGCTGGAGCGAGGTCCAGGTACGACTGGAGGTGGGGGGTCAGCATCTTCCACACTGAGGCGAAGTCGTCGTCTTTCCCGCAGGGAAGCCGTATCGCGACGCCTGAGTTGGCGGACGCCTGGTAAAAGGCGTCGCGGGCCATGTAGGCCAGCGATGTCTTGCCTACCCGGAATTTGTCAAGATGTTTGAGTCCAACGGGTGTTATGCGGCTGCCGTCTGGTCCTCCTGTTCGGTTGGTTTGGGTGGGTTGATCGCGGCCGCCTCGGGTAGGTCGATGATCTTGGGTGCGTGATCGCGACCGAACCGCTGCGGGTGGCGTGCTCGGGCGTCGGCGAGCACGATCCGTCGCTGGGTGTCCTTGACGGCGGCCAGGCCGTAGAACACGTCTGCGGGGGTGTGTAGACCGATGCTGCTGTGATGGTGTTCGTGGTTGTACCAGGCCACGAAGGAGTCCATGAAATCTCTTGCGTGGTGGATGGATTCAAAGCGATCTGGGAATGTCGGCGCGTACTTAAGGGTCTTGAACCACGACTCGCTGTAGGGATTGTCATTGGAGACCTTGGGTCGCGAATGCGAACGGGTCACTCCCAGCTCCGCGAGCAGGCCGGCGACGCTGTTGCTGGTCATCGAGGTGCCCCGGTCGGCGTGCACGACGTGCGGGATGCCGTAGGTGCCGAAGATCTGCTCCATCAGCTCCTTGGCCAGCACCCCGCATTCGCGGGCATGCACGTGCACGCCGACGATGTAACGCGAGTAGATGTCGATCATCACGTAGGCGTCGTAGTAGACGCCTTTGACCGGGCCGGCCAGTTTGGTGATGTCCCATGAGTACACCTGCCGCGGTGCAGTCGCCACCAACTCCGGGCAGACCGCCTTGCGGTGGCGAGCCAGCCGACGTCGCTCTTTGACCTGCTTGTGGGCGCCCAGAATGCGATACATCGTCGAGATCGAGCACAGGTAGGTGTCCTCGTCGAGCAGCGTGGCCCACACCTGCATCGGGGTGGTGTCGACGAACCGGGCGCTGTTGAGCTCGTCGAGGACCCGCGCGCATTCAGCGGTCGTGAGCTTGTTGACCGGCACCCGCGCCACCGGATCGCGCGGCGCCGGAGCCGGCTTGGCCCGCCGCAACGCCGTCGAGCGGTGCATGCCGGTCAACACCGCCGCAACCCGGGTGCTGACCCCGTGGGTGCGTAGCTCATTCCAGGCGTCCATCAGCGCTTCGTCGGCTTGTTGTCCGGCTCCGCGCTCTCGGAGAGACTCTCCAAGAGCGCGTGTGCTTTTCCCATGATCTCCAAGGCCGCCTCGGTGGTCGTCAGCCGCTTGTTCGTCTTATCGAGTTCGCGTTTGAGCCGGGCGATCTCAACCTGCTCGGCAGTGAGTCGCCCGACCTTCGCCCCGGCCGGCTTGCCGTCCAGGACGCCGGCATCGCGCTGTTTGCGCCATTCGCTGATCAGCGAGGAGTACAGGCCCTCACGGCGCAGGTAACCACCGCCATCATTGGTCTCGCAGGCCTGTTCGTAGGCGGCCAGGTGCGCGAGCTTGTCGGCCGGGCTAAACGAGCGCCGCCGCTGCGGGCCACCAGCACGTGGACGTGTTGAATCCATGTGCGCATTCTCCCCGGCGGAAGCCAGGCTGGAAATCGTCATCTTCGGGTTGATCCGTATCTCGCCCTGCAGGCGGGTTGCTATGAACCACTGGACTCAACTCACCTTGACATGCAGGGACCCCGCGTTCCCCGTAGACGATCACATGCTGCCCAAGCTGTTGGACAGCGCTCATGACACCGCCAAGCTCAGCGGTTCTGCCCTTGAACATGTCACGGTCTTCTGTCGGCGCGGATGGCCTGAAGATCGTGTGGAGTATCGCCTCCTGCGCGGCAAGCGATAGGGAGTCGTTATCGAACGGCAGCGTCACCAGACAAGTTCAACATAGGGAGCGCCCATCTTCAACTAAACGGGCATGTGCGTCAACTAAGGGCCGTTTTGCTCATACTATGACCGCCAGTGGCGCCGCTGCGAAACCGCGTGACTCGAACGTGTTATCGAATGGACGACTGCTAGGTGCCGCCATGCTCGCGTTCCTCAACTGTCAACCTCCTCGGACGTCGTAAGTCAACTAACCTGGCCACTTCCTCAACTAATCGCCTTTGAGCTCCAACTGTCGTCAACAACGCGGCGCGGGAGGCTCCACCGGGTTGTTAGACCAGTCAGTTTCACCGTGCTGCGTTGCCGCGGCCCCGTGCTCACCTGGGATAACGTTCGCACCGTGGCGCAGCACAACGAGGTGGAGTTCGAGCGGGAGATCGCTGAGCACCTGGCAGCGCACGGTTGGTTGTACTCCCCGAACGACGCCGGCTATGACCGTGAGCGGGCCCTGTTTCCGGAGGATGTGCTGGGTTGGTTGGCCGATACGCAGCCGGAGCAGTTGGAGAAGGTGGTCAAGCCCGGGTCGAAGGACATCGCAAAGCAGCAGGCCCAGCTGCTGGACCGGGTCGTGAAAGTCCTTGACACTCCGTTGGATAGCGGTGGCGGAACCCTGAATTTGCTCCGCAAGGGGTTTTCGCATCTGGCGGCGAAGTTTCAGATGTGTGTGTTCAAGCCGGAGTCGACGCTGAACGTCAAGCGCAACGCTGACTATGTGGCGGTGCGGTTGCGGGTGATGCGCCAGGTCCATTTCTCCACCTCCGATCAGCGGTCGGTGGATCTGGTGTTCTTCGTCAACGGCCTGCCGGTCGCGACGGCGGAGCTGAAGACGGATTTCACCCAGACGGTCGCGGACGCGATCACCCAGTACAAGACGACCCGGCTGCCGAAGGACCCCGCCACTGGTGTGGTGCAACCGTTGTTCGTTTCGGGGGCGCGGGCGTTGGTGCATTTCGCGGTGTCCAACGATGAGGTGTGGATGACGACCCGGCTGGCGGGGGAGAAGACGCATTTCCTGCCGTTCAACCGCGGCAGTGAGGATGGCGGTGCGGGCAACCCGGTCAACCCGAATGGTTCTCGGACGTCGTATTTGTGGGAGCGGGTGTGGCAGCGTGACGCGTGGCTGAACATCCTGGGCCGGCTGATGTACATCAAGCACGAGACGCGCACCGATCCGATCAGCGGGATGACGAGTAAGTCGGCGACGCTGCGGTTCCCGCGTTTTCATCAGTGGGAGGCCGTCAGCAACCTCACCGCAGCGGTCACCGACGAGGGGGTGGGGAAGCGGTATTTGATCCAGCATTCGGCCGGCTCTGGGAAGACCGATTCGATCGCCTGGGCCGCGCACCGGATGGCCAGGCTGCAGGTCGGTGATGAGAAGGTCTTCGACTCGGTGATCGTGGTGACCGACCGCAATGTGTTGGATGCCCAGCTGCAGGATGCGATTAAGCAGGTCGACAACGACGCCGGCATCGTCGTCGCGATCGACCGGGATGAGGCCGCCAAAGCCGGCGGCTCGAAGTCGGGGCTGCTGGCGGAGGCGTTGACGGCCGGCAAGTTGATCATCGTCGTCACGATTCAGACGTTCCCGTTCGCGATGGAGGAGATCCGGAAGAACAAGGGGCTGAAGGGGAAAACGTTCGCGGTTATCGCTGATGAGGCGCACTCCTCGCAGTCCGGGCAGACCGCCTCCAAGCTCAAGGCCGTCTTGACCGCCGAGGAACTGAAAGTCATCGATGATGGCGGGGAGATCGATGTGGAGGCGGTGCTGGCCGCGGAGGCGACTGAGCGTGCGGCGTCGGCGAACATCTCCTACTTCGCGTTCACCGCCACCCCAAAAGCCAAAACCTTGGAGCTGTTCGGGCGCAGGCCTTCACCGGATGAGCCGCCGGCGCCGTTTCACGCGTACACGATGAAGCAGGCGATCGAGGAGGGCTACATCCTCGATGTGCTCACCGGGTATCACTCGTTCAAGCTGGCGTTCCAGATCGGGCAGAACGTCAAGCACGACGAGGAAGTGGACCAGTCCCAGGCCACCAAGGCGGTGATGGGGTGGGTGAAGCTGAACCCGCAGACCATCTCGCAGAAGGCCGCGATCATGGTCGAGCACTTCCGGGAGAACGTCGCACCGCTGCTGGATGGGCACGCCAAGGCGATGGTCGTCACCGACTCTCGCAAGGCCGCGGTCCGCTACAAACTCGCCATTGACGACTACATCGCGAAGAAGGGCTACGGCTACGGCACCCTGGTCGCGTTCTCCGGCACCGTGCATGACCCGGAGTCCGGGCCGGATGACTTCTCCGAGACGACGATGAATCCGGGGGTACGGGATCTGCGGACCGCGTTTGCTGGTGATGACCGCCAGATCATGATCGTCGCCAATAAGTTCCAGACCGGGTTCGACCAGCCGCTGCTGTGCGGCATGTACGTCGACCGGATCTTGTCCGGGGTCACCGCCGTGCAGACCCTGTCCCGACTCAACCGCACGTACCGCACCCCGTCGGGGGTGCAGAAGGACGCGGGCATGACCCAGGTGGTGGACTTCGTCAACGAACCCACCGCGATCCAAGAGGCCTTCGAGCCGTACTACACCGACGCGTACCTGGAAACCGAGACCGACCCGAACCTGGTGCACGACCTGTCGGCCAAGCTCGACACCGCCGGCATTTACACCCAAGCCGAGATCGACCAGTGCGCCGACGCATATGTGAAAGGCAAAGGGAACAACGCTCTCTGGGCCGCGGTGGACCCGGGCAAGAAGCGTTTCGCCGACTGCTACCATGCGGCGTTGATCCACAATGGCGGCGAGGGTGACAAGGCCGCACTCGATGAGCTGGACATGTTCCGCAAGGACGTCGGAACGTTCGTGCGGCTCTATGACTTCATGTCCCAGATCATCGACTACGGCGACCCCGAGCTGGAGAAGAAACAGACCTACCTGCGGCTGCTGGAACGGGTCATCCGCCCGGACAACTACACCGCGCCGATCGACCTGTCCGATGTGGTGCTCAAGAAAGTCACCCAAGTTGACCGCGGCAGGGTCGACATCGGCCTCAGCGCCCGCGTCGGCCTGGTTGGTGTCACCGCCGCCGGGTCTGGGGAGAAACGGGACCCCACCATGGTCGCGCTGCAGCAAGTCCTCGACCGGCTCAACGACCTCTTCGGCTCCGAGGACTTCACCAAGGCGCAGAAGGAATCGTTTGTGGAGTCGTTGCTGAGCACCCTGCTGGCGAATCAAGCACTGGTTCAGCAGGCGAAGGTGAACACCGCCAAGCAGTTCATCGAATCCCCCGACTTCGACGATGCCGTCACCGGTGCCGTCGCCGACAATCACGGGGCGCACGAGAAGATGAGCGACTACTTCTTCACCAACGCCCCCGGCCGGGACCACCTCATTTCTGACATCGCGAAGTGGTTCTACCAAGTTGTGTCGGCAGAGAGCGCGACGACCGAGCGTTGAAGGGGACAACGGAGGATGGACACAACCTCGGCAATCGCAATCGCCGGTTTGGGTACGGCGACCATCGGAACCCTCGCCGTGCCGTGGCTGCAGAACTATTTCACTCGCAGGCGAGAAGAGGCGGCGCGACTGGATGAGCGGAGGTATGCGGCGTACGTCGACGCGATTACCTACGCGCAGTACGTCGAAGTCCGCGTTAACAACCTGACAACCGAGCCTTACTACAGGGGAAGCCGCTCGTACGCACCCCATCCGGACGAGATCCTCATACGAGCGAAACTGCATCTCGTTGCGCCGGTGGAAGTTTCGCATGCATTCGATGGGCTCGTAGAGGCATGGGAAAGCGTTGCTTGGAATGTCAATGAAGTCGGACCCCAGGGGCCAGACGGTGAGTTCTTCGCAGACAAAGATCAGCCAGATGTTGTTCGGCTCTGCGCTGCCCTGGAGGCGCTCAAGGCGGCAGTCCGAACGAAGCCGTGAACTTGGCCGGACACTGAGTTCAACGCGTAATTTGAGACCTTAGTAGCCGAGTCATACCTGGTCGCGCGCGGTCGTGTGTACGATGGGCAGACGCGCCGTGCCTATTCGTGCGGTGGGCTGAGGCTAAGGCCGGTCGTCCTTCGCGACTGATTCTTGTAGGCCAGGCGCGATCGCAACTCCGAGCCTGCCTCGCTTGCCCGCGGCGCAGCCTGTTCGTGCGCCTAGGCCTCCGGGGCGAGAACCCCTACTTGCCGGACAGGCCGATACTCTCCCATGTGCCCTCGTAGCCGCGACACTCTTTCAAGACTGGGGGCTCGTCGATCTCCTTCAGGTACCGGTTAACAATGACCAATCCGTACATGTGCAACCCGTGCATGTACCGCGAGAACTCGCTTATATCGATCATGAGCTTTTCGCCGACCTGTGCCCGGGTGGGGTATCTCCCCACGAACTGGGCGTCCGCTACGCCCCCACGGTGTGCCCACACATGCCGTACTTGCTGAGCAGCAAACACTGAATCCTTCACGTTCTCGGGTACCTCTCCACTCAGTGACAAGTGGTCCAGTAGATCCTCAAACTGGTTCACTCCCAGCTTTTTTGGTCCGCTCGTGTTTCGCGTGATCTCGTACAGCACTGCCTGAGCGCGTTCCTCTCCGGATGCAAGGGCAGCCCTCATGGAGAGCTTGATCCTCGCGAACCTCTCACCCTCGAGGAGCTCTGGCTGCGCGACAATCAAAGCCGTAAACGTATCCTCCACGAATCGTTCAAATGCTCCCCACAGTCCGAGCAGTGCATGAGCGTGGAGCGTAGGGAAGCCCGCCCGAATCTCGCCTTCCGCTTTACCGGCTTTCCACCTGTCTGGCTGAATCTCTTCATCCGTGTAACCCAGTAGATGCAGGGTTTGCGGACGCAGAGACACATGCCGGAACCCTTCGTGCGTGAGATGAATGAGTGCTTCGGTATCTTCTGAGTATTCCTGCCAGGCCTTATACGGTGCCAGCAAGGATCCCAGCAGGACGGGCTGACCCGATGTGCTCGACATTGAGGCATCTTCTCATTCGTGCGGTTCGTAAAGCGGGTTGACAAGTCGCTCCGCCTCGATCCTCGTAAGCGCCCGCAACACCTATTGGCTATCGACGGTCCTTGGCGCACTGGCCCCGCGGGCGTCTTCTTCTGTCGTCATGACCGACCGGCTAGTGTGGCCGATCCGCGTCACGACTTGGCTGGACGCGCTTTGGCTCGCCAGGCATTTTTGGGTAGTCAGGCGGGAAATTCATCTCGGCTGGATTGGTGTTCCAGAGGTCCAGAAGAGGATTGATGGTGCATCGCTTCGCGTCCATGTCCTGCCATGGGTTGCCCTTGTTCTCATATCTGCTGGGGACCGTGAGCACGTTCAGCTCACGGGGGTCGCTTAGGCCAGCCAGATCGTCCCAAGTCAGCGGCGTAGATACCGGTGCGCCCTCCCGAGCCCGCGGCGACCACGCCGAGGCGATTGTCCGGTCACGGCAGTTCTGGTTGAAGTCGACGAACACGCGATCACCGCGCAGCTCACGCCACCACTGAGTGGTTACCCCGTCATCGCGTTGCTCGAGTTCCCTGCCGAATGCGATCGCGGCATGGCGTACGTCGTCGAAGCTCCAGTCAGGGGTGATCGGTACGTAGATGTGCACGCCGCGCCCGCCGGACGTCTTGCAGAACCCGGTCATTCCGAGGGCGTTCAGCAGATTGCCAGCCTTGAGAGCGACGCGGACGGTTTCGCCGAACGGGATTCCAGGTTGGGGATCCAGATCGATTCGAAGCTCGTCAGGCTTGTCCAGGGAGTCGGGATTCTGCGTGCGTCGGACGGGCCATGGATGAAACGTGATCGTCCCCATTTGCATGCACCACGCGAGCACCGCAGGTTCGGTCGGGCAGAGTTCGATCGCTGTGCGGCCTGAAGGAAAAGTGATCTCGACGCCCTGTACGTAGTCGGGGACCGACCGAGGTAGGTGCTTCTGATAGAAGCCAGCCGCGTCCTTTCCTCGGCCAACGTGCATCCCGGGCTGCACCCCATTGGGCCAGCGCTCCAGCGTCGTCGGTCGATCGCGGAGTGCGCCGAGAAGCGGGTCTGCCATCTTGACCACGTACTCGACCATGTCGAGTTTGGTGATCGCCCGTGTGGTCTCAGTCGCGGGAAAGATCACTCGAGAGGCGTGCGAGACCTCTACCGTCCGGGTCATTCTTCCCTCAGGTTCGACCTGGACCTCGACATTTCCCTGCTTTGCCATCGCTACCTCGGATCCGTCGGCCCGGTTGCTCTCCAGTCTCCCACTTTGCACTCTCGCGGTCTCCAGGCAATCGGTGCACCTCGCGTCCAATCCTGGACCGATTCGAAGATCTCGTTGTCCCGGCCGGCTCGCGCACGAGCTGATCTGCCGAGATGCGACCGGTGCTTGTTTGATGGCAACTGGCCCGCCTCGACCCCGACTGCGTGGTGCATCAGATCAAAGAGAAGCTCGGCACCCTGCACGACTACTTCTGGCCCGGCAGCGCCGACGGAACCTCGGAACTGTTCGACGCCATGTATGCCAGCACCGACGACACCGAACGCGCCCTCTGCGCTTCCTGTGTCAAGAGCTTGAGAATTGGGGAGTGAGTACGCAGCGTCATCTGTTTTGCGTGGATTCGCGTCGCCAAACGCCAAGGATGTCTGAGCGCAACGGGTAGCCGCCCTTGAGTGGAGGCCGCTTCCCGGCCTCAAACTTGGCGGCGAGTTCACGCAGCCGTTCGGCGCCTTGCGCGGACCATTGGTTGCGGATTGCCCAGGAGTAGATCGCGTCCGGTAACAGGCGATAGCCGCCGTCTTTGAGCGTTCGCAGGACGGCCACTGCGTCGCGATGGTCCAGTGATCCAGCGAGGTTGTTTCCCATGTTCACCATGGCGGTGAGCGTTTTCAGACCTTCGACAATCACCGGATCGAGCTCGGCACTCTCGGTGACAGCCGCCGGTCCGAGAAGTTCCGGCGATTCTGCAGCCGCCCAAGCATCGACTTCGCCCTTCCCCCAGGGGACGACACACAGCGCCGCCGTCCGAGGATCATCAGCGATCTCGCCGAGCTTCTCCCGTGTCGGCCAGGCGGCCAGCACCGGGCCACCGTGCCACTCGCGCGGCCGGCTGCGCCATGTCGCCACCGTGACTCCGGTGCGCTTGACGAACTCAGACAGCAGCGAATTATGGTCCACATTGGCTCGGCCTGGCGCGACGATCAACGGTGCTCCGCCGACCTCAGAGACCTTCTTCATCAGCCAACGCAGCCCATCACGAAGGCCTTGGTCGCCGTGATCGGGGCCTGCGGTCAGCGCCTTCGGGTAATTGCGTTCTGTCCGCCCAAACATAGCCTCATCATGCACGAGCTGACCGACACATCTTCAGTTTCGGTTGAGGCCAAACTCGCGTCATCTGCGCATGCCGGTAATGGGATTCGGCAGCGTCGACCTCGGTGGAGGAGGTGCTAGGCCCAAAACGCCCGCAGGATGCTGAATAGAAAATGCCGGGCGTGGTGAGTTCTGACCTTTAAGCCGTCGCTGCTGTGGCCGGAGAACGCGAGGTCACGCAGAGCGACCTCGCCACCATGGCCGTCACGCGCGTAAGACATCCACCGCCACTCTGTCGCCCCGGGGCGGATCTGTCGGTGGCCGGCGGTAGCGTTGGCGATCCGAGCAGAGGGGGATCATGGAACTCACCGAGGCCCAGTGGCGGACGGCCATACGCCACGCCACTGCCGCCAACTTCCCAGGTCCCGGCTCTAGAATTGCGCCTAACGTCGTCATGCTGACGCTTGCCGCCGTCGTCGGTGATGTTGAGCAGATCACGGCGTCCCATGCTCAGTACTCGGAGGCTCCGGCGACCTGGCGAATCTGGGCGCTCACGCGGTCCGGGCTGACACAGGTCGAAGCGACTTTCGACGCCGACCGCTACGACGCGATCGAAGACCGGCAGCGCCGACAACCCCGGACCGTTTCAAAGCCGCCCGTCGAGCCGAAGGCGCTGACCGCTCGAATGCTGCCGCTGCGCACCGCGTCGTCTTTCGCCGTGATGCGGGTGTACCACCATTCCGGAGTTGGGCCGATCGGAGACTTCGCTGAAGACTTCACGCCACTGGAAATCGAGATCGGTTTTGGTCGGTCCTCGGTGAGCGTCGGCATCGACACCATGTTCGACGACCAAGCCAAACGAGAGCGCTGGGAGGAGTTTGTCTCCGCCGCGCGGCAGGCGGTCATGACGGGAGGATCCGAATGAGGGTGTTCATCAGTAGCGTCCGGCGAGGGCTTGAAGAGGAGCGCGACGCCCTGCCCGGGCTGATCACTGCGATCGGCCATACGCCGGTCCAGTTTGAGGACTTCACCGCACAGACAGTGCCGAGCCGGGAAGCGTGCCTGGCGGGCGTCCAAAGCTCCGACGCCTATGTGCTGCTCGTCGGGCCTCATTACGGCCATGTCTTCGAAGACACCGGACAGTCCGCCACCCACGATGAATGGATGGCTGCGACGGTGGCAGGAATGCCGCGCGTGGTCTACCGCAAGGCGGACGTGGAACTGGACGCCGACCAGACTGCGTTCGTCGCGGAGATCGAGGACTACGGAGCAGGCGTGTTTCGCGACACGTTCAGCTCCACCGCGGAGTTGCAGACTAAGGTGGCAGGCAAGGTCCGGGAACTTGCCGAGACCAGCGGGCCGCTCAACTTCACACCAATGACTGAGGCGCCGGTAATCCAGTGGCGCAACCAATTTGCACTGGGCGGCCATGGGCAACAATTCTCTCCGGCCACGCTCGAAGTCCATGTGCTTCCGTCGCCTGGAGCTCCGCTATCAGCGCGGGCCCTCGCCCTAGTGGGGGATGCGTTGGCCGGCCGCATGCGGCGTAGCGGTTTGGTTGATGAGCGCGCTGGCTTGGATACGCGCACTGCGCAGGATGCGATCTATCTGGCGTTCGGGGACGAACCTCCCACAGGGTGGAATTCCGCCGCTGAAGGACGAACGCTGGGACTGCGCATCAGCAGCAGCGGCCAAGTGTCGGCGTGGGCGTCGCTACCCCGCGACGGGCTTGGGTCGATTCTCGATCCCACACAACTACCCCTCCAGATCGCGAGCTTGCTGCGGTTAATCAGCCACGCGCAAGCGATCTCGTCAGCGCACGTCGCGATCGCCGTTGGTGTCGCGCCGGTAAGCACCTTGTCGATCGGCAAAGTGTCCGATATGCCGCGGCGCTCGGCGCAACTTCTCAAGCTGTCGGACCAGCCGCTACGGGTCGAGCCCGACGAACTAGTGACGGTGACCGCGCTCGACGCCGGCGCGCCTGAGGTCGGTGGCATCCTGAGCCGCCGGTTGATTGAGGCATTCCACCTACACCGCTGATCCGCCAGGGCGACGAAATCGCCCTGCCGTTCTCCCGCTGGGGTCAAGTCTTCGGAGAAGCCACCATCGCCTCGGCGATGATCGACCGCATCGTCCACCACGCCGACGTCATCGCGCTCAAAGGCTCCAGCTACCGCATCAAACACACCGCGATCGACACACTGCCCTCCGTGGAAGCCGATCGTCAGGCAGACTCTACCCCGTAAACCTGCTCACTATTCAGCCGGAGCAGGCTGTTCAGGATTCAGCCGGAGCCGACACAATCGCACAGCCCTGAACTACCCGGAGAACCGAACTATCCGAAGATGCCGGGGGAGCCGCCGCGGGTGCAGCCCAGCAAGAAGGTCGCCGCGCACTGGGATGCGGAGGGAAACCCGACCGGAAAAAACTGAGTGGCAAACGCCCGATCTCAGTCGATCCGCGCGGGTGCCCCAGCAAAGAGGTCGCGAGAACTGGGGCGAGGCGAATAACTCAATCGAAAGTCCCTGAGCAGCAGCACCGTTCAGTTCGGTCAGCGGATCGGGCTAGGCGCCCCACCTGCGCCGGCGCCAACCTCCGCCGCATCCCATACGCCCGCCGGATAGCCGGGCTTGGAACGCCTGCAGATGGTTCTCGGAGGCGGCCCGCAGGTTTCCGTACACCTTCCGGAGGACCGCTTCGTCACTGCCTTCTGTGGCCGCCGAGAGGTCGGCGATGTCGCCGGTTTCGAGTTCGACTCCGACCTTGTACGCATCCTCGACCGAGGAGAGACCCCGGGCCAGCCAGCCGTCATAGGCGGCTTGCAGTTCGGCGTCGGCGTACGAACCCGGCCCACGCCCCACTGACGGGTCCGGGACACCGTAGCGCGCCAGCAACCGCCCGACCGCGTCGTAGTGCCGCTGTTCGCTGGCCGCGATGTTGCCGAAGATCGGCACACCCCAGGCCTGGTGGAACCGCAGGTACAGATCGCGTGCCAGGCGTTCCTCCTCTCGCATCAGGACCAGATCGGCCCGCTCGCCGTCGGACAGGGGGCCGACGGCCGTCGGTTCCGGGTTGTCGTCCATGTTCATTCGATCGCTTCCGTTCCTGTCCGTCGGTCGGGCGCTACACCGGGTGGGGCTCCGGTCAGGCGCCGTCCTTCACCCGGATTGCGGCCTCGACCTCGTCGGCGGGGATGTCCTTGGTGCAGAAGTACCAGTCCGCACACTCGACGTCGCGGGCCTGGCCCTCCATGCGTTCCTTCGCGGTCCCGCACGAGCCCGCAGGCGGCACGATGACCCGCTCGCCGGGCTGCCAGTCCGCAGGCGTCGCGACCCCGAAGTGATCTGCCGTCTGCAGCGCCTTGACCACGCGCAGCACCTCATCGACATTCCGGCCGGTGCTCAAGGGGTAGTAGAGGATCGTGCGGATGACACCCTTGGGGTCGATGACGAACACTGCGCGCACCGCCTCGGTGGAGTGTTCGGCCGGCATGATCATCCCGTACTTGTGAGCGACCTTCATCGAGATGTCCTCGATGAGCGGGAAGGTGACTTCGATGTCCTTCATGTCCCGGTAGGCGATCTTGTCCTTGATCGAGCGCAACCAGGCGATGTGGCTGTAGAGGCCGTCGACGGAGAGGCCCAGCAGTTCGGTGTTGTAGGCCGCAAACTGCTGCTGCATCGCGGCGAAGGTCATGAACTCGCTGGTGCATACCGGGGTGAAGTCCGCCGGATGGGAGAAGAAGATCACCCACTTGCCGGCGTAGTCGGCCGGAAAATTGACCTCGCCTTGGGTGGTGGTAGCGGTGAAAGCCGGTGCGGGCTCACCGATGCGCGGCATGCTCGTGACGGGGTACCTCGGTGGCAGTCATTGTCGTGGTCCTCTCGGGCGGGACTGCCGGTCGATCCTTGGCGATCGCCACTGACAGTCCCCGCATGTCTGATGTGACACCATCAAGAACCGATACCCATGGGGGTATATTCCCGACTCTGCGAAGACGAACTGGACCCCGATCCCCCCGCCGTCGCGCCACACCGCAACCAGCGCGGGCCGCCGCGGTGATGACCCGCTACCAGGGAATCGCCGGCGCCGCCGCGCTGCAATTGCCGACGGCCACCCCCGCCCTGGCCATCGGGCGCGCGCACTGCGCGGCGACCGCTTCCGATCGCGGCTACCGCTACGAGTTCGTCGACTAGGACACCGAAAGACCCAGAGTGGAGGAACCCGTCGTCGAACCCCGGGCATCGGCCTCGGACCAGGGCGCCGGACCCGTGGGTGCAAAGGGGGAGCCCGTCGGCCTGACCGTGGTGGCCGACGGCGGCGGCGGTCCCGCTGTTGCTCGGAACCTGTAGTGATCCGGTCAGCTGACCGGGCCGGGTACCAGGGTGACCGCCGCGCTCTGCGGCGTCCCGGAACGATCCGTCCACTCCATGGTGACCACGTCGCCGCCGTGGCGCTGGTCGAGCAGACCGGTCAGGGTATTTGCCGAGTCGATGGGGGTCCCGTCGATGGCGCGCAGCGTGTCACCGGGCACCAGCCCGACCTGGGCCGCGGGTCCGTCGCGCAGCACCGACCGCACGGGCAGCCCGTCGGGCCGGTTACGCCCGCCGGCGTCGATGCCGATGCCGATCATCGCCGACGGCCCGATGTGGACATACGGGGTGCCGGCGCCGGAGCGGATCTCGTTGGCCAGGGCGACGGCCTTGTCGATCGGGATCGCGAAGCCCTCGCCGGCGGGATCGGACCCGCCGTCGAGGCGGTAGTTGATGGTGGCGGCCGCGTTCATGCCGACGACCTGGCCCGCCGTGTTGACCAGCGCGCCACCGGAATCCCCGGCGCGCAGGTTGGTCGACGACTCGATCAGCCCGCCCATCTCGTGGGAGGTGTTGGTGGTCTCGTCGGAGACGTCGACCACGCGGCTGAGGCTGGTGATCTTGCCGGTTTCCCGGGTCAGCGGGTGCCCGGTGCCGTTGGCGTTGCCGATGGTCAGCACCGCGTCACCCAGCGCCAGGCTCGACGACGAACCCAGCGGTGCGACCGGCAGACCCGCCGCGCCGCGCAGGGCGATGACGGCGACGTCGTTGGTGCGCGAATAGCCGAGCACGTCGGCGTCGAACACCTGGCCGGTGGCCACGCTGGTGGCCCTGATGGAGTTCGCGCCCTGCACGACGTGGTGGTTGGTCAGCACCACCCCGTCGGACGACAGGATGATGCCGGTGCCGTTGCCGACCAGGCCCTGGAAGTCGTTGAGGGTGTCGATCTGCACCAGCCCGGGCTCCACCTGGGCGGCGACCACGTTCGCGTCGACCTGGGTGGTCGGGTTGGCGTGCACCGTCGCGGGCGCGGCCAGCGGGGCCGCCACGGTGAGCAGCGCGGCCACGATCAGGGCCGGCCATTTGGGCAGCCGTCGACGGAGAGGTTCGTTCACGACCATGTCTGTCTGTCGGCGAATCGGGCCCCGGCGTTACCGGGGAGTATCAGCCGATGGCCGCCACCCCGAACGGCAGCGTCAGCGGCAGGTCGTTGTAGGTGGCGATACCCGGAGCTGCGGCGACGACGGCCGGGATCGCATTGATCGGCGGGGTGGCCGTCATGATGTGGCCGATCTCCATGAAGTCGGCCAGCGTCTCGGCGGCGAAATCGGCCGGCGGGGCGAAACTGACGACCGTCTTGACCGTCGGGCGGCCGTCGACCTGGATCACCCAGCCGTCCTGGTCGATCTTCCAGTCCGGCTCCAGGGTCTGGCCCTTGCGCCACCGGACGGTCAGCTCCACCAGGGTCTTCCCGTTCTTGATGCCCTTCCACGAGGCGAACACCCCGGCCACGCAGCCGGCGCCGATGGTCCACGAACCGAGATCCAGGTCGGCGGTGGTTTGGGCGTACTCGGCGTCGCAGCGCACCTCGTCGAGCTCGACGCCCAGAGCGTCGCCGACCAGCCGGACGGCCTCGCCGAACACCCCGGTGCCCTTGGCGGTCATCGCAGGCAGCTCCGGGTCGTCGATCGGGCGGCCGAAGCCGACGGGCTTCTCGGTCTCGGGGGAGTCGTAAAAGGTGGTGTCGGCGGCCTCGGTCACGGTGACCTTGTCGACCCGGTCGGAGATCATCGCCGACACAATGGCCAGCAGCTCGATGTAGCCGGGGCTGATGCCCGAGCCGAGGATGGTCGACCCGCCGCGTTCGCAGGCCGCGATGATCCGGTCCCGGTCGGCGCCGAGGTTGTGGCCGGTGATGAACGACGCGGTGGCCACCACGTTGGCGCCGGATTCCAGGATCTTCACCAACTCGTCGGCGTTGCACCACATCGGGTTGTAGACGACGACGTCGGGCTTGAGCGCGAGCAGGGCGTCGGCGTCGTTGCTGGCCGTCACGCCGAGCGGTTCGATGCCGACGAGTTCGCCGACGTCGCGCCCAGCCTTGTCGGGTGACCAGGCGTAACAGCCGATTAGCTCCAGGTTGGGGTTGGCCGCCACGGCCTTGACCGAGCTTTTGCCGACGTTTCCGGTGGTCCACTGCACGACGCGGTACGGGGCGGTGCGCTGGGAATTGTTGAGCACTCGCTCAGCGTATCGGGGTGATGCGCAGCGGTGGGCGGTTTCGGCGGAGGCGACGCTTGTCCGCCGGGGTGCTTCAGCGCTGGGGGCGGCGGTTGCGCAGCCGGCGGGTCTTCCCGGCGGGCTTGTCGGCCTTGGCCTCGGTTTCCTCGGGTTTCCAGGATGACACCGGGGCGTCCTCGGGTTTCTCCCCGGGTTCCTCTGCGGTGGGCTCCTGGCTCTCCACCACGATCACCTCGTGGGCTTCCGCGACAACGACCTCCTGGTTGCCGTCGGCGTCCTCCACGACGACGACGTCGACCTCATCGACCTCCACCACGACAAGCTCGGCGGCCGTGTCGCCGGCCCCGCGCTCTGTCTCGTCGTCGACGGACTCGGCGTCGTCGGAGTCGTCGGAGCCGGAGGTGAGGCCCGCCTTCAGCGGCTTGATCGGCTTGACCTTCGGCGCCGTCTCGGCGGCAAACGCCAGGTAGAAGGCCAGCGAGGCCAGCAGTGCCGCGGCGGCGGCGCCGGCGTACCCGGCGAAGAACCACGCCCCGGCCTTCTCCAGCGGGACCGGAATCTCGGCGACGGCGATCCCGGCGATGGTCAACCCGGACAGCGCGCTCCCGACGATCGAGCACCAGTGCAGGGTCAGCGACAGCTGCGGGGTCCGCAGTTCCGGGCGCCGCACGCGCACCAGGTCCAGGTACGTCGGGGCGGCCAGCGAGGCCACCAGCGCTCCGGTCACGATGCGCAGGACGGTGCCGGTGGTGTGCGACACGCTGCCGGCGAACTCCCACCAGCGCGGCAGCGTGAACAGGAAGAACAACACCGCGGCGATCAGGAGGGTCAGCGTGTGCCAGACGACGAACAGCCTGCGCGTCATATTCCTCCTCGGGCGGACGTCGGCACCGGCCCGGCGCCGCGGTGGCCGCGACAAAAACGATCCGGGTGCCCGCAACGGTACTGAACGCATCTGCGGGCACCCGGATCAGGTGCGGAGGATAGGGGATTTGAACCCCTGAGGGCTGTTAACCCAACCCGCGTTCCAGGCGAGCGCCATAGGCCACTAGGCGAATCCTCCGCCGCAGAGTCTAGCGCAGCACATTGAGCTACAATGAAGCACATGACCGAGGTGGGGATCCGGGCCCTCAAACAGAACGCCTCCGCCGTCGTCGCCGAGGCCGCCGCGGGCGAGACGATCATCGTCACCGACCGCGGGCGTCCCGTCGCGCAGCTCACCCCGCTGCCCGCCTCGCCGCTGCAGCGCCTGCTGGCCTCGGGCCGGGCCCGCCCCCCGCGCCGCGACATCCGGGAGCTCCCCGCGCCGAGCCCCGGCCCCAGCCTGACGGCCGAGTTGGCCGCGATGCGCGACGCCGAGCGCTACTGATCCGGTGGCCTACTACTTCGACACATCGGCACTGGTCAAGCTGGTCGTCGCCGAGCCGGAAACGAGCGCCCTGACCGCCTGGATCGCCGAGGCCGATTCCGATCTCGTCTCCTGCGAACTGACGCGCACCGAACTGCTGCGGGCGGTCCGACGTGTTGCGCTGGACCGCGTGGTGGCAGCCCGGGCGGTGCTCGACGGGCTCGCCCTCATCACCCCGAGCACGGCGACGTTCGAGGCGGCGGGTCACCTCGACCCCATGCTCTTTCGCAGCCTGGACGCCGTGCACGTGGCGACCGCACTGGAACTCGGCGACGACCTGGCCGGGATGATCACCTACGACGACCGGATGGCCGACGCCGCGCGGGCGCACGGCATCGCGGTGGTTGCGCCGAACTGAACCGGCCGCCCCGGGGTCGGTGGAGGGTGGCCCTGCGGGGGTCGTACTACACTCTGCGATGGACCCCGCGCGGCGTCCATCCTGTGAACTCCCCCAGGGCCGGAAGGCAGCAAGGGTCAACGGGCTCTGGCGGGTGCGCGGGGTCCCCTGACGTCCTTCGTGCCCCCTCCGGCGAGAGGCCCCCGGTGTCATTCCATTCCCTCGGCCGCGCTGAACTGCAGGCCGAACACGAAAAATTGCGCCTCGCTTACGCCGATCTCCAGGCCAAGAAGCTGTCGCTGGATCTGACCCGCGGCAAGCCGTCGCCGGAGCAACTGGATCTCTCCGATGCGCTGCTGGGCCTGCCCGGCCCGGGCGACTTCCGCGACGCGGACGGCACCGACACCCGCAACTACGGCGGCCTGCACGGGCTGCCGGAACTGCGGGCGATCTTCGGCGAACTGCTCGGCATCCCGGTGTCGAACCTGATCGCCGGCAACAACGCCAGCCTGGAATTCATGCACGACACGGTGATGTATTCGCTGCTGCACGGCGGGGTGGATTCGCCCCGGCCCTGGGTCGACGAGTTGCGCGCCGGCACCGGGGTGAAGTTCCTGTGCCCGTCGCCGGGGTATGACCGGCACTTCGCCATCACCGAGACCGTGGGCATCGAGATGATCACCGTTCCGATGCTCGACGACGGCCCCGACCTGGACCTGATCGAATCGCTGGTGGCCGCCGACCCGGCGATCCGCGGCATGTGGTGCGTGCCGGTCTATGCCAACCCCACCGGGGTGGTGTACTCCGCCGAGAAGGTGCAGCGGCTGGCCCAGATGCCCACCGCCGCAACGGATTTCCGGTTGTTCTGGGACAACGCGTACCCCATCCACACGCTGACCGGTGAGTTCGTCGCGCCCGTCGACGTGCTCGGTCTGGCCGCCGCGGCCGGCTACCCGAACCGGCCGTACGTCTTCGCGTCCACCTCCAAGGTCACCTTCGCCGGTTCCGGGGTGTCGTTCTTCGGCGGCTCGAAGGACAACATCGCCTGGTACAGCTCGTACGCCGGGAAGAAGACGATCGGCCCGGACAAGGTCAACCAGCTGCGGCACCTGCGGTTCTTCGGCGACGCGGACGGGGTGCGCCGGCACATGCTGGCCCACCAGCAGATCCTGGCGCCGAAGTTCGCCCTGGTCGCCGAGATTCTGGCGGAGCGGTTCGGCGATTCCAAGGTGGCGTCCTGGACCGACCCCAAGGGCGGCTACTTCGTCAGCCTCGACGTGCTGCCCGGTACGGCCAAGCGCACGGTTTCGCTGGCCAAGGACGCCGGTATCGCGGTCACCGCGGCGGGCGCCTCCTTCCCTTACCAGCGGGATCCCGAGGACACCAATATCCGGATCGCGCCGAGCTTCCCGTCCCTGCCGGACCTGCGCAACGCCATCGACGGCCTGGCTACTTCGGCCCTGCTGGCTGCCACCGAGGCGTTGCTGGACCGCTGACGCCCGCTCGTGCCGTGGGTGCAGTACCAAATGTTGACGAACCAGCCGCTTCGTTTGGATAATCCAAACGAAGCGGCTGGTTCGTCACGGTTTGGTACTGCGTTCGGCCGTAGGTGTATCGGGAGAACACCTACGGCGGCCGATAGTCGGATCATCCGGTTGTCGGCGACCACCGGTGTTGCATTGATGCACCCGGCGCGCGGCTCTGTGATTCCCGGAACACCGGTCGTCGGCGCCAGTCGGTAGCCTGCTTGGGTGGCGCTCTACCGTAAATATCGTCCGGCGACGTTCGCCGAGGTCATCGGCCAGGAGCACGTCACCGAACCGCTGTCGACGGCGCTGGGTGCGGGCCGGATCAACCACGCCTACCTGTTCTCCGGGCCGCGCGGCTGCGGGAAGACCTCATCGGCCCGGATCCTGGCCCGCTCGCTGAACTGCGCGCAGGGCCCGACGCCGACCCCGTGCGGGGTGTGCGATTCGTGTGTGTCGCTGGCACCCAACGGCGGCGGCAGCGTCGATGTCACCGAGCTCGACGCGGCCAGCCACGGCGGCGTCGACGACACCCGGGAACTGCGCGACCGTGCCTTCTACGCGCCGGCGCAGTCACGCTATCGGATCTTCATCATCGACGAGGCCCACATGGTGACCACCGCGGGCTTCAACGCGCTGCTCAAGATCGTCGAGGAACCGCCCGAGCACCTGATCTTCGTGTTCGCCACCACCGAGCCGGACAAGGTGCTGCCGACCATCCGGTCGCGTACCCACCACTACCCGTTCCGGCTCCTTGCACCGCGCACGATGCGCACCCTGATCGAGAAGATCACCGAGGCCGAGGACGTCCGGGTCGACGAGGCGGTATACCCGCTGGTGATCCGGGCGGGCGGCGGATCCCCGCGCGACACGCTCAGCGTGCTGGACCAGCTGCTGGCTGGCGCCCAGGACGACCACGTCAGCTACCCGCGGGCGCTCGCGCTGCTGGGCGCCACCGATATCGCGCTGATCGACGACGCCGTCGAGGCGCTGGCGGCCGCGGACGCGGCGGCGCTGTTCGGGGCCGTCGAGTCGGTGATCGATGCCGGTCACGACCCACGCCGGTTCGCTACCGATCTGCTCGAACGATTCCGGGACCTCATTGTGTTGCAGGCGGTTCCGGATGCCGCCGCGCGGGGCGTGGTGGAGGCTCCGGCCTACGAGCTGGACAAGATGCGTTCCCAGGCCGAGCGGATCGGGACCGCGACACTGACCCGCTACGCGGAGGTCACGCACGCCGCGCTCGGGGAGATGCGCGGCGCGACCGCCCCTCGGCTGCTGCTGGAGGTGCTGTGCGCGCGACTGCTGCTGCCGTCGGCCGCCGACACCGAGGCAGCGTTGCTGCAGCGCCTAGAACGCGTCGAGATGCGGCTGGACATGGCGGTCCCGGCCGGCGAGATCGCCGCATCGCAGCCCGCCGGCGACGGGGTGATCGGCGCGGCCAAGCAGTATTCCCGGCCGAGCCGGCGCCCAGCGGCCGAGACTCCCGCTCCCGCTGCCCCGGCCACGGCAGTCCCGCCGGCCGCCGCGGCGCAATCGGCACCGCCCGCACAGCCTGCGCAGATCGCCCCGCCTGCCGAGTCCGCTCCGGTGCCTCGCCCGCCCGCTGAGCCGCAGGTGAGCAGTGCGCCCCAGCCACCGGTAGCGCCACCGGCCCAGCCGGCGCCGCCGCAACCCGCGCCGCGGCCGGCTCCCGCGGATGCCGACATTCCGCCGGACGAGGCTCCGCCCGAGGACGAGTCCGCACCGCCGGATTGGGGCGCCGAAACCCAACGGGCCACCCCGCGCCCGCCGCAGACCAGCCCGGTGCCGGAACGCCCAGTGCCGGAACGCCCCGTACCGGAACGCCCGGTTCAAGAGCGCCCCGCGCCGGCCGTCCAGGCACCGCCCGCTGCGCCGACCCCGCCTGCGCAGCCCGCTGCATCCGTCCCGGCCGCCCCACCGGCGGAACCGGCCCAGGCGCGGCCCACCGCCGTGCCCGCGGAACCCGATGCCTCCGCCGTGCGCAGCATGTGGACGACGGTGCGCGACAAGGTAAGAGCCCGCAGCCGCACCACCGAGGTCATGCTGTCCGGTGCCACCGTGCGGAGTATCGAAGACGGCACCCTGGTGTTGATGCACGAGTCGCCGCCGCTGGCGAAACGGCTGTCCGAACAGCGCAACACCGATGTGATCCGGGAAGCGCTCAAAGATGCGCTCGGCGTGGACTGGCGGGTGCGCTGCGAAGTCGGCAGCGCGGCGCCGGCGGTCCCCGAACCAGCGCGGCGGGCCCCGTCGCAACCATCGGCCGAGGAGCGTCAGCAGGCCGAGGCGTCGCGGCGCCGCGCCGAGGAGGAAACCATGATCGCCGAGGCCGCAGCCGACGACGCCAACCCGGGCCCACGGCGCGATCCCGAAGAGGTCGCCCTGGAACTGCTGCAGAACGAGCTCGGCGCCCGCCGTATCGACGGCTGAGACTACGAGGTCGGCAGGTCCTTGATGTCCGTCGGATTCGGCAGGCTCAAAGCCGAATCGAACTCGTGCAGCTCGATGGTGACCTGACCGTTCATATCGAACGAGATGGAGTGCACGTACCCGTCGGGGCCGACGCCGTAGTCGATGCTGCTCGGGGCGGGCATGGCCTTGGCGTCGACGGCGGCCGGAGCGCCCGCGGACGCCATTGCCGCACGCAACTTTTCGGTGTCGAGCTGCGCGCGGTAGACGGTGACCTCGGTACCGCCGACCTGCTTGGTGCCGTCATTGGACACCGAGGTGATCGCCTGAGCCGCGGGTGCGAAGTACATCGAAACCATCAGCGTCGCGCCCTGGGATCCGGCCCCGGAGGACGGCGCGCGGTACCAGGTGTCCGCACCGCCGCCGTAGGCCTGCTGGAAAAGGTCCGAGCGCATCAGCATCTCGGATCCGCGGATCAGCATCTCCTGCTTGGTCGGCCCCGGACCGACACCGCTGACCTCGGTGACCTGGTAGACGACGTTGTCGGAGACGTCGGTCTGAATCTTGCTGGTGGTGGTCATGGCACCGCCGCCGGGCATCCCCGACATCGACATCGTCATGTCGCCCTGGTAGGTCTTCAGCTGGTCCATCCGGGTCAACGCGGCCAGCAGGTCCTGCTTCGGATCACCGGTCGACGACGGCGACACCACACCCGAACCCTGCGCCGACGAACCGCCGCCGGAACCCCCGCAGCCCACGGCCAGGAAGCCGACCAGTCCCACAATCAGCACGCACCAGAGATTTCGCCGCGTCATGGACGGTCAATCTACCCGGGTCCCAGTCCGAGATAGAGCGGAAATTTGATCCGATGACGGCTACGGCGTCCACCACGGACGCAGCGGCAGGCCGCCGTCGTTGCCGTGGTCGTCGATCTTCACCGCCAGAACCTGGTGCAGTTGAACCACATTCGACTCGAATCCGAGCCGGGAGCCGGCCATGTAGAGGCCCCACACCTTGGCTGTGGCCAGACCGACCTCGGCCACCGCCTCGTCCCAGTGCTCGACGAGGTTGGCGCTCCAGTCGCGCAGCGTCAGGGCGTAGTGGTGGCGCAGGTTCTCCTCGTGCATCACCTCCAGGCCGACGTTCTGCATCTCGGTGATGATCCGGCCGGACCCGGTCAGTTCCCCGTCGGGGAACACATAGCGGTCGATGAATCCGCCGGCGCTGCCGTCCGCACGATTGTCCGGGCGGGTGATGCAGTGGTTGAGCAGCAGCCCGCCCGGGCGCAGCCGGGACTGCAGGAACTTGAAGTACGCCGGGTAGTTGGCCACCCCGATGTGCTCGGTCATCCCGATCGAGGACACCGCGTCGAAGCCGGACTCGGTGACGTCGCGGTAGTCGCTGTGGCGCACCTGGGCGAATTCGCCCAGCCCCTCGGCGTCGATCGCCTGCTGCGCCCAGGATGCCTGCTCGCGGGACAGGGTCACACCCAGGACGTGCACGCCCCGGCGTGCGGCGTAGCGCACCATCGACCCCCAGCCGCAGCCGACGTCGAGCAACCGGTCCCCGGGCGAGAGGCGCAGCTTTTCGAACACCAGCCGGTACTTGTTCTCCTGGGCCTCCTCCAGGGTCGCGTCGGCGTCGGGATAGCACGCGCAGGTGTAGGTCATCGACGGCCCGAGCACCCACTCGTAGAACGTGTTCGACACGTCGTAGTGGTGATGGATGGACTCGGCGTCGCGGTTGCGGCTGTGCCGCAGGCCTTCTGCGAGTCGTCGCCACCGTGGCAGCACCTCCTGCGGCGGCGGGGCCACCGGGCGCAGGCGCTCGATGCCGACCGACCGCACCACGTCGAGCAGCACCCGTGCCGGTGGCCGCTTGAGGTCGAGATCCTCGGCCAGTGTCTTGAGCATCGGGTACGGGTCGCCGGGGTGCGCACCGAGGATCTCCAGATCCCCGGAGATGTAGGCGCGGGCCATGCCCAGATCGCCCGGTGCGGTCAGCAGGTAGGTGGCACCGCGCGGGGTGCGCAACTCCAGGCCCAGGGGCGCATCGTCGGGACCGGCGCTGCTGCCGTCGTAGGCGGAAAAACGCAGCGGCAGTTCCTCGCCCGCGGCGAACACCTCCAGGATCTCGGCCAGCGACATCCGGGAGTGCGACGCCGCGCCGTCGTTGATGGGGGTCTCCTTGAATGTTGTCATCGTCGTTGCACCGCCTTTGCATAGAGATCGAGCAGTCGGGAGTCGGGATCGTAGGTCTGTTTCACGGCACGGTATTTCGTGCCGCCGTAGAGCGCGTCGAACTCGTCGGGGGAGTAGAAGGATTCGGAATACAGCGATTTGTGCCCGCCGAGTTCGGCGACCTGCTTCTCGATGGCCCGGTTGGTGTGACCCGGGGCGGGCCCGGCCGGGACCGAGGACCAGAACCCGACGTTGACGTAGGTGTGGTGCGGTTTGATCGGGTACAGCGGCCACGCCTGGTCGCCGCGTAATCGCAGCGGGCACAACCACACCGGCTCGATGGGCACATTGGCGTCGAACCACTGCAGGAACTCGGCGGTGTTCTCGATCGGCACTTCGATGTCCTGGACGACCCGCTCCCGCAGCGGCGCCGGCGGGCGCCGAAGGCTGCGGCCCTCGATCCGGTCGGCGATGTCGAAGCGCTGGTCGTAGCCGATGAGTTTCCAGTAGAAGCTGCTGCGCCGGTAGCGCCGCGGCCACAGCGGCCGGATTCGGGGATTCTGCGCGCCGAACGCCCGTGAGCACCAGAACCAGTCGGTGTCCCAGCGCCACAGGTAGTCCGCGATGGTGAGCCGATCGGTCTTGCCCGCTGGGTTGTCGTGCTGGATGGATCGGTAGTAGATCTGCGAGCCGGTGTAGTCGCTGACCGGGCCGGGTTCGTCGCTCTGGCGGCCCAGACACAGGTACGCCTCACCGGGGGTGAACATCACGCCGTCGAGGTAGTCGACCCGACGGCCGTCGTGCACACCGGTTTTCACGATGTCGTCCATGTCGGCGACCAGTTCGTCGAGCCCGTGATAGCGCAGGTGGGTGAGTTCCACGAACGGCGCCACCGGCTCCAGCTCGATCCGCAGCCGTACCGAATAGCCGAGCGTTCCATAGGAATTCGGGAAGGTGAAAAACAGATCGGAGTTCTGGGTGGCGGAGGCGGTGACGACGTCGCCGGCGCCGGTCAGGATGTCGAGCTCCAGCACCGATTCGTGCGGCAGCCCGTTGCGGAACGACGACGACTCGATGCCCAGCCCGGTGACTGCTCCACCGAGGGTGATCGTCTTGAGCTGCGGCACCACCAGCGGCGCCAGCCCGTAGGGCAGCGTGGCGTCCACCAGATCCTCGTAGGTGCACATGCCCGCGACGTCGGCGGTGCGCGCCACGGGGTCGACGGACAGCACCCCGGTCAGCCCGGACACGTCGAGCCCCGGTGCGGTGTTGCGCGCGCGGGCCCGGAACAGATTCGAGGTGCCCTTCGCCAGCCGGACGGTGGCCTGCGCGGGAATCGCCCGGTAGCTGGCCAGAAGTCGCTGCACACCGGCGGTGTGCGCGACGGGTGCATCGTCGGTCGGCACATACACACCTACTACGCTAGTCCTGGAATACGGGCCGTGCGAGCGATGCGCGGAGCGACATCGCAGAACACCGCGGGAACACAAGGAGATTCATCTGATGGCACGTGTCAGCGCAACGAGCACTGTCCTGGTCAACGCGGCACCCGACGCCGTTCTGGCCGCGGTCGCCGACTACCAGAAGGTGCGGCCGGAGATCCTGACCGACAACTACAGCAACTACCGGGTGCTCTCCGGCGGTGAGGGCGCGGGCACCGTCGCCGCGTGGAAACTGCAGGCCACCAAGAGCCGCTCGCGCGAGGTCGAAGCCCACGTGGACGTGGCCGGCAAGACCGTCATCGAAAAGGACGCCAATTCCTCGCTGGTGACCAACTGGACCGTCGCACCGGCCGGGACCGGCTGCACCGTCACAGTCAAGACCAGCTGGGACGGCGCCGGCGGTGTCAAGGGCTTCTTCGAGAAGACCTTCGCCCCGCTGGGTCTGCGCAAGATTCAGGACGGGGTGCTGGCCAAGCTCAAGACGGTCGTCGAGCAGCAGGCCTAACCGGCGCGGTTCTGCGCGACAAGATAGGTGGCGATGCCGCGCACGATGGCCTCGGCGTACTTCTGGCGTCCGGCCTCGGTCTTCATCAACGCCGAATCCGCCGGATTCTTCATGTTGCCGCACTCGACCAGCACCGACGGGTACTGCGCCAGGTTCAGCCCGGCGATATCCGAGCGGCCCATCAGCCCGCCGGAGCCGATGTAGGTCGCCGGGGTCAGCCCGGAGGCCTGCATCTGGTCACGCACGGTCTTGGCCAGCACCACCGCGGGCCCGGCCTGCACCTGGTTCAGCGGCGGGCTGGAGTAGAGCACGTGGAAACCGCGGCCGGTGGCCGGGCCGCCGTCGGCGTGGATGCTCACGATCGCGTTGGGGTGCACGCTGTTGGCCATCGCGGCCCGCGCGTCGACGCACGGCCCGTGCGAGGCGTCGTCGCCGCGGGACATGGCGGTGCGCACGCCGTACTGGGTGAGCAGCTGACGGACCCGCAGGGTGGTGTCCCAGGTGAAGGTGTGTTCCGGGTAGCCGTCATCGGTGGAGGTGCCCGACGCCTGGCAGTCTTTGGTGCCCCCGCGACCGGTCGGCACCTGCACGCTGTTGCCCTCGTTGTTGGCGTTGTGGCCGGGGTCGAGGAAGACGATCATCCCGGCGATGCTGGCCGGAGCGGCGTCGGCGTCGGGGGCGGTCGACGGGGTCATCGTGGCGGCCGCCGTCAGCAGGGCGGTGGCCAGCACGGCTCCGACACGCGGGCGGGTTCGCAGATGCACGGGCGCCACGCTAACCGCCAGACGACTAGGCTGTTAAGGGCCGAAGCCCCAGATGGGGAATGCGGAATCAAGTCGAGACCGAAACGCAAGGGGACTGTCATGCAACCCGGGAATCCGCCCGATATGTCGGCGTTGCTGGCCCAGGCGCAGCAGATGCAGCAGCAGCTGATGGCCGCTCAGCAGAACCTGGCGACCGCCGATGTGCACGGCCAGGCCGGTGGCGGACTGGTGCGCGTCACCATGAAGGGCAGCGGTCAGGTGACGGCGGTGGCCATCGATCCCAAGGTGATCGACCCCGACGACCCGGAGACCCTGCAGGACCTGATCGTCGGCGCGCTCGCCGACGCCGCCAACCAGGTCAACGAGCTGGTGCAGACCCGGCTGGGCCCGCTGGCCGGCGGGATGGGCCAGGCGCTGGGCATGCCCGGCTACTGAGATGTTCGAGGGACCGGTCCAGGATCTGATCGACGAGCTGGGCAAACTGCCGGGCATCGGCCCCAAGAGCGCGCAACGCATCGCCTTCCACCTGATCTCGGTGGAACCACCCGACATCGATCGGCTGGTCGGCGCGCTGAGCCGGGTGCGCGACGGGGTCACGTTCTGCGAGGTCTGCGGCAACGTGTCCGACGCCCAGCGCTGCCGGATCTGCGCGGACTCCCGCCGCGACGCCTCTGCGGTGTGCGTGGTCGAGGAACCCAAGGATGTGCAGGCCGTCGAGCGGACCCGGGAGTTCCGCGGCCGCTATCACGTGCTCGGCGGTGCGCTGGATCCGCTCTCGGGCATCGGTCCCGAGCAGCTGCGGATCCGGGAACTGCTGAACCGGATCGGCCAGCGGGTCGACGGCGTCGACGTCGCCGAGGTCATCATCGCCACCGATCCCAATACAGAGGGGGAGGCGACGGCCACCTACCTGGCTCGGGTGCTGCGCGACATCCCCGGTTTGACCGTCACCCGGATCGCGTCCGGGCTGCCGATGGGCGGGGATCTGGAGTTCGCCGACGAGCTGACCCTGGGCCGGGCCCTGGCCGGTCGCCGCGCGATGGGCTGAGCGCCACATCACCAGAACCCACCGGGGCGGGCTCCGGGGTCAGAAGGCCCCGGCGGCCTCGGAGCCGTGGTCGATGGTGAAGTCCGGCTCGCCCGGATCCTCGCCGGTACCGCCGGTGGGCTCGTCCTGGTTGTTGTACGACGGCCCGTTGTCCTGGGCCTCCTCACCGGTGCCGCCGGCGTGCTCGCCGGAATCCCAGTAGTCGGGGTTGTTCGGGTCGTCGGGGGCCTGCGGATCGTCGGCGGCGATTTCGACGGTGTCGGGCTCCTCGGCCCAGGCCGGTGCGGCCACGGCCGGAGCCAGCGTCACCGCGCCCGCGACGGTGAGGGCGACGAGCCCGGTCTTTGCCAAATTCATCGGCGGCGATCCTTCTGATTTGAGGGGAATCTGCTGTGAGTGCGCCCAGGATAGACCGCGAAGGTGAATTCCGCCCGATGAGCTTTTCGACGCCGAACCGGGCGGGTGCGAACGGGAATTTTGGGGCGATGATTTTCCGTCGGGAACGGCGGACGACGGGTGCTAGCGTCGTGACGTCGAATGAAACCCGCCGGAGTGAGGGGACCTAACCGTGAAGAACATGACGCGACGGGCTGTTGCCGGGGCGCTGCTGGTGTCGGCCGCTCTGCTCTCCGGATGCCACGGTTCGGTCAGTATCGGCAAGACGGTGTCCAAATCCGACGTCGAGACCAAGATCAAGCAGCAGTGGAACGAGCAGGTTCCGCAGCAGAAGGCCAAATCGGTGGCCTGCGACGGCGACCTGGACGCCAAAGTCGATGCGACGCAGCACTGTGTGGTGACCACCAGCGGCGGCGAGCACCCGGTGACCGCCACCGTCACCAACGTCGACGGTTCGGACGTCAACTACAAGTGGCACACCGACGACAACTGATCGCCGGTCACACGCGCCGCGGCGCGGCCAGCCGTTCCCGCCGCAACAGGTCGACCTCGGGCAGATCCAGCGGCGGCAGTTCGCCAACCACCTTCGCCAGCAGATAGTCGGCCAGCTCCGGATTGCGGGCCAGGCAGCAACCGTGCAGATAGGTGGCGATCACGCTGCCCTGCACGGCGCCGTCGATCTCGTCGCCGAGCCGGTTCCCCGCCCCCTTGGTGACTCGCGCCAGCGGCCGGGCGTCGGGGCCTAAAGCCGTTCCGCCACGGTGGTTCTCGAACCCGGTCAGCGGCTGGGTCAGCCCGTCGATCAGCGGAGTGGAGGCCACCTCGCCGATGGTTCGCTCCGGCTGCGGTGAGGTGGTCAGGTCCAGCAGGCCGACGCCGGTGACCCGCTCGCCGGCGGCCGTCTCATACCAGTGGCCGAGCACCTGGATGGCCGCGCAGATCGCCAGCACCGGAGCGCCGCGTTCGGCCGCGCGCTGCAGGCCGGGATGGCGGATCAGGTGTGTGGTGGCCAGCCGCTGCGCGTAGTCCTCCGCGCCGCCGAGGGTGTAGATGTCCAGCGAGTCGGGCACCGGTTCGCTCAGGGTGATCTCGACGATCTCGGCGTCGATGCCGCGCAGCCGCGCCCGCTGGCGCAGCACCACCGCGTTGCCGTTGTCGCCGTAGGTGCCCATCACGTCGGGCAGCACCAGCCCGATCCGCACGGTGCTCATGGCAACCGGCTGTTTCGCTGCGCCGGGCCTCTGCCTCGCTCGTTCCTCGCTCGTTGAACCCGGCGGTCCAATTGCAGAAATGCGGTGTAGTTGGCGACGAGCTCGACGTGCCCGGGCGGGCACGAGGCGATGGCGGCCAGCGGGTCGTGCACCAGCGTGTGGGTGACGCCGGCGTAGCCCAGCCGCACGGCCAGGTCGGTGCCGCGTTCCCCGGACGCCACCACCGGCAGTCGTTGGGAAGGCAAGACGAAGTGCTCGAAGTTGACGTCCCACAGCCAGGACAGGTCCTCGCCGTCGGGCACCTGGCCGTTGACCGCGATCACCACCGGGGCGTCGGTGTCGACCATCGACAGCGCCTCCTGCCAGCCGGCCGGGTTCTTGGCCAGCAGCAGCCGCACGGTGTGCGCGCCGACGGTGACCGTGCGGTAGCGCCCGGCGACCTCGTCGACGCTGGACGCCGCGGCCACCGCCTGGGCCGGGTCGGCGCCCAGTGCGACGGCCGCTGCCACCGCCTGGGCGGCGTTGCCGCGGTTGACCGCGCCGGGCAGCGCCAACTGCATGGGCAGCACCAGGCCGTCGGGCCCGTAGAGCGCCGACTCGTCGAACCACCACGACGGGGTGGGGCGACGGAAATCCCCGCCGGTGGAGTGCCAGTCGGTGCCGTCGCGCACGATCAGCTCGCCGCTGCGCGGGCAACTGACCGAATCACCGGCCCAACCGCCGCCGGCGGCCACCCACACGACTTTCGGGCAGTCGTAGGCGGCCGAGGTCATCAGCACGTCATCGCAGTTGGCGACGACGATCGCGTTCGGGTGACGGGCCAGCCCGGCCCGCAACGTGCGTTCGATGTGGTTGATCTCGCCGACCCGGTCCAGCTGATCGCGCGACAGGTTGAGCAGCACGATCACCGCCGGATCGATGGCGTCCGCGACATGCGGGACGTGCATCTCGTCGACCTCGAGGGCGGCCAGGGGAGCGGTGCGGTTGGCGGCCAGCGCCGCGATCAGCCCGGCGTCCATATTGGCGCCCTCGGTATTGCACGCGACACCGGAACCGCCGGCGGGGCCAAGCGTCGCCAGCGCGGCGGCCACCATGCGGGTGGTGGTCGACTTGCCGTTGGTGCCGGTTACCACCACGGACCGGCGTCCCCGGCCCAGCTCGGCCAGCACCGTCGGGTCGATCTTCATGGCGATCAGGCCGCCGATCATCGCGCCGGCGCCGCGGCCGGTGGTCCGCGAGGCCCAGCGCGCGGCGGAACCGGCGGCCAGGGCCAGGCGGGCGCGGGCGGTGATCACGGGGACAAATGTACGCATTCACCTCGGCTGCGGGCGGCACGGGTGATGTCGGACACGGATCTGTCGGTGCGGCGTGCGATGCTCACTGTGTGAGTCAGTGCTGGGGCCGGCCGGCCACCGAACCGGGGTCGGGTTGGGCGGTGGTCGACGTGGAAACCTCGGGTTTCCACCCCGGGGAACACCGCGTGCTCAGCGTCGCCGTGCTGGCGCTGGACGCCGACGGCCGGGTGCAGGGATCGGTGGCCAGCCTGCTGAACCCGGGCGTGGACCCGGGACCCACCCACATCCACGGTCTGACCGCCGAGATGCTGGAGGACCAGCCCACCTTCGCCGAGATCGCCGGTGACGTCGCCGAGCTGATGGCCGGGCGCACCCTGGTGGCGCACAACGCCGCATTCGACTACTCGTTCCTGGTCGCGGAGGCCGAGTTGGCCGGTGCCGAGCTGCCGATCGAGACGGTGATGTGCACCGTGGAGCTGGCTCGACGGCTGGATCTGGGCCTGGACAACGTGCGGCTGGAAACCCTCGCCCGGCACTGGGGACAGTGCCAGACCCGCCCGCACGACGCGTTCGACGACGCCCTGGTGCTGTCGAAGCTGCTGGTGCCGGCGCTGGCGCTGGCCGAAGAACGCGACGTCTGGCTGCCGGTGCGCCCGGTGACCCGTCGTCGCTGGCCCAACGGCCGGGTGACCCACGAGGAGCTGCGGCCGCTGAAGGCGCTGGCGTCGCGGCTGCCGTGCCCGTATGAGAACCCCGGCCGCTACAACGGTGGCCCGCTGCTGCGCGGCATGCGGGTGGCCCTGTCCGCGGAGTGTTCCCGTACCCACGAGGAACTGGTCGAGCGGATGCTGTATGCCGGTCTGGCCTATGCCGACACGGTGGATCCGCAGACGTCACTGGTGGTGTGCAACGACGCCCGCTCCGCCCGCGGGAAGGGCCTGGCGGCCCGCGAGCTGGGCGTTCCGCTGCTCACCGATTCCGAGTTCATGGCGGGGGTCCGTGACGTCTCCGCCGGCGGCGGCATCGTCGCGGACGCCGCGGAGGTTTCCGTCGTTCCCGACGACGGCCAGTTCGCGCTGTTCTGAACCGTAGGGACACCGCTGACAACGGGATCGCGACCGTGACGCGCGCGTCTTCTATTTTTACTCAATCCGCAATTTTGTTAACATCTCATATTCGGCGACTCGTGGCGTAAACGGCTTGCGAGGTTGATGCAGAGTGAGGTGACGTGGTGCCACCCCAGAAGGACGGCGGCTCCCGTTTCACGCAGCGGGCCAAGGCGCTGCTGCGCGACGTAGCGCTGCAGGCCACGGTGGATATCGTGCGCACCCGCGGCTGGGCGCAGACCCGGATGGCCGACATCGCGACCCTGGCCGGGATCAGCAAACCCACGCTGTACAAGTACTTCGGTTCCCGCGACGAGCTCGCCCGCGCCTACGTCGACCGCGAGGTCGACCTGATCCTGCAGACCGCCCGCAGCGAGTTGGAACGCTACCCGGATGACCCGGAACGGGCACTGACCGAGGGCCTGCGCCATATCGTCGACGATATGAGCCGTAACCCGCTCATCCGGGCGGTGCTCACCGACGATGCGGCCGCGGCCAGCCTGCTGCCGCTGGTGACCACGCACGGCGAACGGCTGCTCAAACACTCCGTCGACGAGATGGCGTCGATCATCCGCGCGGCGCTGCCCGGTGCGCAGCCCGAGGACGTCCGCGCCTACTCCGACACCATGGTCCGGATGATGATCAGCCACGCGATCCTGCCCAGCCCCTCGACCGAGGACAGTGTCGACTCGATGCTGCGGGTGGCGTTGCCGCTGCTGCGCGACGTGCGCGGCAAAGGTACCGCCGCGCAACCGGGTGCCTCCGATTCGAATTCCCCAATGGAAGGTCAAGACGAATGCCGAAACTGACACGTGAGATCGCCAAGCTGAAGTCGTTCGACGCGGTGACCCACTACCGGGACAACTACCAGGCCCCGGCCGACAACGGATTCTTCGGACCGGACTCGGTGGCCTGGCGGGTGTGGGGCTACCCCAGCTCGGTGGTGATCGGATTCACCCGGGCGGTCACCATCGAGCAGCTCGACCCCAACCTCAACGCCGCCGTCGAGGGCACCGGCGACGTCCGGTACCGCACCCGCACGCGCTACGAGCGCACCATGCGCTACTTCGCCCTGGCCGCCTTCGGCGATACCGCGACCGCCACCAAGGCCGCTGACGTCCTGGTCAAGGTGCACTCCAAGGCGATCGGCACCGACCCGGTCACCGGCGGCCACTACGACGCCAACGACCCGGCGTCGCAGTTGTGGATCCACGTCACCGCCTGGCACTCGATCCTCTACAGCTACGAGCTGTTCGGCGGCGGCAAGCTGACAGAGGCCGAGGAGCTGCAGTACTGGGCCGAATGTGCCCGGGCCGCTGAGCTGCAGACCATCACCGTCGAGGACGTCCCGCGCAGCCGCGAGGAGGTGCGGGCCTTCTTCGAGTCCTGGCGCCCGAAGATCGCCGCCTCGGAGATGGCGCAGGACATGACCGACTTCATCCTGGAGTCCAAGTTCGTCATGCCCGCCGACATGCCGCGCTGGTCGCATCCGCTGCGCGACCTGATCACCGGCGTGCTGCGCCGGGCCGTGATCTCCACCTACCCGCCCTACATCCGCAAGATGTTCGGCCTGTCCCAGAGCAGGCTGGTCGACGGGATCCTGCAGGTGTCGCTGCGTACCCTGTTGCGCGCGGTGTACTCGAACAAGGCCCTGTTCATGCGGATCGCCGAGTACATGGTCCCGACGACGGTGCCGGTCGCCGCGCACGCCATCCTCGGGATTCCCGCGCAGTCCGAGGTCATCATGACCCCGCGCGAGGCGCAGGCCCGCTACGGCTACGACATTCCCGCCGAGGCGCACAAGGAACTGCGCGCCAAGCAGGAGAAGCGGGTCTTCGGGGAGGGGCTCGCGCCCAGCGACGAGGGCCTGATCGAGTCCGAGCAGTTCATCGGGACCCGAGCCGGCTGACTCGACGAGCAAGCGAGGAACGGGCGCGCGAGGAAAAGGTCAGCCGAAAACAACACCGGCTGACTCGACGAGCAAGCGAGGAACGAGCGCGCGAGGAAAAGGTCAGCCGAAAACAACACCGGCTGACTCGACGAGCAAGCGAGGAACGAGCGCGCGAGGAACGGGCGCGCGAGGAAAAGGTCAGCCGAAAACAACACCGGCTGACCTTCACAAACAGACGACGACGCCCGGCAGGAACGGATCTTGCCGGGCGCCGTCGTACCGTCGAAAGGTCAGGCCAGGGCCTTGGCCTTCAGCGAGTCGAACTCGGCCTGAGTGATAGCCCCGGCCTCCAGCAGCGCCTTGGCGTCGGCGATCTCCTGGGCCGGCGAACGGCCTGCGGCCTCGCGGATGTAGCTGTCGGTCTCCGCCTTCGCGGCGAGCGCGGCATCCCGGGCGCGCTGCGCCATGCCATTGCCGCGAGCGACCAGGTACACCAGCGCCGTGAGGAACGGGAAGACGATCAGGAACACCGTCCAGATCGCCTTCACCCAGCCGGAGGTGGTGTGGTCGCGCCAGAACAGGTCGGTGATGATCTGGAACAGGATGATCAGGTACGCGACGAACGCGAAGATCATGATCGTGTACCAGAGCAGACCCCCGATGCTCTGCCAGTCGATCTCCATGTGCATGTTCACTCCTTGAAAGCGCCCGGCACGACGGTGTCGGCCCAGGTGTGACGCCCCCTCATCCGGAAACCCTACCGGTGGGTAGCAATCGGTGCGTTGCTGTCCTCGCTACGCTCGCGCTGCGCGATTCATCGCTGTGTTGTCGCCGCGGTAAGAATCGCTCCGCACTCGCTACGCTCGCGCTGCGCGATTCACCGCGGACACAACGGCCCGCAGGGACGCCGTCGTGATCGACGGCGCGATGCCCACGCCCCACACCGTCTTGCCGCCGATGGACGCCTCGACATATGCCGCGGCCTGGGCCTCCTCGCCCGCGGACATGGCGTGCTCGGAGTAGTCCAGCACGTTCACGTCGAAGCCGACCGCACCCAGTGCGTCGCAGAACGCCGCCAGCGGACCGTTGCCGGCGCCGACGATCTCGCGCTCCTCGCCGTCGATCTTGACGATCGCGGTGATGGTGTCGGTGCCGCCGTCCTCCTCGGCCGCATCCACCTTCTGCCGGATCCGCTCCAGCGGGGTGACCGGCGCCAGGTACTCCTGCTGGAAGGCGTCCCACATCTCCTTGGGTGCGATCTCGCCGCCCTCGCCGTCGGTGATCCGCTGGATGGCCTGGGAGAACTCGATCTGCAGCCGGCGCGGCAGGGCCAAACCGCGGTCGGCCTTCATGATGTAGGCCACCCCGCCCTTGCCGGACTGCGAGTTCACCCGGATGACGGCCTCGTAGGTCCGGCCGACGTCCTTGGGGTCGATCGGCAGGTAGGGCACCTGCCACAGAATGTCCTCGACGTCCGCGTCGGCCGCGTCGGCGTCGACCTTCATCTGGTCCAGGCCCTTGTTGATGGCGTCCTGGTGGCTGCCGGAGAACGCCGTGTACACCAGGTCACCGCCGTAGGGGTGCCGCTCGGGCACGGCCAGCTGGTTGCAGTACTCCACGGTGCGGCGGATCTCGTCGATGTTGGAGAAGTCGATCTGCGGATCCACCCCGCGGGAGAACATGTTCAGCCCCAGCGTCACCAGGCACACGTTGCCGGTCCGCTCGCCGTTGCCGAACAGGCAGCCCTCGATCCGGTCGGCGCCGGCCTGGAAACCCAGTTCGGCGGCGGCCACCGCGGTGCCGCGGTCGTTGTGCGGGTGCAGGCTCAAGATGATCGAGTCACGCCGCGCCAGGTTGCGGCTCATCCATTCGATCGAGTCGGCGTAGACGTTCGGGGTGGCCATCTCGACCGTGGCCGGCAGGTTGACGATCAGCGGCCAGTCCGGCGTCGGTGCGATGACGTCGGCGACCGCGTCGCACACGTCCTTGGCGTACTCCAGCTCGGTGCCGGTGTAGGACTCCGGGGAGTACTCGTAGCGCCATTCGGTCTCGGGGTGTTTGACCGCTTCGGCCAGGCACATCTTCGCGCCGTCGGTGGCGATCTTCTTGACGGCTTCTCGGTCGGCGCGGAAGACCACCCGCCGCTGCAGGATCGAGGTCGAGTTGTAGAAGTGCACGATCACCTTCGGCGCGCCCGCGCACGCCTCGTAGGTGCGCTTGATCAGGTCGGGGCGGCACTGCACCAGCACCTGGATGGTGACGTCGTCGGGGATGGCGCCGTCGGTGATGATCGAACGGACGAAGTCGTAGTCGGTCTGGGACGCCGACGGGAACCCGACCTCGATCTCCTTGAAGCCCATCTGCACCAGCAGGTCGAACATCCGCCGCTTGCGCTCGGGGCTCATCGGGTCGATCAGGGCCTGGTTGCCGTCGCGCAGATCCACCGCGCACCAGGCCGGGGCGTGGTCGATGACGACGTCGGGCCAGGTGCGATCGGGCAGCGAGATCTGCTCGACCTCGTCGGCGAAGCTGCGGTACCGGTTGACCGGCATCGAGGAACTGCGCTGGGTGTTCCAGGAGGGTTGCCCGGGATTGCGCGGGCCGGCGGGGGTGTTGACGGTGCGCACCGACGAATAGGCGTCGCTGGAGGATGGGGTAGTCATGATGGGTGCTCCGAAGGTCTCGATGGGATTTCAGACCGGCACATCGCGAAGACCCGCGACGGGAGGCCAGTCTGGATCAGACCCCGTCGCGGCGCCCGAGGAGGAGCACACGCTGCACATCGGGCACTCTACTCCTGTCGGTGCGTGCAGCTCAAACGCCGCCGTCGGCGGGAGCGGACGGCCGCGGCTATCGTGGGACATCGTGGATTTCTTGAGAGGGGCGAATCGGCGCTGGTTGTTCGCCGGGTCGACGACGATCATCGTGCTGTTGATCATCGGCGTGTCCCAGCTGCCGTGGTTCCGGGACAAGACCTCGCCCGAATGCGTGCCGGTGCGCGACATGCTGGCGTTCAACGCCTCGGAGGGCAAGCGCATCGGCGCGCAGGAGAATCCGACCCAGGCGGACTACCGGGCCTGGGCCGACGGGCTGGCCGACCGCTCCGGCAAGGTCACCGACGCGACGCTGGCCGGACACGCCATCCGGCTGTCCACCTACGCCAGCCAGTTCGCCTCCGGCTACGCGCTGATGCCGCAGAGCACGCGCCCGGGCCAGAAACCGCCGGACGAGTACTACCGGCTCAACATGCTCAACCAGCAGATCCTCGACGAGACCAAACAGCTCGAGGGCCTCTGCCCGGCCCCGTCCGGATTCCGGATCCCGTTCATCGGCTGAGCCCGCGGAGCCCCGGGTGGGCGCGGTGACCGGCGGTTTCAGCGATCGGACGGGGAGTAAACGCCCAGATGGGAGTGCCTTATCCTTGGTGGCTGAGTCCGGTCGTGGACCCGCACCCAACGTGAAAGGTCGGTCAGTGGCACTCGTCGTGCAGAAATACGGCGGATCCTCGGTGTCAGACGCCGACCGGATCCGGCGGGTGGCCGAACGGATCGTGGAGACCAAGAGGGCCGGCAACGACGTCGTCGTCGTGGTCTCGGCGATGGGGGACACCACCGACGACCTGATGGACCTGGCCAAGCAGGTCTGCCCGGTGCCGCCGGCCCGCGAGCTGGACATGCTGCTGACCGCCGGTGAGCGGATCTCCAACGCACTGGTCGCCATGGCCATCGAGTCACTGGGCGCCCAGGCCCGCAGCTACACCGGGTCCCAGGCAGGTGTCATCACCACCGGTACCCACGGCAACGCCAAGATCATCGACGTCAACCCCGGCCGGCTGCGCGCCGCGCTCGACGACGGGCAGATCGTGCTGGTCGCCGGGTTCCAGGGGGTCAGCCAGGACACCAAGGACGTCACCACCCTGGGCCGCGGCGGATCCGACACCACCGCCGTCGCCGTCGCCGCCGCATTGAACGCCGACGTTTGCGAGATCTACACCGACGTCGACGGCGTGTTCACCGCCGATCCGCGCATCGTCCCCAACGCCCGACGGTTGGACAGCGTCAGCTTCGAGGAGATGCTGGAAATGGCCGCGGCCGGCGCCAAGGTGCTGATGCTGCGCTGCGTCGAGTACGCCCGCCGCTACGACTTGCCGATTCACGTGCGCTCGTCGTACACCGACAAACCCGGAACCATCGTCAACGGATCGATCGAGGACATCCCCATGGAAGACGCCATCCTGACCGGAGTTGCCCACGACCGCGGGGAGGCGAAGGTCACCGTCGTCGGCGTGCCCGACGTGCCCGGCTACGCCGCCCGGGTGTTCCGCGCCGTCGCCGACGCCGACGTGAACATCGACATGGTGCTGCAGAACATCTCCAAGGTGGAGGACGGCAAGACCGACATCACCTTCACCTGCGCCCGGGACAACGGGGCCACCGCGGTGCAGAAGCTCGACTCGCTCAAGGGTGAGATCGGTTTCACCAGCGTGCTTTACGACGATCACATCGGCAAGGTGTCGCTGATCGGCGCGGGCATGCGCAGCCACCCGGGCGTTACCGCCACGTTCTGTGAGTCGCTGGCCGACGCGGGTATCAACATCGAACTGATCTCCACCTCGGAGATCCGGATTTCGGTGCTGATCAAGGACACCGAGCTCGACCGTGCGGTCGCCGTGCTGCACGAGGCGTTCGGCCTCGGTGGCGACGAGGAAGCCGTGGTCTACGCGGGGACGGGTAGGTAGCGCATCATGGTGAACATCGGTGTGGTGGGTGCCACCGGCCAGGTCGGCCAGGTGATGCGGAACCTGTTGGCAGAACGCGACTTTCCGGCGACCGGGGTGCGGTTCTTCGCGTCCTCGCGTTCGGCCGGGCGCACGCTGGAGTTCCGCGGGCGGGAGATCGAGGTCGAGGACGCGGCCACCGCGGACCCGAGTGGCCTTGATATCGCACTGTTTTCGGCCGGCGCGACGATGTCACGGGTGCAGGCCCCGCGTTTCGCCGCCGCCGGTGCGGTGGTGGTGGACAACTCGTCGGCCTGGCGCAAGGACGACGACGTGCCGCTGGTGGTGTCCGAGGTCAACTTTCACCGCGACGCCGGCAACCGGCCCAAGGGGATCATCGCCAACCCGAACTGCACGACCATGGCGGCCATGCCGGTGCTCAAGCCGCTGCACGAGGCGGCCGGGCTGAGGAGGCTGGTGATCTCCAGCTACCAGGCGGTTTCCGGCAGCGGTCTGGCCGGTGTCGAGGAGCTGGCGTCGCAGACCCGCGCGGTCATCTCTCGCGCGGAGTCCCTGGTGCACGACGGTAACGCGCTGGACTACCCGCAACCCGTCAAATACGTTGCGCCGATCGCGTTCAACGTCGTCCCGCTGGCCGGGTCCCTGGTCGACGACGGCTCGGGGGAGACCGACGAGGACCAGAAGCTGCGCAACGAGAGCCGCAAGATCCTGGGCATCCCGGACCTGCTGGTCAGCGGCACCTGCGTGCGGGTCCCGGTGTTCACC